>NZ_JASDDJ010000025.1 GCF_030407455.1 Psychrobacter sp. 5A.1
TTTTTATTCTTATTCAGCAATTATTGTTAAGCAAACAGTCATCCTCTGACATATTTTATTTTTGTAGAAATACTTCCTTTTGACATTTTCCCATCATTTTAATTTATTATTTTTTATTCTTATGGCATCTGTCCATTTTATTTTTTTTATTCAGTATTCCCTAACTGATGTATCTAATGTACAAAAAAAACAGGTTCCACCATAGGTGAAACCTGCAATAAAATGTGACGGTATGTGATTAGTGTAAACTCTTAGTAAGCCAAAAAGGCTTTATCGCACCTTATTTAACAAGAATAAAACTAACGCTGAATTAATTTTTTTGGCTGCAATCGACCATTTAGACTAACAGCACCCAACCCAAGGAACTCTTCTTGCTCATTAAGTAAGCGTATGTCTACAGGTATTTCATGCGCTAAAAGCTGAGATGCTTCAGTATCGCGGCCAGCGTTTGCCTCACTATCGATATTAATGTCAGAATCGGCATTGTGAATACTGGCTTCAGTATTGTCAGACAGCTGATCAGAAACCATCTCTGATACGTAGTCTTTGAGCGTGCCTGTAAGCTGATCAAACACATTCAGACGTTGTCCCATATGTACGCGAGCACACTGTTCCTCTGTCAGTATCAGCTCAGCATCAAGATCAATACAAGCATCGACAGGCAATAACCAAGACTGTCGGCTATCTAACTCACTCTCTTCTAATGTTGATAAAGCAATAGCATCGTCAATACGGAAGTTGCCCACTTGCGTACGTCGCAATGCGGTCAAATGTCCCAACGTACCTAACGCCTTGGCAATATCTTCACCGAGAACACGTACATAAGTACCTTTAGTGCAAGTCACTGTCAATTGGATCTGCTCGTGAGCAATTGCTTTTAAATCAATTGCTTTAATAGTGATATCTCTTGGCGGTCTATCAACTTCAATACCAGCGCGGGCATATTCGTAAAGCTTTTTACCATCTTTTTTTAGCGCCGAGTACATCGGTGGTATCTGCTGCTGGGCGCCCAAAAACTGCTGGGCGATAGTGGCTAACGAGGCATCATCGAATTCTGCAATAGATGCTTGTGCCACAATTTGACCATCGGCATCACCTGTATCTGTCTGGCTACCCAGCAAGACAGTCGCTTGGTAAGACTTATCTGCATCCAGTTGATAATGGCTAAACTTGGTTGCTTCACCCAAACAAATAGGCAGTAAACCTGTCGCCATTGGATCAAGCGTACCCGTATGACCTGCCTTTTTGCTGTCGTGTATCGGTGATTTAAACAAATACTTCACCTTTGACACGACTTGCTGTGAGGTCATGCCTTTAGGTTTATCCACCAAAACAACCCCCGAAACCTTTATTTTATCGGGTGTTGTTTTGGCTTTTTTATCCACTTGCTTAGACGCTATAGACATAATAATACTTTACTCGTCATTCTCGTTTTGCTCAGTTTTGGTGACAGCCTTACTAATCAAGTCCATCATATAATTACCACGAGCAGTCACTTCATCATAGTGAAAGCGTAGGCGCGGCGTGGTACGTGTCTTTAGGCTATGACTTAATTCAGTACGCAAAAACCCTGCGGCTTTATTTAGTACTTTGATACTTTCTTCATGATTGGTCTTGTTCATGGCATCATTGAGCTCAGGCTCCATGATAGTGACATAGACATCAGCATAACCTAGATCTGGACTGACTTTGACGCTAGAAATAGTGACAAAACCTGTCAGACGAGGGTCATTGACTTCGTCACGAATAAGAACAGCCAGCTCACGCTGAATTTGATCCGACAATCGTTGTAAACGTTGGTTCATTTTATTACCTTAATTTGGTAGGGCTTGTTTTCATTGATTAGCCCATTTGCTTATTAATACATTTAAGGGCTGATATTTACTAAAAAAGGCCTAGCAGGGTGTACCTGTTAGGCCTAAGTACAGCTGAATATTAGCAGAGTATCTGAAAAGCTCTGCGGATTACGCATGTTGCTTTAATACATACTCTGCTATCGAACAGCAGCTTTAGATAGTACGTGCGAACTCTTGAATTTCAAAGACTTCGATCTTATCGCCAGCTTCGACGTCATAGCCACGAACGGCCAGACCACATTCCATGCCAGTACGTACTTCATTAACGTCTTCTTTATAACGACGCAATGATTGCAATTGACCAGTAAAGATAACTTGGTCAGCGCGCAATACGCGGATAGGTTTGTTGCGATAAATTGTACCTTCGACCACCATACAACCAGCCGCAGCACCAAACTTACTAGAACGGAATACTTCACGAACGTCTGCAACACCAAGGATTTTCTCACGATGTTCAGGAGCAAGCATACCGCTCATTGCTGATTTCACATCATCAATCAAGCCATAGATGACGCTATAGTAGCGAATATCCATGTTAGCAGTGTCTGCTTTGCGGCGTGCGGTGGCATCTGCACGAACGTTAAAGCCTAGTAGTACCGCTTCACTAGATTCTGCAAGTGTTACGTCAGATTCAGAAATCGGGCCAACGCCTGAACTGATGACTCTGACTTTCACTTCGTCAGTTGACAATTCATTCAATGCAGCTAGTAGTGCTTCAAGTGAACCACGTACATCTGTCTTTAATACGATATTCAAGAATGACACATCGCCTTGGCCCATCTGATCAAACATGCTCTCTAGACGCATGGCATTTTGACGCTCGAGTTGACGCTCACGCTCACGGTTGGTTCTAAAGTCCGCGACTTCACGAGCTTTTTTCTCATCCGTTACTACTAAGAATTCGCTACCAGCAGCAGGTGTTTCAGGCAAACCTAAAATCTCTACAGGGATAGAAGGACCAGCGGACTTAATACGCTGACCATGCTCGTCTGTTAATGCACGAACTTTACCATAATGCTCACCAGCTAGAACCAAGTCACCTTGTTTCAGTGTCCCTTTTTTGACTAGGACACTCACAACAGGACCACGACCTTTTTCAAGTCTTGATTCGATGACAACACCCTGTGCCGCACCGTCTAGTGGCGCTTCTAATTCCATTAGCTCAGCTTGTAAGCTAATAAACTCTAGTAAGTTGTCAATACCTTCGCCAGTTTTGGCTGAGATACGGGCCATTGGTGTATCACCGCCCCATTCTTCTGATATGACTTCTTTCGTCGTCAATTCATTAAGAACACGGTCAGGATCAGCGCCTGGCTTATCCATTTTGTTGATAGCAACGATAATTGGCGTACCAGCAGCACGTGCATGATCGATGGCTTCTGCTGTCTGTGGCATCATGCCATCATCAGCGGCGACGACAAGTACAACGATATCAGTCGCTTGAGCACCGCGTGAACGCATGGCACTAAAGGCCGCGTGACCCGGAGTATCAAGGAAAGTAATGACACCGCGCTCGGTTTTTACATGGTAAGCACCGATATGCTGTGTAATACCGCCCGCTTCACCAGTCGCCACTTTCGTTTCACGAATTTTATCTAGCAGTGAGGTCTTACCATGGTCGACGTGACCCATGATCGTTACGACTGGCGGACGAGTCTGAATGTTACTGCTACGCTCATCAACCGCATACTGTAGATCATCTTCAACTTTGGTATCACTGACTGGTACTGGATTATGACCCATTTCTTCAACAAGCAAGCTTGCTGTCGCTTGATCAATCGTATCTGATTCACGAGCCATTTCACCCATTTTCATGAGCAATTTAGTCACTTCACGAGCTTTAACGGCCATACGTTGAGCAAGATCTGCTACTGTAATTTGCTCACTAATTTCAACGTCATAAACGATTTTTTCAACTGGTTTTTCAAACTTATGCTGTGATGCTTGTGTTGAACGCAAACCGTTTTTACGGTTTTTGATTTCACGCTCATCTTGGTTTTTACGACGACGGCCACGAGCGCCAGTACTGCTTGCACCGCGTTTGATTTCACGACGTTCTTTTTCAAATGACTCTTCTAATGCATCACCGACTAGACCTTCAGCCAATGGTTCGTCTTTACGAACTTCAGCAGCAGGCTGGTCCGTATATTTACCAGCCATTTTACGCATTTGCTCAAGTGTACGCTTTTGCGCCTCTTCAGCTTGAGTACGGCGAGTTTCTGTTTCGATTTCACGCAAACGCGCTTCTTCTTTTTCACGTGTTTCGCGAGCTTTACGCTCAGCTGCTGTCTCAACTTTTGGTTTGGTTGCAGCAACTTTTTTCTTCGGCTGTTCTTTAGGCTTAACTTCAACAGTGGCTTTACCACCTTTTTTCACGACAACTGATGTAGAGATGTCGTCATTTTTATCGCTTGATTTTTTGCCAGAGCCTAAGCTTGCACGCATAGCAGCTAAGGTTGCTGCTTGACGTTCTTCAGATTTTTTCTTAGTCGCTGCACGTTCTTCAGCTTCTTTGGCTGCACGTTCTTGAGACTCAATCAGAGCTTGCTCACGCGCCGCTAAATCTTCAGCCATTTTTTCTGGATCAGGCTTTTCAAATACTTTCTTTTTACGCACTTCAACATTGACGCTCTTAGATTTACCCGAAGAGCCGGTCACACGTGCGGTACTGGTCGTCTTAGATTTAAGACTAATACGACGCTTTTCTTGTTGACCATGACTTTGTTTTAAATACGTCACCAGCTTCTCTTGCTCAAGCTCGGTGACTAGGTCATCCTCTGCGCGAGCAGGCAGGCCAGCGTCTACTAATTGCTGCTTTACAGCATCTGTAGTTTTGCCTACCATTTCTGCCAGTTCTTTGACGGTCTTATCTGCCATTTATTATCACCTACTGTCTATTATTTGCTATATGTTCAATTCAGTTGTTGGCTACAAATGATTGGGTTAAGGCTGATATTTATAAATAGATACCAGCGCTTTATTCTCAATAGCATATCACCAAAAGACAGCGATATGCAGTTACCGCTTATTCATCGAACCAAGATTCCCGAGCTTTCATGATGAGTTTTCCTGCAGTTTCAGAGTCTAATCCTTCGATATCTTCTAAATCGAAGACGGCTTGTTCTGCCAAATCATCAACGGTAATAATATCTTTTTGTGCCATTTTATAGGCCCAATTGACGGTCATACCTTCAAGCTCTTGGAGCTCTTGACTTGGCTCTTTCATGTTCTGTTGTTTAACCAGCTCGTCAGCGATAACGACTTCTTTAGCACGCTCTTGAATCATCTCAATCGCTTCATCATCTAAGCCTTCAATATCATAGAAGGTTTCGATTGGTACGTAAGCCACTTCTTCGATACTGGTAAAACCGATATCAACCAGCGCTTGTGCTAAGTCTTTATCAACTTCTAAACGTTCATAGAATAACTCGATGAATGCTTTTGATTCGTTTTCTTGACGCTGCTTATATTCTTCTTCAAGCATCATATTAAGCTTATAACCCGTTAGCTCAGAGGCCAAACGTACGTTTTGGCCTTGTGAGCCAATAGCACGCGCTAACTGATCATTGGTACTAAAGATAATATCTGCTGTTTGAGTATCTTCGTCTAAGATAATGCTGCTGACGTCAGCTGGCTCTAAAGAGCTAATGATGAATTGGGCTGGGTCATCTGACCATACCACGACATCAATACGCTCGCCATCCAACTCTTGCTGTACCGCTTGAATACGCGTACCACGCATACCGATACAAGCGCCAACTGGATCAATACGATGATCGTTGGTCTTCACGGCTATTTTAGCACGAGTACCTGGTAGGCGGGCAACGTTACGAATTTCAATAATTTGTTCTGCAATCTCAGGCACTTCTTTTTGCATCAATGCTGATAGCATTTCAGGATGCGTGCGAGATAACAGTAGCTGTGCGCCACGGTTTTCGCGGTTCACATGGTACAAGATAGCATTGATACGCGATTTTGCACGTAACTGCTCACGTGGCAACATCTGATCACGTGACAAATACCCTTCAGCATTATCACCTAAGTCAATAATATAGCCATCACGTGTCTGTTTTTTGACTTCGCCATACATCATCTCACCAACACGTGGCTCGAAAGCATCGGCTACTAGCGCGCGCTCAGCTTCACGGATTTTTTGGATAATGACCTGTTTTGCTTGAGTAGCAGCGATACGACCAAATTCGATTGATTCAATCTGCTCTTCTTTAATATCACCGATTGACCATTCTTCTTGATCAAGATCTGTGATCGCAAGCTGACAAGCTGGCATTTCATGGTCTTCATCTGCAACCACTGTCCAGTAACGATAAGTATCATAGTCACCAGTGGCGCGGTCGATTGCAACCCGTACGGCCACTTCTGGCTGCTCGGTGTATACTTTTTTCTTAGTCGATACCACCAAAGCGTCTTCTATGGCTTCAAAGATATCTTCAGGATTTAAGCCCTTTTCATTACTGACAGTTTCTACTACCGTTAAGATTTCACGACTCATGCTATACCTGTCCTATCATTTTATAATTGACTTAAATTTTATAATTTGTGTATTGATATTATATATTTACTATAAGCCACATAAGCTATTTGGAGATAAAACTGCCTATCTATAAGCAGTTACCTAATATAGATTTAAGCGTCTTCATAAATCAAATTGGCTTTATCAATATTACTTAATGCAATCTCAAACTGCTGACCATCACTTGATGTCAATTTTAGCGAGGTTGCATCGATACTGTCTAAAGTACCTGTCGCTTTACGACGTTTTTGATCGCCTTCACCAATCGCTTGGATCAAACGCAAACTCACCGTTTGGCCAACATACGCGTGCATCTGCTCATCTGAGAAAAATGCGCGGTCAAAGCCTGGTGAAGACACTTCTAAGATGAACTCACCAGCAATAGGATCATGAACTTCCAAAATACCGCTTACTTGGTGGTTCACTGCCGCACAGTTCTCAATGGTTACCTGCTTATCTTGGGCTTGCTCTTCTGGCAATGCCTCAATATAAATACGTAACAATGAGCGGTTGCCTTGTGGTGCAAACTCGATACCCCAGAGTGCCACATCGCAAGCAGCAACGGCAGGGGCAATAATATTAGTCAGTTCTGCAACTTTAGTCGAAAGCTTCATAATCTCTTTGTATTTTCCTATTCACTTATCTATCGTACTGAGTAAACCGTATGAAAACTTGGCTCTTCTCTTACCTATATATAGCAATATTATAGCGGTAAGCATTACGGTCATTATATAATTTTAAACCACAAACATGTGATATGTGTTGTGCGTTTATATAGGGATGAGCATAAAAAACATCAAGCTCAGCCAGACAATGCTTTTATTATTCATAAAGCACTACTATCGATAAAAGCGTGAGGAATAAAAGATAGTGTTGCTTAAGGAGCATCGTGCCGGTAGCGGCCGATGACGACCAGTGACGATTAATATCGTACTCTATAGACCTAGAGCTTAACATAAGTAGGATAGATACCGCGATAACACTGACCATCAGATACAAAAAAACCCACAAACATAATGGTGGGCTAATCGGTACTGACAAATTTAGTGTGCAAAACATCAGTATAAAAAGTGGTAGCGGGGGCTGGATTTGAACCAACGACCTTCGGGTTATGAGCCCGACGAGCTACCAGACTGCTCCACCCCGCATCAATCTAGAACGCATATTATAGGGAGGTTTTGTAGAAGTGTCAATACTTTTTTTAAATAAATTATAAATTAAGTATTATCTGCTAAAAAATCCAACCTGACGCTATGCTACGTCTATTAAACTTGGTGCGATTGGGGGGACTTGAACCCCCACAGCTTGCGCCACCACCCCCTCAAGATGGCGTGTCTACCATTCCACCACAATCGCATTTTACTACTCTGTTCCTTCATATCCATTCTACTATAAAAGATGCTTAAGGTAGGCATCTATAGAGTGGTACTTCTGAAAACAGAAACGCATTGTAAATCTAACGTGGCGAAATAGCAAGCGTTGCCTGCTTAAAAAATGATTACTCAGGATTTTGTGTCAATGGACGCGGCGTTTGCGGCGCTGAAACGGGTGCATCTAAACGAAACTGATCTTCAGCTTGCTTACGAGAATGAACGGCAAGGGTCATACTCGTGATAAAAAATATGACCGTCAATACCGCGGTCGCGCGCGTTAAGAAGTTGGCAGTTCCTGCCGCGCCAAATACTGTACCCGATGAGCCAGCACCAAAAGAAGCCCCAGCGTCTGCCCCTTTACCATGCTGTATCAAGATCAAGCCGATCATGGCAATCGCCACGATAATATGCAGGGCTAATATAAACGTAAACATGGTGGCCTCTTTTGCCGCGTAATGACGACTGATAACGGAAAATAAAACTTAAAGTTAATACGGATGACAACTGGCATCTCATGACGCCAAATCGACTATATAAATAAGGCGCATTGTACACGATTGCAAGGGCACTGTTAAACCTACTTTTGCCAACTGATAAAGACACACTGTTTACAGGCTATGACTTTGATATTTGAGCGTTATTTATTCAGTTAGGCATTGGCTTGGTTAAAAGCATCAGCAATCGCTAAAAAACTCTCTGCCTTTAATGAAGCACCGCCAACCAATGCCCCATCAATCATTGGGTCTGATGCAAAGCTTTCGGCATTATCAGCATTGACACTACCACCATATAGTACGGTAGTCGCCCCCGCCATATCAGCAAAACCTGCAACCGTTTGCTTAATATGCTGATGGGTGTGACTGACTTCCTCTACCGTTGGCACCTTACCAGTGCCAATCGCCCATACAGGTTCGTAGGCCACGATCAATCGTTCAGATAGCGACATTATAAAATCTGGCTGTTGAATAAGTAAATCTTTGATAACCGCGAGCTGAGCATCGATAACGTCAAATGTTTGATTATTATCATACTGTTCTTGTGTTTCGCCAATACAAAACACCACACCTAGGTTTTGAGAGAACGCATGAGACAATTTATTTACCAGACAATCATGAGATTCTTTGTGATACTGGCGACGTTCAGAATGACCGAGTAGCGTCCAAGTGGCGCCTGCATCTGCCACTTGCTGTGCTGAGCAATCGCCTGTATATGCGCCTGTACTCGCACTATGGGCACTGATGTCTTGTGCGGCACAGAGTATTGAACTGTCTTTCAGACGTGTACTCACTGCATTTAAATGAATGCAACTTGGTGCTACCATTAATTTGCAGCGATTGTTTGGCTCTTTCATATGGGCTTGCTCTTCAGCATTTATCTTAGACGATAAGTCGTCTAACAGCGCACTGACTGCATGGTTTGTCGCCGGATTCTGTTTCCAATTGCCAATTACCCAAGCTTGCATACTCATCTACCTTGTCTCATGTATTCATGCCAATTCGGCTAATATGCGCGTCAGTATAACAAATAATTCGTAAGTGCTATAGTAGCCTGCCACTATCATAAGAATGATCCATCGAAACTTATCGTTAGATGATGTGGCAATAGGCCATGATTTTTACGTGCTGGTCGCTTAATAGTCTATATAAAATTTTCAAACTAAAGTAAAGTTCTATACTGCTGACTTCATAAAAATTAAATACTATTGTTAAGTCGTATCCTCAATTCAATCGATAGTCATCTAAATGAGTTAGGCAAGATAATTAGAGGCGGACTATCTACAGTCGATTCAATATTATTTGGATACAAGATTAATCGAGTAAAATTACTATAAAAAGTACTATAAATAGTAGACTGAGCAGGCCTGACACCGTATCTGATTTATATGGGACTGACTTATTAAAATGATGAATACGTAGCGTGTAGATGCTCAACAAGTCTACAGAATACTGGTTATTAAAGGAGAGAATATAATGTCTATCGCAACCAATAAATATGGTGGTTTAGCGCAGCAGCTCATCAGTGATGGTGTCGTTAGCGAAGCAAATATGAAAACCGCGCAAACCGAGTCACAGCAGCAAAAAATAGGGCTGGTTTCCTACCTAGTAGACAACAAACTGGCTGATGCTTATCATCTGGCCCAAATGCTGTCACAAGCTTTCGGTGACCCTTTATTTGATCTTGATGCACTAAACCTTGATGTCATCCCAAAAGATTTGGTTGATGAAAAAATTGTTCGTAAGTTTAATGCCTTGCCACTCTTTAAACGAGGACAACGCCTATTTGTTGCGCTCAGTGATCCGACTCGTGTCGATGCTATTGATGCGATCGCCTTTAATTCTCGCTTATCGATAGAAACCATCGTCGTCGAAGAGAACAAGCTTAAAAAACGTATTGAAAGCATTTATGCTGATACGATGCAAAGCTTTGATAGCTTTTCTGATAACGATTTAAACATTGATTTTGAGGATGGTGAAGAAGGTGAAGAGGAGGGCGAAACTAAGCTTGCTGACAGCATCGAGGAAGCACCTGTTGTAAAATTTGTCAACAAAATGCTGGTTGATGCCATTCGTATGGGCGCTTCCGATTTACACTTTGAGCCCTATGAAAAAGCGTATCGCGTTCGTTTCCGTGTTGATGGTGTGATGCAAAAAATGGCCAACCCGCCCGTGCAACTTGCCAACAAAATTGCGGCTCGCTTAAAAGTTATGTCTCAAATGGATATCTCAGAACGCCGAGTGCCACAAGATGGACGTATCAAACTCAAACTCTCCAAAAATAAAGCCATTGATTTTCGGGTAAGCTGTCTGCCTACCTTGTTTGGTGAAAAGCTTGTTTTGCGTATTCTCGATCCCTCATCAGCCATGCTTGGTATTGAAGCATTGGGCTATGAACCGGATCAGCAAGAGATGTTTTTAGAAGCGCTGCACAAACCACAAGGCATGCTACTCATTACAGGCCCAACGGGCTCTGGTAAGACCGTCTCACTGTATACAGGTCTTAATATTTTAAATACTGGGGCGACCAATATATCCACGGCCGAAGATCCAGTCGAGATTAACCTTGAGGGGATCAATCAAGTTAACGTTAACGCCAAAGTTGGTCTAACGTTTGCCAATGCACTCAAGTCTTTTTTACGTCAAGATCCTGATATTGTCATGGTCGGTGAGATTCGTGATCTCGAAACCGCTGAAATTGGGATTAAAGCAGCGCAAACGGGTCACATGGTACTTTCAACGTTGCATACCAATTCAGCACCTGAAACATTAACGCGTTTGCGTAACATGGGTGTCGCTTCTTTTAATATTGCAACATCTGTCAACTTAGTCATCGCTCAGCGACTGGCACGACGCCTCTGCAAAAATTGCAAAAAACCCATTAACCTCCCACGGCAAAGCCTGTTAGAAATTGGCTTTACTGAGACTGATTTGGATAATCCAGATAATATCATTCATGAGCCCGTAGGCTGTAGTGAATGTCGTGAAGGTTATAAAGGTCGTGTGGGTATTTATGAGGTAATGAAAGTGAGTTCTGATATTTCACGTATCATTATGGAAGATGGTAACGCGATAGATATTAAAGATGCTGCCATTAAAAATGGTTTCCGTGACTTACGTCGCTCTGGCATTTTAAAAGTCCTACAAGGTGTCACGAGTATACAAGAGATGATGCGTGTTACTTCTGAGTAATAAGCAAAAATAATTAGACTTATATTGTATTACCTACATCCCAACTTTCGATTGCTTAAGGGTTTATAAACCAGTAACTATCTTTATTAAATACATTTAAAAATAAAACAGATAGACACTGGTTTTTTGCGCTAAAATAAAGTATGCCTGACTAACATCTTAAGTCTGGTATTATGTTGTATGTTTGCAATATCTATATTGGACAATTTTGAGGGTAGTAACATGGCAAAAGCTAAGACCGATATGTTGTTGGACTTTGTCTATGACGGTGTAAACCGACGCGGGCAAAAAGTAAAAGGGGAAACCACCAGCCGCAGTTTAGAGCTGGCAAAAGCAACCTTGCGTAAACAAGGTATTAGCGTCAAAGGTATTAAGAAAAAACCAAAGCCACTTTATACTTTCAAAAAACCAATTAAAGCCATTGATATTGCCATTTTTTCTCGGCAGATGGCCACTATGATGAAAGCAGGCGTACCGTTAACACAATCTTTTGAGATTGTGGCTGATTCCCTTGATAACCCGAGTATGAAAGACTTGGTGTTACAAATAAAAGCAGACATCGAAGCAGGTGGTACCTTTGCTTCTGCTTTGCGCAAACATCCTCGTTATTTTGATGACCTGTTTTGTTCACTTGTCGAATCTGGAGAGCAGTCAGGGGCGCTTGAAACCATGCTTGAACGGGTTGCTACCTACAAAGAAAAGAGTGAACTACTCAAAGCAAAAATTAAAAAAGCGATGAAGTACCCTATTGCGGTTATCGTAGTTGCTATTATTGTTACTATGATTCTGTTAATAAAAGTAGTACCTGTATTCTCCGATCTATTTGAATCATTTGGTGCAGAACTACCTGCTTTCACGCAGATGGTAGTCAATATGTCTGAATGGATGCAAGCGTGGTGGTTTATTCTAATTATGGCTATTGGTGGCGCAATTATTGCGTTTTCAGAAGCTAAGAAAAAATCTAAGAAATTTCGTGACCTTCTAGACCGCGCTGTATTAAAAGCACCGATATTTGGTAATATCGCTTACCAAGCCGTTATCGCCCGCTTTGCTCGTACGCTATCTACAACTTTTGCCGCTGGTGTCCCGCTTATTGATGCGCTAGACTCTACTGCTGGTGCGACCAACAATGTCGTGTTTTATAATGCAACTCAGCAAATTAAAAATGACGTATCTACTGGCCAACAATTACAGTTCTCTATACGGTCGACCAATTTATTTCCAAGTCTAGTCATCCAAATGGTCGGTATCGGGGAGGAATCTGGTAGCTTGGAAGAGATGTTAGATAAAGTAGCTGTCTATTACGAAAACGAAGTTGATAATGCCGTCGATGGTTTAACCAGTTTAATGGAACCAATGATCATGGCTGTGTTGGGTGTGTTGGTCGGTGGCTTGGTCATTGCAATGTACTTGCCAATCTTCCAAATGGGTGCAGTAGTAGGATAATGATTTGATGCAATTTATACAGTTACTACAAGAGAGTACTGAACTGGCTTTATTCGTATTTGGGCTATTAGGTCTGTGTGTTGGTAGTTTTTTGAATGTCGTGATTCACCGTATACCACTGATGATGGTTTATGGCTGGAGACAAGAATGTAGCCAGTTTATGGCTGAACAAGCAGACATGCCGCGCGAACATACGCTACCAATAGCCAATATCGTGGCTGCTGACCAGCCAATCACTTTGAGTCGACCCGCCTCACGCTGCCCTCATTGCGCACATAAAATCAAATGGTATGAAAACGTGCCTTTGATTAGCTGGTTGGTACTACGCGGTCGTTGCTCAAGCTGCAAAGCTTCGATTGGTCTGCGTTATCCTTTAGTTGAGCTAGTAACAGCCCTGCTATCAGTGTTAGTGATTTATCAGTTTGGCGTGAATGCCACAGGATTGTCAGCACTGGTTTTGGTATGGACACTGGTGGCCTTAACGGGCATCGATTTTGATACACAGCTATTACCCGACCGCTTGACCTTTCCATTGGCAGGCTTAGGATTGGCAGTAAACTCACAAAGCTGGTTTGTCTCGCCAACGCAATCAATATGGGGATTGCTGCTGGGATTTTTATCACTATGGGTAGTGGTTAAAGTATTTTATTTAATCACTAAAAAACACGGAATGGGACAAGGTGACTTTAAGTTGCTAGCAGTATTAGGTGCTTGGCTTGGACCTATGATGTTGCCGTTGATTATTTTACTGTCATCTTTACTTGGATCTATCGTTGGACTGATCTTGATGAAGAAACAAGGTGAAAGCAAACCTTTTGCTTTTGGACCCTACATCGCTATCGCGGGTATCGTCGCCTTGTTATATGGCTCAGATATCGTTAGCTGGTATCTTGGCATGTATGCCTACTAAAGACTAAGGCCTACCCTCAACTCAATCAATAGTCATCTAATTGAGGACAGGCCCTAGATTATCGTAGTAAATTTTCGGCAGTTACCTATAATCGGAATCATTGAAAACCGATTGTCAATTTGTAGCTGCATTCATGAGTATATCTATCAGATAAGCTGTCATTATGTCAAAAAACACACCGTTCTCTTATTCACAACCACCACAGACCCCACAAGCAAAAAATAAAACACTCGTAGTTGGTTTGACGGGTGGGATTGGTAGTGGCAAGTCCGCTGCTAGTGCTTGGTTTGCTGAGCAAGGGATTGATATTATTGATGCGGATATAATCGCTCATGAAACGGTCGCCAAAGGCAGCGCCACTCTGCGAAAAATTCAGAGAAAGTTTGGTGACTGGGTGTTGAATGGTGATGGATCAATGGATAGAGCTGCTGTACGTACGCACGTATTTGCAAATCCCGAAGCGCTGATTGAGCTTGAAGCAATCACTCATCCAGCGATACGTGAGACGGCAAAAGCGCAGCTGAACTCTAGTACGTCACCATATATAGTGCTGTCCGCGCCTCTACTCATTGAAGCTGCAGAGGCAGGACTGGCCAACTTATGTCAGCGTATTCTGGTGATGGATGCGACCGAAGACACGCAGATTTCGCGTGCCAGTCAACGTGATGATCAAAGTATACAAAAGATAAAAGCCATTATGACCAATCAGCTCAGTCGTGAAGAGCGCAATCGTCATGCGGATAATGTCATACTCAATGAGAGCGATCTTGCCTCTCTATACTTACAACTAGAACCCTTGCACCAAGAGTACCTTACGCTTGCCCAGCAGCTAAAGTTCGCTGGCGATTGACCTCATACAAGGCCATGCCAGTGGCGACGCTCACGTTTAGGCTTTGTAAATTACCATGCTCGTTTCCTGACATTGGAATATAAACCAGCTCATCGCAGCTCTCCATAGTCAGGCGACGCATACCTTCCCCTTCTGAACCCATAATGATGGCGGTTTTTCCAGTCAGGTCAGCGGCATGTATCGGCTTTGCATCCGCATTGAGTGCCGTACCAAATACAAATACCCCAGCGTTTTTAATTTGCGACAGTGTACGAGCCAGATTTGTGACGCTGATGATCGGCATCATCTCTGCCGCACCGACCGATACTTTAGCCACTGTTGGCGTTAGACTTGCCGCATGGTGTTTTGGACAAACCACTGCATCCACACCCATCGCTACGGCGGTACGCAGGCAAGCACCAAAATTATGTGCATCTGTGATTTGATCCAGTACCAATAACAAGCACTGCTCACGACCAATGATGGTATCAAGCAATCCTTCGTCGGCAAAGCCTAACGGACGAGCGTTGAGCACCACGCCCTGATGCTGCGGACTACCACATAACTGCGTTAGCTTGTCTTTTTGGGTTGGTTGAATACTAATACCGTTTGCTTCCGCTTCAGCCATGATAGCTTGTACATGGCTGTCACTCTCACGTCCTTGCTGCACAAATAAGCTAAGACCATCAAGAGGACGATGTTCAAGTAAAGCATCAATCGCATGGATGCCGTAAAAATAAATGGGTTTTGCCATAACAGGCCTATTAAATATAAAGTGGGTATCGCACTAGGCGATGGGATAAAAAAAGATATCGTTGACTTTCAACATCACAGCTCATAACCAACGAGAAGGCGGTAAAGCAAACGTCAAAAAAAGAAATAAACAATACCAATCCGATATTGTTTATTTTCTTGAATGGTTGATAGAGCCAGCGCTGACAGTGTCAAAATCAAACGCACTATTAATGATATCAGCCTTCTAGATGGCAGACATACTGAACAATCTCTTCGGTACGCAGATTAAAGCCGCTCTTGCCTTCGACGACGAATGATTGACCTGCACGGTAATAACTGAATTCGTTATCACCATTTATCTTGACTTCACATTCGCCGCCAGTGATTTCGATACGCTCAGAGGTATTGGTGCTAAAGTGATAATGCTCAACCAAATTGTCACAAGGTAAAATAACGCCCAACGTTTTGTGGCGACCATCCTCGAACATAATGGTATGGCTTGAACAGCGACCATCATAAGACACTGTTGCTTGAGCATTGACTGTTACGTTAGTAAATTGCGCCGCTGTCATAGTGGCTTCCTTATCAAATAATTATGGCAAAACTAAAAAATAAGTAACGGGTTAGAGTACTGACAGAGGTGCGTGGTTAACAAACCCCTCTGCGCAAAGTACTGTATCCTTCTATAGTAGATATCTGCGCGCTAAAAATAGCCACAGGTTCTATGAAAACGCTCTGGAGTAATGGCCGAGTGGCATACCCTTTCCACCATACGCCTATGATTTTACAAAATCATGACTCGTTATCAGGTTGAACCATGCATAAATCTAATGGTAAGAGTTTATCATTATGTGAGATTATGCTACCACATTATATCTATAAAGTTTGTTAAAGCGACTAGGAAAATGCGGTTTAATATTAGGCCGTGTCCTCATTTTGGAAATGACTCACTCGGCATTTTTTTGGCAAGCACTTGATCGCTATCATGGTTATGTGATTATAAGCATAGTCCGCAGTCTTTCTTATATAGTGCACTCATTTTGAGATGCTCAATCATCCTAATGATTGATATTGTAGATATTAGGATGGTGACTCATTGGCCGTTTTTGATGGTTTTATGGTAATCTTCCAACAATAAATTCTATTATACAATGCCTTAAAGTTTGTATTTGAGCACATTTAACACCATACTATTTGCCTACCATATTTATCTAATGAACACGATTACATAGATACATTCATTCCCTTATTTACCCTATTTTATATATGGCTTCTTGAGATTTATATGATGTCCATTGTCTGTCATGAGAGGCGTTGATGCTAGTATCATTAACTTTACATCAGTTTGCGTTGATCGCTCAGCATGAACTGAGTGTGGCTGAAGGTTTCAATGTCATCACCGGTGAGACAGGTGCTGGCAAATCGCTATTGCTGGATGCGTTATCACTGTGTGCGGGCGAACGTGCAGACAGTGCGATGGTCAGGCATGGCGCGGCACATGCAGATATTTATGCGCAGTTTGATATAGAAAACAACAGCGTCATCGCTGAGTGGTTTGCCAAAAATGAGCGACCATTAGAAGAACCCGAAGTACTTATTCGTCGGCAATTAAGCAATACTGGGCGCTCAAAAGCATGGCTGAACGGTTCGCCAGTGAGTTTGGCTGAGCTAAAAAACTTGGGCACACTACTGGTCAATATCCATAGCCAACATGCGCAGCAAGCCTTGCTCAAGCCGCAATTTGTGGTGAAATGGCTAGACGAAATGGCACAAATCACACCCCTAGCCTTACAAACAGCCAGTAGCTATCAAACCTATCAGCAGCTCAAACGCCACGCCGATGATATCGCCAGTCGTGAAGCCCAACGTCAAGACCGTATTCAATTGTTGCAAAGTCAGCTAGCAGACATTGCGCCATTACTAGCCGTTGATTACGCAGAAGTCGAAGCAGAGCATGAAGAGCTGTCTAATATAGAAGCACTGATGCAGGAGGCCAGCCACGGCTTACATCTGCTCGATAATGATACAGATGAGCCAGATGTCATGACCCTACTAGGGCAAGCTATTAAGCTCTGTGACAATCAAATGAGCGTCAGCCAAACCTTTGAGCAAGCGTCTGAACAGCTACATTTAGCGCAGCAGCAAATCACCGAAGTGATAGGCTTACTGTCAGATTATGCTGAGCAACAACTGCCAGATCCTGAGCGCTTACAAACACTAGACAATCTTATCAGCTTGGGGCATCGTTTATCGCGTAAGCATAGCTTGCCAGCCAGTGATTTAATCGCTGAAGCGAAAGGCTGGGAAACGCAATTAGAGCAATTAGAGAACGAGCCAAGTAGCGATGCAATGGCGGCACAAATTGAGCAGGCTTGGCAAGAATATCTCGCGCTGGCCACCCAATTAAATAAAGAACGCACTAAAGCTGCACCGATTGTCAGTAAACAACTGGTTAAACAGTTACAACCGCTAGCTTTGCCCAATGCGCGCTGCGAGTTTGTCTTTACCAAAAAGGCTGAGCCGAGCCAATATAATGCGCAAGGTTGTTTCGATATTGATCTGTTATTTAGTGCCAATGTGGGCATGCCGATGCAGCCACTGCATAAGATTGCATCAGGCGGTGAGCTGTCACGAATGGCGCTAGTCATGCAGGTCTTACAGGCAACCAATGCGGACAACAATGCTGCCAAGCCAATGCTGGTATTTGATGAAGTCGATGTCGGTATTAGTGGTGGCACAGCGCAAGTGGTCGGCGAGTTATTACGTGAGCTTGGTCGTACACAGCAATTATTGGCCATTACGCACCAAGCACAAGTAGCCGCGCAAGCGCATCAGCATATCTTGGTACAAAAGCACCATCAGGAGCAGACTGAGAGTGAGCTCATCATTCTGACCAACAGTGCGCAAGTCGATGAGCTGGCACGTATGTCTGGTGGCGTCATTATCACGGATGTCACTCGCGATCATGCCCGCAGCTTATTGTCCGATGTTAAGTAACTCTCTATATGGCCTATCTAATGTTAAACAATTAGGGCATGTTGAACAACAGCGAAAACATTGGCGAAGGCTGGGTAATGGTCAGTGGCAGTTGGCGTGAATCTTGCTTTTCTATTGGTTATCACCATATAGTGGTCTTTCACCCTTATTATTAGGTTGCATTTGCTTCTATGTCTAAAACCAATTTGACCCATCATTTCTTAATAGCGGCACCAGAGCTGTCAGACCCAAGGTTTGAGCAGGCGCTAATCTATATCTGCCGCCATGACAAGCACGGTGCGTTAGGTCTGATGGTCAATCGTCCATTAGAGCAGGCGCGAGTGGGTAAACTTCTAGAAGATTTAGACATTGAAGTGACTGATGCACAAGTGATGGAAGATGTGGCATTAGAAGGCGGCCCTATGTATCCTGAGGTTGGCTTTGTGCTGCATACTGGCCAACCAGATTGGGCATCGTCTTTTGCGATATCAGAAAATGTCTGCATCACGACCAGTCAAGATATCCTCAAGCGTATCGCCGCAGGTCAAGGTGTCGGTCATTATCAACTGTGCTTGGGTCATGCCAGCTGGGGCAAAAAACAGCTAGACCAAGAGTTGAACAATGGCGATTGGTTAGTGTGTCCTGCGGATCTAAACTTATTGTTTGATACGCCATTTGAAGAGCGCTGGCAAATAGCCGCTGATAAAATCGGAATCAACTTTGATTATCTAAGCAGTGATATCGGTCACGCTTAGCCTCATATGCTTCATGAATGCAGAAATAAAAAATTAAAACAGGATACATCCGTTACTATGGTAGATAGCACTCTCATAACAGATAGCACCGATGCAATAGAGACTGATACTGGCGTTGCTGAAGCGACCGTTAAGCCACATCTTGTCTTAGCTCTAGACTATGGCGTCAAAAAAATGGGGATGGCACTTGGTAATACCATTACCGAGACAGCGCGTGCCTTTGATATTTTAGCGATGAATAATGGTCAACCTGACTGGGACAATCTACTGGGTATTATCAAGGTATGGGGCGTGTCAAAGGTGGTCGTCGGTCTACCGCTTAATATGGATGGTAGTAGCTCGATGCTATCTAAGCGTGCGCATAAATTCGCTCGTCGCCTAGCACATAGAGTTATGGAGCAGCATCTGCCAGTGGTCGTGTCACTCTGTGATGAACGCCTGACCTCAGTCGCAGCGCGAGAAATTGCTTGGGACAATGGCTGGATTAAGAATGAGCGCGACCCTATTGATGATATTTCTGCATGTATCCTGATGTCGACGTACTTTGCTGATCCGAATAGTAGTATTGCCATCGATGCAATCAAAGCAGATTAGCTTAGCAATCAGCTTGCCACTCCTATGCCAATAATTTCTGCTATATAGTGAATTGACTATATCATCTCAACGGATAAACAACTGATTACTATGACCATTGTCTCAGACCAACCCTCGCAAAATAAGTCGCAACATGGTTTTGCCCCGCTTGCCATTGCTCGCATTAAAGGCGCACAGCGGGCAAACCAAATAGCGATTTATCTCATTTATGCTGCTATTCTAGCATTTATGGTCTTTGGCACCATTGCCAGTATTAAAGCATTTCATGACAATCAACTGCTTTATCAACTATTTTATAATTTGCCCTATGCCTTGGTTGCGCTCACGATTCCCATTACGCTTTATGACGCCTTAGTCGTTTATCGTTATCGTTTGAACCAACCGTCGATGATTGCAATGAGTATCGGTGTATCGACCATTATATTGATTGGTGGGCTATTATTTGCTGACACTGCATGGTTGGGGTTGTCCTGTTGGTTGGGGGTGGCTTTTTTATTCAAAGTGAGCTTTAAGCGCTTTTTTAACTTTTTAGAAGTGGCTGACTTGCCTGAGACTGACGAAGAGACCGAAAGTCTAGACGATTTAGAAAGCACGCCCAGATAAGCGATTAAGCAAACCATCTATTCTCAAACCCACCTACTTAGCTTTACGATAACGACTATGACAACTTCAATAACAGATATTTCTATCAGCCATCATCTGGACACGCAGGGGCTTATTTGCCCTGAGCCTGTGATGATGCTACATCGAGTCATTCGCAAAGCAGACAGTGGCGAGGTGATTGAAATATTGGCGACTGATCCTGCCACCACGCGCGATATTCCTAATTTCTGTCGTCATTTGGGTCACGAACTATTGGCTCAAGAGACGCTGGCTGAGAACGTGAGCTTAGATACTGACCCTGATGAAATCAAGGTCGATAGTGATGATACTGCACCTATGAGCGTGACGCTTTATCGCTATTTGGTTAAGAAAAAAAGCGCTTAAAAACGTTCAACAACTTTAGAACACTAGGGTCTGTTGAACATTCAAATGTGGTGCTGGCAGTCACTATTTTTTAGACAATATGCAGTGAAATTTTTGACGCCTAGTCATTCTAGGTTAAACAATTTCGCCATATATTGGCAGAAAATAGTACTGCCCTGAAAGGCTGATGCTAAAATCACCCCAAACGTTGTTGCAATCCTAGTTAAGGTCTCGACATTATCGTCGGCTTGCGCCTAATTTGGTGCAATTTTAGCAATCAGCAGCTCTAATATTTGAATGTTCAACAGACCCTAATAATATAAAGATATCTTTGATTTATACGAGATATATCTTTCACAAAAGGTAGGCTACTACGTGTTACAAACAGAAAAGCAGTATGTACAATGGCAAGAAAACGAAACTCTACGTAATGCTCTTTGGTTGTCTGAAAGCAATCATATGCCACCTGCGCGCGTTGTATTGGTTGATGATACAACGACCGCAGATGACGCTTACCGTTTGGCTTGCGAAGGCACATCACTGCTATGGCGCGGTGACTTTCATAATGCACGGCAATTGCTACAAGCACTTGGTCGTCGCATAGATCGCACGAATGAGCGCTCTGAACAGCGTAAGATTAAGAAAGCGGCGAATAAACCTAACACAGCAAAGGTTAAAGGCATTCCCAACTTATTTCATCAGCAGCGTCAATTACAAGCCCAGCGCTCACGCATATTAAGCCGTCTGCTACTAGAGCTTGATGCCAGTTATGTCAGCCAACTACGCCGTGCCCCTGATGTCAGTGCGGCCTGCACAGCAGCTTTTGGTGCAATCGATGAACCATGCGTATTATCATTTCGTGATATGCAAGGCGCACTTGGCGCGGCAGGATGGCGCGAAAAAGGCGTCCCAATAGACAGCTTAGGGTTATCAATTTTCCCGCATTATGGTGTGTTTGCGCCAACTCGTCATGAGTATGTGCAGCTATTGCTCGATGCACCGCTACCAGCGATCCATGATGTCGCCTATGACATCGGTACTGGCACGGGTTTATTGGCCATTATCTTAGCGCAGCGCGGCATCCCACAAGTGATTGCCACTGACTTAAATCCGCGTTCTTTGGCCTGTGCTAGCGAGAACTTTGCGCGTTTGACGTTATCTAACGTACAGTTACAGCAAGCGGATTTGTATCCAACTGATGCACCACTTGCTAATCTAATTGTCTGCAATCCTCCTTGGTTACCTACTAAGCCAAGCTCACCGCTCGAATATGCAGTCTATGATGCCAATAGCGCGATGTTGCGTGGGGTGTTGCAGGGCGCTAAACAGCACTTAGCTGAGCACGGAGAGCTTTGGTTGATAATGTCGGACTTAGCTGAGCACCTGCAACTGCGAACTCGTGATGAATTATTAAGCTTGTTTGCCGATGCTGGATTGGCAGTAAAATATCGTCTCGATACAAAACCGAAGCATGGTCGCAGTCAAGATGATACCGACCCTTTGCATGTCGCACGCAGTGCTGAAGTTACCTCGTTATGGTGTTTAACGCTTATCTAACCTGCAACCATCGAGTATTGAGTTATGAGCCGTGATCGTGCCGTGCAACAGCGCCAACCTAAGGCGCTGGCAGTAGATGACGAACCCAGTTATATGACTGAGTTTCGTCAAGCCATGCTGGCACGTGGTCTAGCGACTCGTACTCGTAATGCGTATGTCCGCGACCTGCGCTCCTGCGAGCTGACCAATCCTATCGCCCTGACACGCTGGCAGCTTGACGACGTGCTGCACTGCTTATCAACCCTCACTCAAGAAGGCAAAACCCCACGTACCCAAGCACGCATGCTCTCAAGCTTGCGTCAGTTTTATCTGTGGATGATTGCCAGTAATCTGCGTGAAGACAATCCTTGCGAGCGTATCAAAAGCCCAAAGCTTGGTCGTCCATTACCGAAAGACTTAGCAGAAGCAGATGTCGATAATCTACTTGCCTCGCCTGATACCAGCACCGCGCTTGGACTGCGTGATAAAGCCATGTTAGAGGTGCTATACGCCTGCGGTCTACGAGTGAGTGAGTTGATTAACCTCTCATTAGAACAAGTGAATCTAAACTCAGGTTGGCTACAAATTACGGGGAAAGGCAATAAAACGCGACTGGTGCCACTCGGCGAATATGCAAACGATGCGCTAGAAGATTATCTAACGCATGCTCGTGGAGACTTGATTGCTCATTTGAAATCAGGAAACTGCCAAGCGGTGTTTTTAACGGCTCAAGGTGGCTATATGACACGGCAGAATTTTTGGTATTTGCTTAAGAAATATGCCAAAGTCGCCAGTATCGATAAAGAGCTATCGCCGCATACCCTTCGCCACGCTTTTGCCACGCATTTGCTAAATCATGGCGCTGATCTTCGTAGCGTACAGTTATTACTTGGGCACAGTGACTTATCTACCACGCAAATTTATACCCACGTGGCGACAGCAAGATTGCAGAAATTACATGCGGAGCATCATCCGCGAGGTTAGGATCGAAATCTAATATTTATTGATGATTGTAAAAGGAATATATTGTGTCGCAAGCTCAACCGTCTACCTTAACAAAGAGTCAAAATTCTGCACTCAAAAACCTCACCATCGCGGGTTATTTAGAAGGCACTTCTTTTTTATTATTACTCGGTATCGCGATGCCGCTAAAATATATGTTCGATATCCCAGAGGCGGTGAGATATATCGGTATGGCACATGGGGCGTTATTCATTGCCTATATCCTAATGCTCGTAATGGCAGCTAGCAAAATAAAAATGCCGCTATGGGCAATGCCTGTAGGCGTAGTCGGCTCTTTCTTGCCATTTGGGCCGTTTATATTTGATTATTTATTAAAGAAGAGTTTGAAGAAATAGTTTCAAGAAAAATTCTATATCAGGAACGATAATGCCACTCTATTCGCCTGCTGTATCTATCACTATTCTAGGATTACGTGCCCGTATCTCGCAATAAAAACGTGATTTGTCTTTTGGTGAGATTAGTATTTCTTCATCTTTATATAATATTTCAATCCTATCCAATGATAGTGCTGGCGCAGAACTCATGCTTTGTGTTGGCATAATATAGGTGATATCTGTAAGCTCAATTTTTTGAACAGAGAACCCACTATCTACTTGTAGTTGGTCATTCGTTAATATGTACTTAGTACCGAAAAAAGGGATGAGCATTAGTGCTGCAAAAGGTATGAGAATAACCGTCATTAATATAGTTTGTATGAGGGATTTGTGAGCGTCTCGCTTCCACTGCCATAATGGAACAGACACAGTAAATAAACTCAAACCCCAAAGTAACAGTGCAAGCCATAAGTCTACTTTAGATACGAATATAATGTCTGGCATAAATAATACTTAGCGACTATTAGGTTAAATTCGATTCTATATTAAGCGATACCTCTTATCTAATATCTCTAGCATTTTTTCTTAAAAATTTTTGCGATACAGCAAAATGCAGTTCTAGAAATAGGATGCTGCAAGTTTACCCTTTTCTAGTTACAATACCCTTATTAAAGTGCGTCATGATATACATGCTGCCTAACTGGGCTGCGCACTACCTTTTACCTATCTATTATCCGAGAATCTCATGAGCCATAGACCACCTGCTGACCTATTAAAAAATGCCGAACACTGGCGCGAAGATATCAATTTTCGCCAAGAGGTGCTTGGCAAGCCGTTTGATTTTTCGACCACGTGGGGTATTTTCTCTCCGCAAAAACTTGATGATGGTAGCCTGATGCTGCTTGATTATGTGGATTTTCAAGCGGATGACGATTCTATCGATTTAGGTTGTGGCTATGGCGTACTTGGTATGACAGCAGCGCGTGAATGTCCAAACGGTCTGCATACGTTGATTGATAAAGACTTTATGGCAGTAGAATATGCGCGCCGTAACTGTGAGAAAAACGGTCTGAAAAATGTCGATGTGCATTTATCAAATGGCTTTAACCATGTGGCAAAAGACAAAGACTTTAGCCTTGTGATGTCGAACTTACCAGCCAAAGTAGGTAAAGAACAGCATTATCTGTACTTCCTCGATGCCTATGCACGCATGCGTAAAGGCGGCCGTTTTTATGTAGTGACCATCAATGGCCTACGTCAGTTTGTGAAGCGCTCATTTACCGAAGTGTTTGGCAATAGCGATAAGGTCAAGCAAGGTAAGACGTATACCATTACCATGGCGACTAAAGACTAGTTTTAACTTTACGCGATTGAGTTTCAGTCATTTAAACTGAAATTGAAATCGACATAAAAAAGCACGCTAAATTTAATTTAGCGTGCTTTTTGTTTGGTATGACCCACTGTTATTTTACATCTGGCGTTTTATTAGATATCCGCCTAATAGTGCGCTACCAATAATTGGCAATAGCACCATGAGCATGGGTGAAAAACCTGTCGCCAGCGATACAAAACCAACTAAGTCTTGAATATAGCTGAACAACAAACCAAACAATAACGCCACCACAATACGCAAGCCCAAGCTATGCGTCCGTAGTGAGCCAAAGACAAACGAGCAAGCAACGATGACCAGTGACAATATTGACAACGGTGATAGCAGCTTTTGCCAAAAGGCAACTTCATGATCTAAGGAGCGATTGCCCTGTTGGCGCATAAACGTACGATGCTCATACAGTTGCGTCAATGACAAATCCTCTGCCTTACGCGTTAGCAGATACACAGACTCTGGAGCAAATGGTAAGCTTAGCGTGTCTGATGGTGAAATGGCTTGGCTACTCTCAAATCCTTGATTGATGCTGAGCTTAACCATATCATTCAGCTGCCACTCGTAGCGATACTGCTCGCTCGGCTTGTCACTGTTTACATCTATTGGCTCACGTCCCATATATTGTCCACCCTCAGCATGGACAGCGGTTTGCAAATTACCGTTATTGTCCAAATGCCAGCGCTTCACTTCGCCAATATTGCCTGCGACATCAGCATAATCGATATATAAAATATCGCTACCATCTGGTGTGGCACTGCCATCCTCTGCGTTTTCAAATCGTGGTTGTACTGTCCAATAGCCACGTACCGAAGTGACCAGCGAGGTGCTATCCTCATCGTTAATCTGTTTTGCCAACTGGTTAGAATACGGTAGAACAAACTGATTGATGGCCAAGGCCAATAGCACAAATATCAAAGCGGGCTGTAATACCCAGCCGACGATGCGATAGATACTGACCCCAGCCGCGCGCATGACGACCAGCTCACTTTTATTGGCCAGTAAGCCCAATCCTATGACGGCCCCAAGTAGCGCACCCGTTGGAATGAATTGCTCTAAAAAGTAAGGCGAACGATAAAAGATATATTTGAGCGCCTCACCCATCGTATAACTATCATCTAGCGACTCTAGCTCTGATAGATACGAAAAAACCAGCTGTAATGCCCACAAACCAATAATGGCAGCAATAATAGCCAATAGAGCGTTGAGTTTGACATAGCGGCTAAGGACTTTTAAATTGGCAGGTTTTTTGGCCAATTGGTCAGACTCTGCAGATTTAGCAAATAAAGAGCGCATTAAGACTGCCCTCCTTGTGAGCTGTTGTTTTGATTGTCCATGCCATTGACTGAAGGGTTGGAAGTAGCGGCAGCCAGCCTATTGTCTGGTTTGCGAAAGCGCAATCGATGCTGTACACGGCTGCCCCAATTCATATAAAGTGCCAATGCCATAAACCCTAAAATTAGCCATGCATACGCCCATACGCTGACACTGTCTTTGCTCACTGCGTTTTTGAGTGAAATGATACCCAGCGCGCAGCTGACAAATAACAAGATAGAAGGAAAGAGACGCAACCAACGCCCTTGTCGTGGACGTACTTGCGCAAGCGGCACTGCCAGCATAGGCGCGATAATCATCAACCACGGTAAGGCAAAACGATAGCCAAGCTCACCTTGAGCCGCACGTAATGCATTGGTATTGTCCACTTGCGCGCTACCAGTCGCTGCTTGCCACAAAGGCCCAATTGCTTGGGTTTCGATATTGTCTTCGGTGATGATTTCCTGCGAAGACTCCGTCAAGGTAATGCGATAGCGATCAAAAGCGACTTGATTGTACTTTAGACTGCCTGCGCCGACTTCATAACGACGTCCTTGGAACAGATCCAGTTGGGTGATGCCACTGCTACCCGTGTCTACTTGCTCGGCACGCTTGGCCAGCGTAATTGTGTCTTTGCTGATGTTTTTTGCGCCACTATTGATAATATCTTTTGGTATATCAGAGATGCCAATTTGCTCGGCTGTCTCTTTATCAATGGTATTATTCATATCAGTGGCAGTGGCACTAGTATTAACATTAGCATCGACACTGTTAGCAGCACTGCCTTTTGATGCAGGTTCAGACTGAATCAATATCACATCTTGCAGTTTTTTCTTATCATCGCTGAGACTACCCACGTATAAATGATAATTGCCGCTGCTGATAAACTCGTTTGGACGAATCAAATCAAACGCACTGGTCAACGCTTGCTGTTGCCACACTGCCTCAGACGAACGTACGCCCCAAGGTTTGCCAACGATAGATAATGCGGCTTCACCAACGAACAAGGCCAATATCAATGGTGTTATCAATCGAGCAAGCTTACCGCGAGACACGCCACTGGCATTGATAACAGCCATTTCTTGATCGACATACAAGCGGCCAAACACCAACATCAAAGCGATAAAAAAGGCTAAAGGTAAAATCAACTCTAAAAAATACGGCAGGTTGTACCCAATGATCGTAAACAGCAGGCTGACATCCAAACGTCCCTCAGCCGCAATGCCAAAATAACGTATTAAACGACCGCCAAGCATCATTACCATTAAAAACCCCAACACCAAGGCAGTGGTCGAGGCAACTTGTCGAGTCATATAGCGGCGTAATATCACAATGGGTACTCTTAAACAGTTGGTATGCGCGTGAGTGATTGAGAATTTATCGTCAAATTCAAGCGGCACGGTGACGCATAATGGGCATGATATTGAATCAGTCAAATACTCAAATAATAGTAAACGTTACCGAGCGACTGATTAGTCACACTCCATAAACACAAGCGACAGATATAACCGTCAATGCTAGCATGTTTTGGCCAAAAATGGCTGTGAAATGTGTTTGAAAACATTACGCACACCTTGCTGATAGCGCATTATTGTCAATGAGTGCAAAATATATCAAATATTGAATAAAGGAGGGATTACGTCCTAAATAACATCTGATGAATCACGTTTCTTCCGTTACGTTTTTTCTTTGGTTATTTTGGAAAACTTTGTTTGTCATTCGTATCCTTGAGGGTGTATCTCTGGTATAAATTGCTAGACTGAATGGGATTCAAAAATATTTTTATATCACCCAACGGAGCATACTAAGAATGTATAAAACCACTTCAACACCTGCTACTTTACTTGAACTCGCTGGCGGCACATTTGATACCCTTGATTGGTCAAATTGCGCCATCGTCCTTATCGACTATCAAAACGAATATGTCGATGGTGCGATGCCATTAGGACAAGCTTGCACCAACGCCATCGCCAATGCGCGCTTACTGCTTGATAAAGCCCGCGCACAGGCCATCCCTGTCTTTCATATCGCTCATCACGGTGAGGATAACGGTAATGTCTTTGATCCTTTATCTTCCAATGTCGAGATTATCGAGCAATTACAGCCACATGATGGCGAAACAGTGATTACCAAAAAGCATCCCAATTCCTTTCACGACACACAGCTTCAAGCACTTATTACAGCGGCACAAAAAAAGCAGATTATTTTTGCGGGTTTTATGAGCCATATGTGTGTCAGCTCAACCGCCCGCGCCGCATTTGATTTAGGCTTTGACAGTTTTGTGTGCCATGATGCCTGTGCCACTCGCGATCTACCGAGCGCTACAAGAGACACGATCAGCGCTGAAGTCATGCACGATACTGCGATGGCAGCGCTGCAAGACAGATTTGCCGCGATGGTAACGACTGACGAGCTGGTTAATGGCTAATATGTAGGCCTCATCGCAGAATGATCATGCAATCATAAAGTGATCGCGTCAGTTAGCACAGCACGATAATTCAAATGGATTACCTAGGCCTTGCTAACTGCGCCCTATTATCGCAATATGCTACACTGTTGTGATTGCTCGACAGACCAAATAATCTAATAATTTAACAGGTATAAGCAATCACACAAATTCTATAATTTCATGACTCTAATAAGGATAACTAGATGAATATTAAATTATCTCAGCATTTACCAAAGACTCATACACAAAAAATTCTAAAAAAAGAAGCCAAGAGCAAAGATGAAGCTTGTTTGGTCGTGTTAGTCGATGATAAGAAAAATATCTTGGCTGAATCTGCTCTAACCGATTACACGGCACGTATTGAGCAATTGATTGACGTGTCACACTTTAAAGGGAAAGCTGGTGAAACGGTTGTCGATTATGCATTGGCAGGTGACAAAAAAACCACCAAGCAAAACCCTGTACAACTATTATTAGTCGGTGTGGGTAATACGGATAAGTTCAACAACACTGTCCTGCAAAAAATTGCTAATACTATTTATAGCAGCACGCAAAAGCGGGTGTCGTCTATCACTGTCGCATTGGGTGATGCACTAGAAGAAAATCACTTCGGTCAATTTGCGCTTAATCTGTTGGCAGCGAGCTACCGCTTTGATAAATATAAATCTGAACAAGCCACGCCAATACTAACTGATATCTACCTAGTTGCTGATGCTGCATTACAGCCTGCGCTCGCATTTGCTCAGTCAGTATTTGCAGGTCAAAGTCTGACTCGCGATGTGGCCAATGAGCCAGGTAATATTTGTTTCCCAGCGTACATGGCTGGGCAAGCACAACTGCTGGCAAAAACCTATCCTGATCTACTAACGGTTAAGGTATTGGGTGAAGATGAGATGGCCGCGCTAGGTATGCATTGCTTCTTAGCAGTCGCGCAAGGCTCTACCAAAGAAGGTCAGCTGGTGCTCATGGAGTATCGCGGTAAATCCAACTTCAGTAGTGATGCTGGCTCTACCAAAGCAACGACTAACAGTGCAAAAGTCAGCGGTGGTCTAAAAGCATTGGCTGATAAACTGCCAACCAAAAAAGCGGTTAAAACCAACGATGCAAATGTGCAAGTAGCAAATGATGATGCTCCTATCGTATTGGTCGGTAAAGGCGTAACCTTTGATTCAGGCGGTATCTCAATCAAGCCCGGTGCGGCGATGGATGAGATGAAGTTTGATATGGGTGGCTCAGCCTCAGTACTTGGCACAATCAAAGCATTGTGTGAAGCACGTCTACCAATCAACGTAGTCGGCGCGCTAGCTTGTGCTGAAAACATGCCATCAGGTGATGCGACGCGTCCAGGTGATATCGTCAAAGCAATGAATGGTCTATCGGTTGAAATCTTGAATACTGATGCTGAAGGTCGTTTAGTATTGGCAGATACTTTATGCTACGTACAGCGCTATCAGCCAAAAGCTATCATTGATGTTGCAACCTTGACTGGCGCTTGTGTGGTTGCACTCGGTAGTGTTCGCTCGGCTGTCTTTAGTAATGATGAAGACGTATTGTTTGACTTAGAAAATGCCAGTAACTTATCAGGCGATCTCATCTGGCATATGCCGTTAGATGACGAATATCAAGCGCAGCTCGAATCGCCTATCGCTGACTTGCAAAACATCGGTGGTAAAGGTGCAGGTGCTGTCACTGCTGCTTGCTTCTTGTCTCGCTTCGTAGAAGAAGGTCAAGCATGGGCGCATTTAGACATCGCTGGTACCGCATGGAACTCAGGTAAAGACAAAGCTGCAACTGGTCGTCCAGTACCACTATTTATGCAATATCTAAAAAATAGCGCAGACATGGTTTAGTCAATTTATGAAAATTAGCTTTTATGTTTTAAGCGAGAGTAAAGCCCAAGACTTCTTGGGCTTTATTTGTCAATTGACCCAAACGGCACTCAATAAAAGCACGCAGTCACTGCTGATTCTTATCGAAGATGATGCGTTACTGTCGTCGCTTGATGAGGCGTTTTGGGCACAAGAGGCCACGAGCTTTATACCACATCAATGCCTTTTGGATACAGGTGCGAAAGGTACTGATACTGAAGGCATTAATGTGGATACTGTTACTGCCCATACTAATCACGAATCGCTAGCACCTGTTCTACTTGGCAACCATATGCCAGCCGATTTCAAGGGAATCGTGCTCAATACTACGATACATCCCGTGAATACTTTTATGGCAGCGACTAGTAACGCGCAACCAACTCGAGTGCTTGAGCTGATAAAACCTGATGCGATCAGTGTTGAAGAAGGTCGTAATAAGTATAAAGCTTATCAACAATTAGGCTATGAGCTGACTCATTTTAAGGTTTAATTCCACACCTAATCACTAGGGCATGTCCTCACTCTGACCCCTAAATAGTGAACGAGCTAAAACCTCTGCATTGTTCACGATAAACAATATCTCCTACTTTCTCATACTGCGTTCTGTAACAGACCTATCCGCTTAGACAGGTATGGGTTAAAGGTAGGCGCTTATCTAAAAAAGTGCTACTATCCTTTTATTGGTTTTTTTGTTTTTTTTATAAATGTCTTATTTATAGCCAAAACCATTTAAAGCAAGTGTCAGACAACCAAACACGGATAGTACATTAACTGTATGAAGCGAAATGATCGCTATCATCACTGACCAATGCTTTGGCTATATTAACTAAATTAAGGATGTATAGATGCGTTCATTAGTTGCGATGTACCAGCGTATAGGGCTGGTTCCGCTTATTATTATTGGTTTGATTTTAGGGATATTAATCGGTTGGCTCGCGCCAAGTGTCGGGATTGCCTTAGGCTTGCTTGGTACATTATTTGTGGGTGCGCTAAAAGCAGTGGCCCCTATATTGGTATTTGTTTTGGTCATGTCTGCGATTAGCCAACACCGCAGTGGCAATGAAGTTTATGTCAAACCAGTGCTTATCATGTATATGTTCGGCACTTTTTTGGCGGCATTAACAGCGGTAGGAGCGAGCTTTTTATTTCCAACCGAATTGGTATTGGTCAATGCTACGATTGAGCAAATACCACCAGCCAATCTAAAAGAAGTATTAACCAACCTACTGATGAATTTGGTGGCGAATCCTGTCAGTGCCATCGCTGACGCCAACTATATCGGTATCTTAGCATGGGCTGTCATCATTGGTTTTGCATTGCGTCAAGCCAGCGATACCGCACGTACCGTGGTTGGTGATTTTTCTGATGCCATCTCACAAGTGGTGAAATGGGTTATTGCTCTAGCGCCTTTTGGTATCTTAGGTTTGGTCGCCAATACCGTCGCTGAGACAGGTTTTGCTTCTTTGGCAGGTTATGCGCGTATTTTGATGGTGCTGATCGGTTGTATGCTGTTCATCGCTCTGATTGCCAACCCTATTATCGTGCTGATCAAAACGGGCAAAAACCCGTATCCGCTAGTATTTACATGCTTACGTGAGTCAGGTATTACCGCATTCTTTACGCGCAGTTCAGCGGCCAACATTCCTGTCAACATGAACCTTGCTCGTAAACTGGGTCTGCACGAAGACACTTATTCAGTGACCATTCCGCTAGGTGCCACCATCAACATGGCAGGTGCAGCGATTACGATTAACGTCTTAACGCTTGCAGCGGCACATACTTTGGGTATCGAAGTAACGTTTGCGTCTGCGCTTCTACTCAGTCTGGTTGCTACGATCAGTGCTTGCGGTGCTTCTGGTGTCGCTGGTGGCTCATTGCTACTCATTCCACTAGCCGCAAGCTTATTTAGTATTCCAAACGACATTGCTATGCAAGTGGTTGCGATCGGCTTCATCATCGGTGTGATCCAAGATTCAGCAGAAACAGCGCTGAACTCGTCAACCGACGTGCTATTCACAGCAGCCGCTGATCCGACGTATTCTCGTTAATTTATAGAAAGTTAAACGCTATAAATAAAGAAGCTAAAAATAAAAAAGGGCCCAGTTTATCATTGAGGCCCTTTTTTATTGGCTATTATTTATTAGTGTCGTGGCAGCTTACCAAGAGACCAGTACACAAATATAGACGCTAATGAAATAAACAGCATGAAATATCTTAATCGTTTTTTATCACTCTCAAGTATTGCCACAGTGTCGTCATAACTACGTATAACTTTATCTTCTGACTCTAAAGTGACCACCTGCAGCCTGTTATTGGACCAACTTGGAAAACCGTCTTGTTCATACCATCCAACAGTGGCCATCTGACCAATATAGGGCTCAAAATCTTCATTTGAACCACAACTGCGGTCAGATGTACCAAAAAATGCTTGTGAATATGCGCAGGAAAACTCCAGTATTGTTTTAGTCTTTTTATCATAAAAAGCCAAATATTGGTGCATCGACTTTGAGTCAGGATCAGGCCTTACTCTCAAAACATCTAGCTTGCCAGAATAATAATTTAGCTCGTTTTCCTTGGGAAAGCTCATATCAGGATATGCCGTCATTAGCACACCACTCACAACAAATAAATTTACAGCAAGAAAGAAATCGAGTTTTCTAATAGGAGTAATTTTTACCACTAATTATTTCACCTCAATATCCACTTCAATCACTGGTGCTTGCAGGTCTAGTTGGCGTTTTAATTGGCGTAACTGCTCCACCTCATCTAACAGCTCAAGTATCAGACCAATCGCAGGGACACTGGCTTCAAAGTCGCGGCTAAGTCGTGAGGCACGGCGCACAGTCGTCAGCTGATAACCAGTAAACTGCTCTCGTTCTGGCACATCATATTCAATAATATTTTCTTCAATCAATTCGATAACCCATTGGCGCTCTTGGCCACAGGCAGATACTAGCTCATCTAAGCTCATGATAATATCGGTCAATTCAGGCGAGTGTTTCATAGCTATTATCCTCGTTTGCGCTTTATTTCATCGTTATCGTATGGTCTTCATCTCTGTTGCAGTGGTATCAGATTGTTATTAAGCACTGTCATTAAACTGTTACCAAGCCAAGCATTTCCATTAGCGTTCTATACTCGTCTCAGCAAAGGCCTGTTTTAATTGCTCATAAGCTTGGCTAGCAGCCTCAGTATTGATATCAGGATTAACAATATTCAGGGTCAAATATAAATCCCCCACTTGCTTGGCTGGAATGCCTTTACCTTTTAGTCGTAGATTGCTGCCAGATTTACTGTTTTTAGGAATGGTCACGCCAAGCTTTCCTGCAGGCGTACTGACAGTTGTTTTGTCGCCCAAAGCCGCTTCCCATGGCGCTATATTGACAGTCTGATAGACATCAGCCCCTTCTATTCGGATGTTATCTGCATGCAGGATTTTGACTTTTAGAAATAAATCACCGTTTTTACCACGACCAGCACCCGCCGCACCTTGTCCTGCTAGGCGAATCTGTTTGCCATCAGTGATGCCTTTAGGAATTTTAATTTTGAGCGTCTTATTATCATAATCTACGCTGCCATTGGTCTGACGAACAGGTACGTTTAATTTGATACTGTAGTCGTCACCATTATAGACCGAGGCCAAATCAACCGTAATCTCTGCATGTTGGTCTAGACCTTTGCTATCTTGCGACCCAAAGCCGCCACGTTGTGATTGGCCACCAGCTTGACCGTTAGTCGAGCCACGCGCGCCATGACCAAATGCTGAAAAAATATCATCGAAACGGAAACCACCATCGCCATAGGCTTCGCCATCACCGAACTGGTCTTTGACATCTTCCCAACGGAATCCACCCTGACCACTGCCCGCAGACTGACCAGAAAAACCACCACTTTGACCAGCGAAAGGATTGTCTAGCATGGCATCATATTCAGCACGCTTGTCTTTGTCTCTGATGGTCTCGTAGGCATTATTAATTTCCGCAATCTTATTATCAGCATCCAGATGGTCGCTGACATCAGGATGATATTGACGAACGAGCTTACGGTATTTTTTTTTGATATCGGCGTCTGAGGCGTCTTTTTTGACCCCTAAAATGTCATAGTAGTTTTTCTCTGCCATGTTATTAGTCCTCAAAATAAAAGCATGTTGATGATACTGGTATGCCAATTTTAAACGGTATAGTGTGACAGCTTATTTGACTGCGACATATCAGGTTGTGGCGATGACCTAATTATAATAGCAATAATAAATAAAGACGGTCGTATAAATATTACCAATAGTGATGCCAAGCTATTGCCGTATTTAACGTATCTGAGTCATCTAATATCACATCATTATCAGCCGTTACTGTGTCAGAATACGTCACTATCAGTCTGGCATCGTTATTCTTAGATAACTGTTGGCGTACTGTGAGTTTGGTCAGATTAATGGCATTATACCCCTCTCGTTTGGAGGCAATATAAGACAACTCAGCACTTTGACTATCACGTTTTGCTCGTAAACCAAGCTCAATACCAATATCTGCATGTTTGTCTTGGTCATGGACAGTCGCATTGACCATACCATAGCCAAGTAAATGCTGGCCAAATTTGGCACCTGCACCAATGCCAGCTTGTGCATAAGGGCTATGGTGCTTACACGTAAACCAATCGGTACGAGCGCCTGTTTTTAGTTGCCAAGACAATTTAGGCTCACTTGATAACGGTTGTCTAAGATCTTCAATCTGTTGCATGTCTAAGAATACAAAATCCGTTAACGTCCATTGACGCTCATCAAAACTATAGCCCAATGAAGCCTTGACCGCTTCAAAACGTTTATCAATATCCGTATAGGCGTTGAGTGGGTCTTTCACAAATAATGATAAACCAACTTCTGCCATTTCATCAGATAAAACGATTCTGGTCTGCGTGGTTTTATTGCTCAATGCTGGAGACGCTTTATTCGGGACAGGCAGCTGAGCCAAACCATTACTGGCTGGTAGTGTAAAACGCTGACTGAGCAGCACGCCTTTAAAGGCTTGCTGCTTCGGCGTGTTGTCTTGTGATATTTTATAAGTACGATGCAGAATTAAGAAATCAAGTGCAAGTGCTTTGCTCTCTTCGTCCAACGTAGCAAGTGGCGCAGTGTCCTCTGTACGAATGACAGCGTTTATGATGTCTTGTATTGGCTTTGAGAGCTGTACAAACTTCTCACGCAACTGCGTTTGCTCAGACGGCAAATAACGTACCGAAGATACGAGTGACTCAGACTCAGTTTCGCCTTCATGCTCTAATAACTGATCGAATACATAATCTGGTGCATACCAAGGGCCTATTCGCTCAGTCGTTTTTACATCGCTTATCAGCTCAAGTATCTCGCCTGAACGATAACCACAGTTTTGCTTGATGAAGTAATAGTCAAAACGAGCGGATTTTGCTTCATATAAATGGTAGTTCAATAATTGCGTATCGAATGTATCAAGATTGAGCACATACTCCCACATATCTCGTTGCTCATTCTTAGAGTATACCGCATCTTGCTTAAAGAATTCCGTCTCCGAAAACCCCGCATCATAAAGCCCAAAAAGCCCTTTAATAGCGTACATAGCGCCATTTTCATTTGCTGGAATGCGAGCGCCAAAGTTATATGAGCTATTAAGCAAATCCTCGCTAGAAAGCTCTCTGACATCCTGCACCATAGAATCTGCATCATCTATAGGCATATTGGTCTTGACCAGTACATGACCGAATGATGAGGCTGGATTTTTTAGGTAATTGCTCACCAAAATCAGGCTTATTTCCTGATTAGGATCTGGTAATTGTGAGCAATTTTTAAGATCGACATTCAATTCAGGTAGGTGATGAGTGAGCCATAAATATCTGGCTGGATATTTACAGACGACGCTTTCATCGTTACTTTGCTCTATCGTTGCCAAGAGTTCTGCATAAGGATCAAAATTGCGTTTCGAACGTGGCTTGGGGTTGGTTAAATAAAAATCTGGCGAGATAACTTCCGCCTTACCATTTTTATAAAATAATAAATGCTGCCACTGAGGATGCTTCGCCAATGACTTTAGGGTTAAGGGATCGATAACAATATTTTTATTAGTGTTTGGTTTTTGCTCTTGTACTTGCTCTTCTGCCAGTTGTTGTATGCTCTGCTCAAGACTTGGCAAACTATTGAGTTCGCTGATAGCCAAATGCGCTTCAATAGCCGTATCAGTGTTAGAAGCAATCTTATCTTCTTTGTCCATCATTACTGGCTTTGGGATATAAGCATTTGATTCATCAAGCGCTGCCGCACCAGCAGTCGTTGCCGCAAAACAAGCTACCCATAACAATATTTTTTGCATTTTATCCAGATACCCTAAATACATGAGCAATAAAAAACACGTAAGCGCTGGGCTTACGTGTTTTCATCATAAAATAATCAAAAGCTTCCGCATTCAAATAACAGCTGAATACCTAATACTTTTAATCTTTAGATAGCACAGCTTTGCTTAACGATACCAAATAGCATCTCTGCATTTTGATCTTGCGTAGCAGTACGATAGGCAGAAGTTTGAGCATATTGACCATATTGTGCACGTACGCTAGCAGCTGAATCACAGTTAGCAACACTCTGTAGTGCTGATAAATGCGCGCCTTGGCCTGAAGCTAGGTCTTTTTCTACACTTGGGAATGCTTCTTTGATCAAGACAGCAGCTTTAACATTACCACCTTGGCAAGTGGCAGGAGACATAGAATCAGAGGTAGCAGCTGTCGTACCTAGATCCCAAGTCACGTTAGAGATGATAGCAAGAATAGGGCTTGAGTTACCAAACAAAGCACCACCGATACCACACTGCTTGTAAATCTGTTCGATAGTACGACCCGTATCTGCTGTCTTAAAGTTAGAACCAAGATCCGCATTCGCTGCACTAAACGGAATCATAGCAGCAACAACTGAAGCAAACGCAATTTTTTTCAACATAAAATGTCCTTAAAGGAGGATAAAAAATAGGTTATTTGACAATACAATCAAACTTATTATGAGTATCTTTGATTGACATTCCAGAATAATGTTTAACCTTGCGCATTGTACAAAATAGTAAGAATATAGCAAGTTTTTTTTACATCAGTTTGGTTTGTTTTTAATCAAATTTTTATAACGTTACTCATGCCATATCAATCGTTTTACTGTTCATCTATTAGCTACTCATGTTGAATGACTAACACCGCAATATTTTGTTGGCTTCTTTATGATAATCAATCTCTATAAACCCGTTATTTATTCCTAAAAATTTATTTTTCTTCATAAAAAACAAGTATTTGGAATTATGAGTTTTTTACACAGTAGTAATACTATGACAAGCTCTTTATTGTAAAATATCTATATTATTCATACTCATAGGGAGTGTGGGTAACATAGGCAAGAGTATCTGTCTATTTTATAAATTACTTAAAGGTAATGAATGTCTTATTTAATCAGGTCCTTGGTTGTCACGTTATCACTATTGCTGAGTACCACTGTTTTCGCTGGCAACACCAGTTATTACGGTAGTAAGTTTCATGGCAAACGAACGGCTAGTGGTAGTATTTTTGATATGCATTCTTTAACTGCTGCTCATAAAACTCTACCATTTGGTACAAAAGTACAAGTAACCAACCAAAAGACAAAGCAGAGTGTTATTGTAAAAATCACAGATAGAGGCCCTTTTATTCGAGGTCGTATTCTAGATTTATCAAAAGCCGCTGCTGGTCAAATAAACTGTCAATTATGTACAACGACAATGAAAATACTGTCTTACGGTGATGGTAAATATCGTAAGGAATAATGTAATAAAAAGGGAGGGCTAACGCCCTCCCTTTTTTATAATGGATGATATAAGCCAATACCGACTGCTGTCTCTTTACTCAAATCTGGCTTCCATTTCTTCTAAAGTCGTCATCGATACCAGTAATCTCTCTTCATTATCACTATGCTGCTGCTGTAGCGCTGTTTGCTCATTGAGTAATACGAGCAAGTCAGACTTACGGCTCTCTTCATACAGATCCGTGTTAGCCAGCTTTTCTTCTAGCGTCACGAGCTGGCCATCAATCTTAGCCAATAGCTTTTCTGTGTCTTCTATCTCACGGCGGATAGGTGCAGTGATTTTGCGTTGTTCAGCAGCCAATTTACGCTGTTCTTCTTTACTAAGTGCAGGCGTTACAGCTTTACTTTTTGATGAAGTATCAGCTGCTTTGTTGCTGATTTGACTATTATCTGTTTCACGTGAAACGAATTTTTTACTCTCTTTTTTACTTTTCTTCTTGCCAGTATTTTTATCTGATGCGTTCTCTTGTTTGCGCTTTTCTGCCAGCCATTTGCCATAGTCGCTGATGTCGCCATCGAACTCTTCGATAATACCGTCATGTACCAAAAACAGCTCATCACAAACGTTAGCAATCAACTCTCGATCATGCGAGACCAGTACCACTGCCCCTTCGAAGCCTTGTAGCGCGATGGTCAATGCTTGACGCATTTGCAAATCTAAATGGTTGGTTGGCTCATCAAGTACCAGCACGTTCGGGCGTTGCCAAACAATTAAGGCTAGCGTCAAACGCGCACGCTCACCACCTGAGAACAGTTCACTTGGGGTGTCAATACGCTCACCACGGAAGTCAAAGCTACCTAAGAATGAACGTAGCATCGCATCAGACGTCTTGCCCGCTAGACGACGTAGCATCTCTATCGGAGTGGCTTTAGCATCTAAGATGTCCATTTGATGCTGGTTAAAATAGCCCAGTTTCAGCGTATCAGACATACGATACGTGCCTGTTAATACACCAAGCTCACCAACCAACGCCTTAATGAGTGTTGATTTACCTGCGCCATTCATACCTAGCAGGCCAAGACGCGTATCTGGCGTCACCTGTACATTGGCATTATGCAGCAGTGGTACGTCACTATAACCAATATCCGCTTTCGTCAGCTCAATCAGCGGTGAGCTCATATTGGCTGGTTCATAAAAACGGAACGAGAACGGGTTGTCCGCCATCATAGGAGACAGCTCCGCCATACGCTCAAGCTGCTTGATACGGCTCTGGGCCTGTTTGGCTTTACTGGCTTTGGCACGGAAACGGCGAATAAAGTCATCCAAATGTGCCTTGGTTGCTTCTTGCTTCTCAAACGCTTGCTGCTGCTGTGCCATACGCTCATGACGGGTGCGAATGAACTGCTGATAGTTACCGGTATAAAGGGTGATTTTTTGTTGTTCGACATGCAAAATATGACCGACCGTCGCATCCAAAAACGCTTGGTCATGTGAGATGACAATCACGAGACCCATAAAAGCATTGATCCACGTTTCTAGCCAAAGAATCGCATCCAAATCCAAATGGTTGGTCGGCTCATCGAGCAACATAAGATCCGCACGGCTCATCAAAGTTTTGGCAAGGTTTAAGCGCATACGCCAACCACCCGAAAAACCTTCTACTGGTAGCTCATGCTGACTCGTCTTAAAGCCAAGACCTGCCATAATTTGCGCCGCTTTGGTGGGCGTACGATAGCCATCAATTTCATCAAACTGCTGATGCAATATCCCAATTTGTTCATCACTGACGCTACTCAAATCATTTAGCGAAGCATTAATCTCATACCACTGCTCATCACCGCTCAATACATAATCAATGGCTGTCTGCTTAGTCGCGCCAACTTCCTGCGCCATATGCGCCACATGCCAGCTGTCAGGAATGCTCACTTCGCCCTTATCAAGGGTCACTTCCGTATCGCCCTTACCCATTCGCGTGAGTAATAAAGCGAACAAAGTAGATTTGCCAGTGCCGTTATTGCCTGTTAAGCCAACCTTGTGACCCGGATGTAGCTGGAAGCTTGCCCCTGCAAACAATTCACGACCATCACGGCGAACACCAACGTCTTTAAATTCGATCATATAATTTCTTCATCTCAACAGTAATATAAAAAATAAGGCAATAAAAACACACATCTGGCATGCTAACTGGCGGCTATTATTTCAAACGCTTGCCCGATAGGCAAACGATTAAATAACTATTTCAAAACTAAGTATTTATTCAGATAAAAAGCCTTTGGTTTTATAGTCAATTATGAGGAGCATAAAGGCTCATATATCATGGGTTAAATTCGGTTAGCGGCGTCACTCTTGACAAACGAATCAGCACCCCCATTATGATATACTGCTAAAAGATAAGTGCTCACAATCAATAAAGCGTGGTGATGGCACAAATACCAGCTTGATATGGCACAAACAGCTTATAATGCACCAATAGCTTTATCCTAATAACAGCACCCAATTCAATCAAACGCCGTGCGTATCTTTATTTGCAACCATTTCATTGCAAACCCAAACAGGACGACGACCGCATTTGATCCTAGCAACTGAGGTAGATATGAACGAATCAGCCAACCAATTTAGTCCAAGCTCGAGCCAGCCAGTAGATCCAACGGTATTAAGCCTAACCGATAGTGCCGCACAAAAAGTACGCCGCCTACGTGAAGAAGAAGGTGATAGCGACCTTATGCTACGCGTCTATGTGACTGGCGGTGGCTGCTCAGGTTTTTCTTATGGGTTTAATTTTGCCAATGAGTTGAATGAAGATGATGCTAACTTTGACAATGAAGATGTGACCTTAGTGGTTGATTCGCTGAGCTATCAATATCTGCAAGGCTCTACCGTTGACTACACTGAAGGGTTAGAAGGCGCACGCTTTATCGTGACCAACCCGAACGCAACGACTACTTGTGGCTGTGGCTCATCATTCTCTATTTAAATGCGTGTAGCCGCTGGATCATTAAGATGCCATTTATACATATATAGTGCGCTATCCTTGTGCTGGCGGGCTTAGAGCATGACAGTCAAAGCATCTATCTCTCAGGTAGATGCTTTTTGCTTCCTTGGTTTCAGAGCGCATGAATCATGGCGTTATGTACCAATAATACGACCTAACCACCCATGGAAATTCAGGCAGATAAGCCATTGTAAAGCTTATCCTATTTGTAATTGTCCGTGGTTTTCAGGGCAGCTTTGAGCTAAACTGACGGAATCCTTAATCCAATATTTACCTCTTTTATGGTCAAGCGCTAGTCGTGTTTTGATCCGCCATAATAAATAACAATAGATGACTATTATGAGTAATTTTGCGAGTAGCTTTGTAAACTTTGAACTGCCTAGCTGGTTTGACAGCGAGCATTTAACAGGCATGTTACGTGGTATCGAAAAAGAAGGTTTGCGCGTCAGGCCTGATGGCTACTTGGCGCAGACGCCGCATCCAGCCAAACTTGGGTCAAAACTTACCCACCCATTTATCACGACTGACTACTCAGAAAGCCTACTTGAGCTCATCACTGACCCCAAGACTTCACCAAAAGAGACACTCAATATGCTGCGCCAGTTGCACGTATTGGTCTATCAGGGTATGCCTGAGGGTGAGCTGATGTGGCCACTATCAATGCCTTGCATGCTGTCCTCGAATGATGAAGATATCCCATTGGCTGATTATGGTAGCTCTAATACGGGTAAGCTAAAAACCCTATATCGTAGTGGTCTGGGCATTCGTTATGGTCGCCGCATGCAAACGATTGCAGGTTTGCATTATAACTTGTCTTTTGGTGATACGTTGTTTGAAACATGGCAAGCCAAAACACCAACCGCCCAAACCCAAACGCTAACAGAGTTTAAAAACGAAAAATACTTAGGGCTTATCCGTAACTTTAAGCGATTAACCAGTCTGGTTCTCTATCTATTGGGTGCCAGTCCAAGCGTTTGTCCTTGTTTCTTAGCGGGTCGCGAGCATGATTTGGAGCGACTCAACGACTCCACCTATTATAAGCCTGCCGCGACTAGCCTGCGCATGGGTAAGCTTGGCTATACCAATAGCGTGCAAGAGCAACTTGATATTCGTTATAACTATCTGCCAGAGTACGTCGCTGGTCTACGCCGTGCGATTCAAACGCCACACGAGCGCTTTGCGAAGCTTGGCCTAGAAGATGCGGATGGCAATCCTATCCAAATTAACAATCATATCCTCCAGATAGAAAATGAATATTACAGCCCTATTCGTCCCAAACAAATTGCGATGAGTGGTGAGACACCGACCGAAGCACTTGAACGTCGCGGTATTGCCTATGTTGAATTCCGTGCTATCGATCTCGACCCATATAGTGATGTTGGTATTCGTCTGTCTAGTGCTTGCTTCCTAGAAGTGATGGCGCTGTATTGTCTGTTCAATGACTCGCCAGATCTGCTCCCTGAAGAAGAAGATATCCTAGCCATCAATCTTGAGCGGGTCGTCAACGAAGGCCGCCGTGATGATTTACACATCATTAATAATGGCCAAGAACAATCTCTCGAAAGCTGGATGCTCACACATTTAGAGCGCATGCAGCCACTTGCTGCATTGCTTGATGCTCACTATGGCGGTAATGACTACCGTGCAGCTGTGGCATTGATGCAAGGCAAAGCGGGACACTCTGAATCGACTATTTCTGCACAAGTCAATTCTGATAGTCAGCGTTTGGGCAGTCTATGGCAGCTTGGCTTTACGTTGGCTCAGCAGCATCGTGAATCTCTATTGCAGCTGACACTCAGCCCAAATAACCAAGCGAAATATGAAGTGTTGGCAGAAAAATCCATCTTACAGCAAGCTGAGATTGAACAGTCTGAGACAGAAGACTTCATGGAATTTGTGCAACAATATCGCTAAACCTTAATCGCTAAATTCTGATTGCTACCCAATATCTATTGTAGATAAACACATAAGAGTAACCGCACAATGCGACAGTTAACCACCTACCGTAACTTGCAAGTATTTTTGGTGCTAATGGCCATAATAGGCATGAGTTTTGCGATGCTCTATTTACAGCGTAATCTAGGGCTCTCACCTTGCCCGCTTTGTATTTTTCAGCGTGTTGGTCTCATCATCATGGGTGGTTTTGCCCTGATAGCAGCACTATTTAATCCCAAGTCTAAAGTGATGAGACTGCTATTGTGGCTTGGCAGTTTGGCAGGTATTGGTTGGGCGACTTCTGTGGCAGGACGCCATGTTTGGCTACAGCACTTACCTGCTGATCAAGTGCCGTCATGTGGTCCAGGGCTTAACTATTGGCTTGACACCCTTCCTATGCTGCAAGTATTCAAAGAGGTTTTTGCAGGCTCAGGCGAATGCGCCGCGATTGACTGGACCTTCATGGGACTGAGTATCCCTGAGCAGTCTTTGATTTTCTTCAGTATATTACTCATAGTACATGTGCTGATATTATGGCGTATCATAAAACCTACTAATCAAAAGAGTATTGCTCGATAGACCATTAGGCTTTTATCCTTCTACTATCTGCGTCTCTCAAAACAGACATTGCTATCCTCTGTAGTGGTCAACTAATTTAGGACACCTGATAAGAGGTTTTTATTAAAGTAGCGCTTCTCTTTTTCTAACGGTGT
>NZ_JASDDJ010000026.1 GCF_030407455.1 Psychrobacter sp. 5A.1
TAATATATTTTTTGAAAGTGGTTTTAAACCCTTCTTAATAGTAAATCCCTCAGTAGGTGAAGTTGTAGGAGATACAGAGCATTTTCTACAGTATATTAGTAAGCTAGAAAACTCAATGTATAAACCTGCTTTCCATTATTCTGATAATGCAGAATATATCTTGGAATGTATCCATAAGTATGAATTAGAGGAGTCTATGATTATTGGTCTAGATGACTTCACCAAAGAAGATAGTCTGATTGAGCTTTGTAGTAATAATAGTGTAAGTCATATCATGCTATTAGAGCCTCACAGATATAGGTCTCTAGATAGAAAGATTAAAGATTTAAATAAGATTTATATTAGATTAGATGATCTTTTTGAACGTCAACAAAAAAATGCAGACTATCTAGAAATTCCTGCTCACAAATTTTCTGAAGAGCACCTGTACTATAGAGAAGACCGATACCAAGGGTTTGGCGACTTTACAGTTTTATCTAAGGATTATCTTGAAGGTGGAAGTGTACCAAGAGCTGTTGTTATCAATCTGACTTACATTAATGAAGAGATGAATGATCAAATTTGGATAAGACATTTTACTTCTGATACAAACGACTCTATTTCTAATGTACAAGGGAAGTTTGCCGAAGCTACTAAAAAATCTGTTAGATTCTGTGACGAGTTACCTCTAAAAAATTCAGGTACAGAGGAGCTTAAAAAATACTATGAAGAGTTGAAATATCCTGGCCTTGGTACTGTAAAAAAAATAACTATCAAAAATCATCTGCTAGTCGTTAAAAGTTATTTAGACAAAATATTATGAATAGTATATGTGAAAGTTGCTTCGAAGATAAAGAACTAAAGGGTTTTATTCTTTCTCAAGGTGAGTGTGGAGTATGTTGTTTTTGTAGCGTTAACGACAAAAAGATAATAAAAGTTGATGAGTTGTTAGATTTTTTCAATGAACTTTTAGGTAATTTTGAGACGCATCCTGATGGTGTTGGGCTCTTAAGTCTTATTCAGGGTGATTGGAGCTTATTCCGTAATAATGAGACGGGTATTAAGTTTCTCAATATAGTTATTGATAAATTAGGAATAAATTTTGTTCATGCAGATGTTCTGGTTAAGTATAGTCAGGAAATTTTAGACAACGTAAATTACTGGTTCGATTTGAAAGAACAGCTCAAATGGGAAAAGAGATATTTTATAGATGTAAACTATCTAACAGATGAGTTAGGTTGGGATGGTTTTTTTGAGAGCAAATTTGTAGTGAGTAAGGATGATGTCTTATATAGAGCTAGATTGCATCATAATACAAACGATGAGGGGTTTTCTCCTGAGGAAATGTTCTGCCCACCTAAAGAACTTAGTACAGCTGGTCGCGCTAATCCTATGGGTATTCCTTACCTGTATTTATCAGACCATCCAGAAACTATATTATATGAGATTAGATCTACGTATTTAGATGAGGTTTCTGTAGGTAAGTTCTCAGTCAAAAATGATTTAAATAAGGATGTGCTAATTTCTGACTTTACTGAGGTTTCTACAATATATCATCCAAATGAAGTAAATAAAAAAATCAAATCTAGACTGTTAAGAAGACATATTAGTAGAGATTTATCTCAGCCTCTCAGGAGATATGACTCAGAATTAGATTACATACCTACACAATTTATCTGTGAGTTTATTAAAGTTTATACAGGTGTTGAAGGGTTGAAATTTACTAGCTCACTACATAATGTTGGTAATAACTATGTAATTTTCGATCAAAAACTATTTGACTGTTTTGAAGTCAATAAGGTAAATATCTCAAAGGTTAAAATCAGCTATAGCTGATTTTAACTAAAGTAAGTATTATTTTTTGAAAGTTATATTCCATCATTTTTTTCATTTTACTGCTTGATGAAAAAAACTCATCTGACTCTTCGTGATAATGGTGCTGTGTAGTTTCGTCACTCAGATCTATCCGCACAAGATGCAATCCAAAGTTAGTTATCATTCAATAGCCGCCTTGAGGCGCGGTTTAGCCCTGACAGTAGCGGCTATCCTGCTTGAATAGGCGTGTTGCGAAGGCTAGGTTTTGGGGCAGTCTCGTGACCAAACAGGAATGCCCCAAACCGTTGCCGCGCCACGCCTAGATAAACAGATAATAGCGGATGGCAGGATTGGCTACTACTCCCCTCAACGCTAACCCAACTGTTAACCCACCTTTCTAGTATTTCACCGCCTCAATCACACTTTACCCACATCGCATATCGATACAACCACCATAAAGCGATTGGCGGCTATAGCATTCATGTTGTACCCTAAACCATTATTTTTTTTACTTTAGGAGAGTGCCAATGTCGTACAACTTTGATGAAATAATCGACAGACGGAATACAGGGTCGCTCAAATGGCACTATACCGATGACACGATTGCGCTATGGGTCGCGGATATGGATTTTAAGGCTGCTGAGCCTATCTTAAACGCGATTGAGCAAGTCGTGCAGCATGGCATATTGGGCTATACCAATCCTACCGAGGCTTTGTATGACTCGATTATTGGCTGGCATGGCCGTCGTTATGACTTGTGGTTAGATAAGCAGGATATTTTATTTTCCCCTGGTGTCGTGCCGAGCTTGGTGTTGATGATGAATGTCTTTACCGAAGTAGGCGACGCGGTACTGGTCAATGATCCTATTTATACACCGTTTATGACCAAGGTTGAGCAAAATGGCCGCAAGCTTGTGCTCTCTGCATTACAGGAAATCGAGGGCAAGTATCATCTAGACTTGGCTGATATCGAAGCCAAAATAATTGAACATGACGTTAAGCTTTATCTGCTCTGTAATCCGCACAATCCGGGTGGGCGTGTGTGGACGAAAGACGAGCTTGAAGCGCTGCTTGCGATTTGTAAAAAGCACAATGTGGCGATTGTCAGTGATGAGATTCATCAAGATTTGATCTTGACTGGTCACACGTTTATACCGTTTCTAACGCTAGCAAAAGGCTACGAACACAATGTCGTAAGCCTGACCTCGATGACCAAAACCTTTAACATCGCTGGTATCAAAGGCTCAATGATATTTGCTAAAGATGCCGCATTAATCAAAAAAATCAGTCAGCAGCAGCACTTAAATGATGAGTACGAGCTAAATTTATTTGCGTATACGGCCATGCGTGTGGCTTATGAGCAAGGCGGTGAGTGGTTGGCGCAGGCGCTTGCTTATATCGACGCCAATATTGATGTAACGGTGCAGTTTTTAGAAGCGCATTTGCCGAAGATTAAAATTATGCGCCCAGAAGCCTCGTATTTAATTTGGGTAGATTGCTCAGCGTATGCTGAAGACGATCAAGCACTGTATGACACCCTTCGAGCTGCCAAGGTTGAGTTGAGTGCGGGATTCAAATATGGCAATGAAGGACATCTTAAAATGCGTATTAATGTCGCATGCCCTAGAGCATTGCTATTAGAAGGGTTGACTCGTATGCATGCAGCATTGGGTGATGCTACGTAGTAAGTGCAGTAAGCGGTAGGGGTCTTTGCTAAATGGAGAGGCGGATAGTCTGTTTGTCACTGGGCTTATGATTGGGCTTACTGTCTCTTCTGTTCTTATTTTTAGCCCATTTAGACGACTATCAAGTGAATTGAAGGCAGGCTCTAATAATAATCGTGAATAATTCATCATCTAATAGCCAATAGAGGGCGTAAACTTGTTAAAATAGGGCACCAATTTATCTATTGATGGACATCGATTTATGACCACAACTGCTGCCACTCCTACCATTAAAGAAGACCGCATCTTAATCCTCGATTTTGGCTCGCAATATAGCCAGCTGATCGCCCGCCGTGTGCGCGATTCTGGGGTGTTTTGTGAGATGTTCCCTTATGACATCGACGCTCAGCGCATCATCGATTTTGGCGCAAAAGGCGTCATCCTATCGGGTGGCCCTGAGAGCGTGCATGCTGAAAACAGCCCACGTATCAACGACGCTGTATTCGATTTGGGCGTACCAGTATTGGGTATTTGCTACGGTATGCAAGCGATGGCAGATCGTTTCGGCGGGCAGGTTCATGCCAGTGATATTCACGAGTTTGGCGCAGCGACTATCAACATCAATGGCACGTCTACTTTGATCGATGGTATCGAAGACGCAGCTGGCACGCTCAATGTCTGGATGAGTCATGGCGATAAAGTGATTGAAGCACCTGAAGGCTTCGATATCGTTGCCAGTACGCCAAGTTGCCCGATTGCGATTATGGCCAATGATGACAAGCAATATTACGGTCTACAGTTCCATCCAGAAGTGACGCATACCTTACAAGGTCAGGCGTTGCTAGGTCGTTTCGTCCATGAAATATGTGAGTGTGCAGGCAACTGGACGCCAGACAACATCGCTGAGATGCGTATCGCACAATTAAAAGAGCAAATCGGTGACAAGCAAGTATTGCTAGGTCTGTCAGGCGGTGTTGATAGCTCAGTGGTAGCAGCGTTATTGCACAAAGCCATTGGCGATCAGCTTACCTGCGTATTTGTGGACAACGGCTTACTTCGTTTGAACGAAGGCGACCAAGTGATGCAAATCTTTGCAGAAAACATGGGCGTAAAAGTGATCCGTGTTGATGCAGAAGACTTATTCTTAAACGCATTAGCAGGTGAGTCTGATCCAGAGAAGAAACGTAAAATCATTGGTAAAACGTTCATCGACGTATTCGCTGATAGCGCGCGTCAAGTGAGCGAGCAGAGCGATGGTAAAGTCGTTGAATTCTTAGCACAGGGTACGATTTACCCAGACGTTATCGAATCTGCTAAGTCGCATCAAGGCAAAGCTCACGTGATTAAGAGCCATCATAATGTTGGCGGTTTGCCAGACGACTTAGCATTCAAGCTGATTGAGCCGTTACGTGATTTGTTCAAAGATGAAGTGCGTAAACTGGGTATTACTTTGGGTCTACCAGCTAAAATGATCTATCGTCATCCGTTCCCAGGTCCAGGTTTGGGCGTGCGTATCCTTGGTGAAGTGAAAAAAGAATATGCGGATATCTTGCGTTTGGCTGATGCTATCTTTATGGCAGAGCTAGAAAAATCAGGCTGGTACGATAAGACTGCACAAGCATTTGCTGTATTCCAACCCATCAAATCTGTCGGCGTGGTCGGCGATGGCCGCCGCTATGCGTGGGTAATCGCGCTACGTGCGGTTGAGACGGTAGACTTTATGACGGCACGCTTTGCGCATCTGCCGTATGATTTGATCGAGACGGTATCAAACCGCATCATGAATGAAATCGCGGAAGTATCTCGCGTGACTTATGATGTTTCGAGTAAGCCGCCTGCAACGATTGAGTGGGAATAATTCTTCCTTAAGTAGCGCTGTTAGTCATAAAAAAAGCCCACGATAGCGTGGGCTTTTTTATGTTTATCATCTTTTCACTGATAACTTATATAGATTGGTAAGTTGGGAATATTACCTAACTCTCTTTTATCTAACTCATTGAATTAGGATGTTCAACGTAAATTTCTAAGACTAAGACTTACTAGACTAAATTGGCTAATAAGAAAAGGCAATTTCGGTACTATTGTATTGAAGAGAAGCCAGTACAATTAGTTCTGGCTTGCCATTAAAAGTAAGATTATTTTATCCTCATTTGGAGGATTTACTTGGCTTTACAGATGGAGTATTTCCTGGAGTATTTTTATTATCACGTCGACGTTGATCTGGCTTCCCAGTCGACTTAGCAATTGGTTTCGGTCCTGGCTTCAAACTCATGATTTAATCCTTTAATTTAGAGAGGTTATTCCTCATCTATGAAATAAGGTCTTCGTCAGTAAAATTCAATATATAATTAAGAAAATATAAAAAATTATAAGTAACATTATTAGAATTATCAATAATATCCGTAAAGAGGCAGTTACTGGCGGTTACGACTGAGTGAGAGTAAGATTCTAGATAATACTTAGCTTCAAATGATAAAAAAGCACTCAACTTAGTTGGGTGTTTTTTTTGGTTTGAATAAACAGGCAACTAAGAAGGCTTTAGTTTTTTATTGAACATTTGTCTTTATTGTCTATAATGTAGTCAACTTTAATTGGCTATTGATTATTGAAGTCGAAATAAGACAACTAGCCGTTCAGTATTTAGTAAAACTAAGGGATAAGATGCTTTGTAATAATTGTGATCAAGAAAACTCAAGTGACGCAGGATTTTGCTCAAAATGTGGACAGCAGCTATCTAATAATCAAGCACAAACACCACCACCGCTCACTGCCGTAAATATCTCAAAAGATGCGCAAAGCTCACAAAACACAGTATCTTCTGACTCTGAGACAGCGGATACTTTACTGGCGGCCTTCGTCGGTGAAAAGTATGACAGTTTTTACCGTGATAAATGGTTTAAGGACAGTGAGCCACGCTTAGACGTCAATAATGATGGTTCGAGCATTCATAGTTTTAATGTTGCTGGACTCCTCTTGGGAGCATCTTGGTTGTGTTATCGCAAGATGTACCTAGTAGCCCTATGTATTGTAATTGGTATCAATGCAGTCGATTTGATTTTGATGTATATGCTCGGTATGGAAACGTATAGCTCTATAGGTCAAACCAGTTTTTTTATCGCATGGGCAGTATTAACAGGTATGTTAGGTAATTATTTTTACTTTAGTCACAGTGTCAAAAATATAAAAAAAATCATGGATAATAACGTAGATCCAGCTATGGCTGAACAGGAATTAGTGGAAAAGGGTGGTACGACATGGGTTGGCGCAATTGTGGGTAGTATATTGACGGTATTGCTATCAATGGGCATGTCCTACTTGTTTGCCCCTGATTGGTTTTGGTTGGTGTAGCTTGTCTGATATAGATAGTGCTAGGGCGTGTCCTCAATTCAATCGATAGTTATCTAAATGGGTTAAAAATGGCTAAATCTTGCCAAACGGCGTCAAATAGCTGACTAATATCTCGATATTATCTGCGCTATTTTCCTTGTTTGACTGCAATTTATCTCATTTTTATCACCATTTTTAAAATGAGGACACGCCCTAAATTAAAAAATGGATAATTAATGATGGAAGCGTTAACACAAGCATTCGATTTGGAACTAACGGACAAAGATCATGGGCAAGGCTGGGCCTTTGGTCGCCCAGTCGGCATCACCACGGATCAATGGCCACGAAGTAGAATAAATGGTCTACCAATGGCGCACTTATGGACGATATTAGTGCCTGAAGCGTATCGTGTAAAAGGTAACGATCTGGTGGCAATCTCTTTTTTTCAAGCGGATGATCATGTTGAAGATAGGGTGGGCGGTGTTGAAGATATGATTACTAACCTCACTGAGGTGAATCATACAGACGCTGAGAATTTTTGGGCGTCACTGAGTCGCTATGCTAACCATCGTCACCCTCAAGATATTTATCTTGAAGATATTTATCTTGAAGATATTATTGGTGGTGGCTGGGCATTGATTTGGTTAACCAAGGAGGAGTTTGAAGGTGAAGCGACAGCACTGCCTAATAAAGAAGATGGTGTTTATCCAGACTATGAGATTGAGGAGTGGAGTAGCACTTGCTTTGTCAAAGATGAACCCGCTCAGTTTATTCAGCACGTTGTCCGAATAGATGATCCTAATGTCGGAAAAATGCTTGATGAGTGGACAGAGGAAGGTGATGAAAATGCTTATATTCCGATGTTTTCTGAAAAAGGTGAGAGGTTAGGGCTTGATCGGTTTCATGCAAAAACCCATTTTGGTGGTACGGCCAATCCCATGCAAGCGATGCCAGAATTTAGTCCTTTTTATATTGAGTTTGAAGAAGAGTTTGGTGATGCCAATATGGGCGGTGGTAATGGGCAAATCGATTTGCTGAATGATCAGTTTGACTGGGCGTGTGGCTAGTTGTTGGTAACGTAGAAATGATTGCGTTTGATCGTAAGTCATTCGCTCCATATTAATTTCATCTTTATTTCATCTTACTTATAACAGACTCACGCTAAGATATTAGCAATATTCAAACCCAGTGTGAGACTGTTATGACACCAAAAAACAAAAAATACGTCACATATCTTGTCCTATTTATTCTCTCAGTAAGCTTAATTAACTCTCCCTATTTTGGTGCTTTTGGACCGACTTTAAGTCTGCTGACTCTGCTATTTTTTCTCATTGCTGGGTTACTATTCTCGGTTTTAAATATATTTAGCAGAGGGTATAAAAAGCTATCTTCTTATATGCCATTAGTGATATTTCCCATAGTTACTGTGACTGCACTTTATCTTTCAGCAATCGGTATGGGCAATCAAGCGCATTTTTTGCTGAATAAAAGCAATTTACAAGCCATAGATACCCTCAGCCAAGAAGCTAATATCTATGAGATGAGTGATATGCGTCGGCACCACAAAATGCTCAATGACCAACTTATCTCTAATGATGATAAATATAAGACCGAAAAAGAAATAGCGACTGCTTATGCTGGAACGATTATGGCAGATAATTTAGATACAAGAAAAGTTGCTAAATTACGTAAGAAGCTGGATCGCTCAGGTATCGTTCATATGGCTAGAGAAGATGGTTATCTGGTGCTAACAATGGGTGGGTTTTTGGATAATGAGTTTGGCTACTTAAAAGCACCAAATGATGATATCGAAGTTGGCTACATGATACCGCCTTATGGACTTACGGTAATATCTCTAACGGAGCTGCATGATGGTTGGTATTTTTATTATACGACGTGATCTTGTTTTCAAGTGCTGCATAAGCGTTAAAAATATCGTAAATATTTACTAAAAAAAGCAGCACCTCAAAAGAGATGCTGCCTTTTTTGTAATGCTTAACTACTAAGCTAAAAAACTAACCCTTCACATTCACCACATAACGCCCAACCACCTTGCTAGACATAAAGCGATCTAAGTATTCCGGCGTTTGTTCTAACGTAATCTCTTCACCATAGCTTTCAAGATTAGGCAGCTTCATATCAGTCGCAACACGTTTCCAAATAGCTTCTTTGTCAGCCAGTGGGATATAGACCGAGTCGATACCCAATAGCGACACCGCGCGGGTGATAAAAGGTATCACCGACATCGAAAAATCCGCGCCACTTGCTAGGCCACAACTGGTCACTGCACCGCCAGATTTGGTTTGCTTGAGCAGGTTGGGTAAGTAGTCGCCGCCGATGGTATCAATAGCATTTGCCCATAGCTCACGGCCGACAGGTTTGTTACCGATTTCATTGATGGTATCGCGATGACGTACTTCGCTCGCGCCCAATGCCTTTAAGTGCTCGCTTTGCTCTGGCTTACCTGAGAATGCAATCACGTCATAGCCGAGCTGCTTTAAGATAGCGATACTGATCGTACCGACGCCACCTGTTGCACCAGTCACAGCAACTGGGCCATCACTTGGTTTTGCACCCATTTTTTCTAACTTTTGCACACTTAGCGCTGCGGTTAAGCCGCCAGTACCATAGGTCATCGCTTCTTTTAGTGTCAGCGTTTCTGGACAAGCCAACGCCCAATCTGCGGGAATTGAGATCATTTGACCGAGACCGCCATCGGTATCCATACCGAGATCATAGCCGAATACTAATACCTCTTGTCCTACGGTAAACGTGCCTGATTTGTCACTGACGACGACGCCTGCTGCATCGATACCAGGGGTATGCGGGTACTGTTTGGTGATTCTTTTATTACCAGTGGCTGACATCGCATCTTTGAAATTTAACGATGAATAATGCACTTCGATGAGCAAATCATTTTCAGGTAAGTCACTAACTTTGCGTTCTTGAATGCTTTTTTTGAATTCACCATCGCTGGTTTCTTCAACGACTAATGCTTTAAATGTTGTATCGTTTGACATGGTTATATCCTTATTAAATCTTATTATTTGCGCTGATTGGCTTAGCGATACTATTACAGCAGAATGGTTAAAAAAGCCCACCGTATCTTATCGTTAATACACATGGGCTTTCTTATATTTGCTAATACCGCTAGTTTTTGCCCTTATTACGAAATTACGAGGTGAGTGTAGGAATTAAGGCTTTAACAATACTTTGCCTTTTTTACTTGATTGTACTTTTCCAGAGACCGCTGTTGCGATATCGTCCAAGCTATAAACAGCTTCAATCGGTAGCTTCAAATCGCCATTCGATGCGCGTTCTAGCAACTCAGTGATCAGGCGTTGTTTGTTGTCTAGATCCATTTCTTGGCTGGTTTTGCTGCCCCAGAATCCTTTCACAGTGGCTTGCTTAAAGATCAAGCTGCCAGCGTCCAGTGCCATTGGCTTGCCTGACATGATACCAAATGAGACCAGCGTGCCTTTGCTGCCCAGTAATGATAGTAGCTCATTGCTCGACTCACCACCGACTGAATCGACGGCTGCTGTAATCTTGTCATCACCAATGATGGCGCGAACTTGGTCTTTCCAGTCATCATCAGCGGTGACGACATTGTTTTTGATACCGAGCGAGGTCAGCTCTTCTATCGCATCTTTACTACGTACGAGGTTAATCGTATTTACACCGCGTGCTGCTGCTAGCATCGCAAGCGTTTTACCCACTGCGCCGTTTGCCGCATTATGGATAATCCATTGACCGCTATCTACTTCCAAGAATTCTAATAGCATTAGGGCAGACAGCGGCATCGCAATCAGCTGTGCAGCCAGTTCGTCTTCAATACTGTCAGGCATGTTAAACACCATGCTGGCAGGGGCGACAAAATACTCTGCCCACGTTTCGTGCACACTGGCACACGCCACACGTTGACCGACGCTTAGATCTGTGACGTCATCGCCCACCGCATCGATAATGCCTAGCGCTTCACTACCACCGATGGCTGGCATCTCAGGCTTATAGCCATATTGTCCACTCACGGTCAGCATGTCATGGTTGTGAATAGGTGAGAGGATGGTTTTGATACGGACTTCGTTGGCAGCAGGCAGCGGCATAGGACTGTCGCCCACGTTCAATACGTCAGAAGGTTTGCCAAAGCTGTTATGAATAGCACTACGCATGATGATTCCTTTTATTTGTTTTTAAGTTGTGAGCCACAGTAGCAAGTTTGCCTCGGTATCCTCAATGCTACTTTAGTTAAGGAATGTTGTCGCTTGCCCATCATTATGCTGCCCTAGAGTATGTCTTCAATGTAAACGATAGTCATCATAAAACGATTTGTGATCGTTCAAAATAACCTAAACAGATGTAAGCTACAATTTGTAACATTGTGGTGATGTTTTGATGAGGAGTACGTTTTATGTGATAAAAGTGAATGAAATCTTGTTAAAGATGATGAATTAACTGTATTTTCACTCATTAATATTATGTCCAAAGGTTTGTTTGCCCCAGTGCTCTTTCTATAAAATGAAAAATTGTTGACATTAACACTTTTTTTTACTATTAATATTACCAATAGTTTTCTAAAGTTCGTCATTGACAGGTCATACCCCTCAATGACGTCAATAATGGATATGAAAACGATAAATATCAAACTTAAATGGACTTATTAACAGATTATCAATCTGCCCGCTAGGATGCTATATGACCCACAACATTCTCTCCCCTCGTACTGCTGTATTTTTACCTACTGCTCTTGTACTGGCTATGTTTATAACTGGCTGTAGTGACAATACGGCAAGCAATAATGCCAGCTCATCAGCCAATATTGATCCCAATGTACTGGCGGATACTCAGGAGCTGGTCATCAATAATATGACTGAACCTGAGTCGCTCGATCCTCATAAAGTGTCTGGTGTACCTGAGTCTAATATTGGTCGTCAACTATTCGAAGGGTTGACCAATACCGATGCAGATGGCAAAACCATTCCAGGAATCGCAACCGAGTGGGAGAGTCCAGACAACAAAGTATGGACGTTCACATTGCGCGACGCGAAGTGGTCAAATGGCGATCCAGTCACGGCGCAAGACTTTGTATACAGTATGCGCCGATTGGTCGATCCAGAGACCGCATCCCCTTACTCAAGCTATTTGGTTGATGCCAAGGTGATTGGTGCTGACAAAATCGTTGAAGGTGCTGCTGGCATCGAGACGCTCGGGGTAAAAGCCATTGATGATAAAACATTGCAAGTGACGTTATCAGAGCCCGTACCTTATTTTCCAGACATGCTGATTCACAACTCCGTCAAGCCTGTCCATCAAAAAACCATCGAAGCGTTCGGTGATAAATGGACAGATCCTGCCAATATTGTCGTTAATGGTCCTTACAAAGTCAGCAAATGGAAGATCAACGATGAACTCGTTTTGACACGCAATCCTTCCTATTATGACGATGCCAATACGACGCTGAATACCATCACCATACTACCGATTCCTTCTAGTACGACCGATGTAGCGCGCTATCAGGCTGGTGAAATTGATGTCACTCATAACGAGATTCCAACCGAGCAGTTTGCTTCTTTAAAAGAGACCAATGGCGATGAGCTCAGAGTTTCTCCTTCTCTTTGTACGTATTACTATGAATTTAATACCGTCAAACCACCTTTTGATAATCCAAAAATACGTCGCGCCTTAGCCTTGGCATTGGACCGTGACACCATTGCAGACAAAGTTATGGGTCAAGGACAGACGGCCGCTTATCAGCTCACGCCTACAGCGGCTAATGGCAAGGTAACGAATAATCCAGAGTGGTCCACTTGGGACAAAGAGAAGCGTATTGCTGAGGCCAAAAAACTGTTGAATGAGGCTGGTTACAACGAGAGTAATCCACTCGCGTTTGAGCTGCTGTACAACACCAATGACAATCATAAAAAAGTCGCGGTTGCTGCCACTTCGTTATGGACGCAAGCGCTTGGTTTTGTCGATGTGACGTTGACCAACAAAGAATGGAAAACCTATCTTGATACGCGCCGCAACGGTAACTATCAAATCGCTCGTGCTGGCTGGTGTGCCGATTATAACGAACCTTCAGCCTTTTTGAATATCGTCAAATCTGACAATAGTGGAAACTATGGTAAGTACGCCAACGCCAATTTTGATAGCTTGATGGCTCAAACGTTAAAAGCGGGTGTCACACCTGAGCAACGTGCAAGCTTGTATCAAAAAGCTGAAGCACAACTCGATCAAGATATGGGGCTGCTTAATATCTATCATTACGTCAGCCCTCGTTTGGTGAAGCCTTACGTCATTGGCTTTTCAAAGAGTGACCCTCTAGATAATTGGCAAGGTAAAGATATCTCTATCGCCAAGCACTGACCATCAAGCACTGACCATTAAGCACTAACCATCCAATCGTCTTATCAGCAGGCGCTATGAAACGGAGAGATTCCGATTGATAGCGTCGGTCTGCTATGGATCAGAGAAAACCTGAAAGCGGCGTAAATACTCAAAGCGCGCCTTTTAAAATCACGTAGCGTTGTACAGGTAATCTTATAAAGAGGCATTATGCTAAAACTTATTTTTCGGCGGATTTTAGAAGCCATTCCGACCATGTTTGTTTTGATAACCGTGTCCTTTTTTATGATGCGCTTGGCACCGGGCAGTCCTTTTAGTAGCGAGCGCAGCTTGTCACCAGCGGTATTGGCCAATATCGAAGCCAAATACAATCTTAACGATCCCATGTGGCTGCAATATATCAATTATCTAAAACAACTGGCATTAGGCGACTTTGGCCCGTCTTTTAAATATAAAGACTACACGGTCAATGAGCTATTGGCGCAATCGTTTCCAGTGTCTATGGAACTCGGTATGTACGCGTTTATATTGGCACTGGTGTTGGGGCTTATCTTGGGTGTGATAGCAGCACTGAAACAAAACTCGTGGATGGATTATGTACTGATGGCGTTTGCCATGACAGGCGTGGTGATTCCAAGCTTTGTGAAAGCCCCACTATTGGTACTCGTGTTTGCCATTCTTTTGCAGTGGTTGCCCGCCGGTGGCTGGAACGATGGTGCAGTAAAAAACTTGATATTGCCCGTCACCGCCTTAGCACTGGCTTACGTTGCCAGTATCGCGCGGATTATGCGCGGCTCCATGATCGAGGTGATGAACAGTCAATACATCCGCACGGCTAAGTCTAAAGGCTTACCGATGCGTCAAATCGTGATGAAACACGCACTCAGACCTGCTTTGTTACCTGTCATCTCTTATCTGGGCCCTGCCTTTGTCGGTATTATTACTGGCTCTATCGTGATCGAGACTATTTTTGGTTTACCAGGTATCGGGCAGTTATTTGTGAATGGGGCGCTCAATCGTGATTATGGCGTCGTGCTTAGTTTGACCATTTTGGTTGGTGTGTTGACGATAGCCTTTAACGCCATTGTCGATATTTTATACGCCATTATTGATCCAAAAATTCAGTATTGATGGGCACTTAACACGAATCATCGTTTGTTTAACCGCCAATCATTGCTTAAAAATAAATATCAGATTCTGAATTAGATGACTAAGAGGACGACTATGAGCCTTACCGTAGACCAGCCAGCCGAGCATATAAATCTGCCTGTAAAAGAGATTAAAGGTCGCAGCCTTTGGCAAGATGCTTGGCGCCGTTTTTATCAAAACAAGGCAGCAGTGACGAGCTTTTTTATCTTATTGCTCGTCGGTATGTTTGTCATCTTTGTGCCCATGCTAGCGCCTTTCGGTTATGCAGAGACCGACTGGAACTTTATGCAGTCTGCGCCGTCGATTGAAAACAAGCATTATTTTGGTACTGACTCGCTTGGTCGAGATTTGCTCGTGCGCACTGCAGTTGGCGGGCGTATATCGTTATTGGTGGGTATCGCTGGCGCAACGGTGGCGGTATTGGTCGGTACGGTGTATGGCGCAACATCAGGCTATCTGGGTGGCAAAGTCGACATGATTATGATGCGCTTTTTAGAAATCCTTAGCGCCTTTCCCTTTATGTTTTTCGTGATTTTACTCGTGACGATATTTGGTCGTAACCTTATTTTGATTTTCGTCGCTATCGGATTGGTCTCTTGGCTGGATGTCGCTCGTATCGTCCGTGGTCAAACGCTGAGTCTGAAGAGTAAAGAGTTTATTGAGGCCGCCCACGTCGGCGGGGTGTCAGGGTTTAACATTATCCTGCGTCATATCGTGCCCAACGTGCTTGGCGTGGTGGTGGTTTATGCCTCATTACTAGTACCGACGATGATTTTATTTGAGTCATTTTTGAGCTTTTTAGGGCTTGGTGTACAAGAGCCAATGACCAGCTGGGGTGCGCTACTACAGGAAGGCTCGCAAACGATGCAAGTCGCTCCTTGGCAGATTTTGATTCCCTCGGTTTTTTTGGTCATTACTTTATTTTGCTTTAACTTTATTGGCGATGGTCTGCGTGATGCGTTTGACCCCAAAGACCGCTAGGCTCAAGCTCGCTAGGAGAACAACATCATGGCAACGCAAGATATCAATAGCGCACCTGAGAAGATAGACACTACTGTCCGTAAAGTAGGGGCTGACTCAGTGCTCAATAACCAAGCCAATCAGGCGAATCAAGAAAGCAGCTTATTGGCAGTCAAAGATTTATCCGTGCAATTTACGACCGAAGATGGACTCGTGACCGCCGTAAATGGTTTGAATTTTAATCTGCATGACGGTGAGACGCTGGGTATCGTCGGTGAGTCAGGATCTGGCAAGTCACAGACGGCCTTCGCCATCATGGGTCTGCTGGCAAAGAACGGCCGTACCAAAGGCTCCGTAAAATTTGAAGGCAAAGAACTGCTGGGCTTATCGCAAAGAGCACTGAATAAAATCCGTGCTGAGCAAGTCGCTATGATCTTCCAAGATCCAATGACCTCCCTAAATCCTTATATGAAAATAGGCGATCAGCTTGCCGAAGTGTTGATTTTGCACAAAGGCATGAGCAAAAAAGACGCATGGGCGGAGTCGATACGTATGCTAGATGCGGTCAAAATCCCTGAGGCAAAAAACCGTATTGGTATGTATCCACATGAGTTTTCAGGTGGTATGCGTCAGCGAGTCATGATTGCGATGGCACTGCTTTGTCGCCCGAAGTTACTGATTGCCGATGAGCCAACGACGGCGCTTGATGTGACCGTACAAGCACAGATTATGGTGCTGTTAAATGAGCTAAAGCGTGATTTTGGTACGACTATTATTATGATTACGCATGATTTGGGCGTGGTAGCCGGTATCTGTGATCGGGTACTCGTGATGTACGCTGGTCGTACCATGGCATATGGCGAAACGGAAGAGATTTTTTATACACCCACGCATCCTTATACCATCGGGCTATTAAAAGCCATTCCGCGTCTAGATGATGACAAAGGCAAGCTTGAGACCATTCCTGGTAGTCCACCGAACCTACTCAATCTACCGACTGGCTGTCCTTTTCATGAGCGTTGTACACATGCCATGGATATCTGCCGTGATGTACCGCCGCCGCTTGAGTTTTTGCCCCATGAGCGCCAACGTGCTTGCCATTGGCATCCTGACAGGCCGATTGATGATTCGGCAGACAGGGCAAAGGGTATGGCACCAGATATTGACACTAATACTAATACTAATACTAATACTAATACTAATACTAATACTGATACCAATCATCTATCAACGCTGGAGGGCTAGGGCATGACGTTACCCAATGTAGACATGGTTAAAAACAGCCAAGCCCCGTTACTACAAGTGCAAGATGTGCATACGACATTTAATATTAAACAAAAAGGGACGTACTTTTGGCAAAAACCGGACACCTTAAAAGCCGTCAATGGCGTCTCGTTTGAGCTATTCGCTGGCGAGACCTTAGGCGTGGTAGGTGAGTCGGGCTGCGGTAAATCAACGCTGGCAAGAACGATTATCGGCTTAGTGAGAGCCAATGCTGGCAGTATTAAATTTGGTGATGAAGAGATAGTAGGCGCTTCCAAAAAAACCATGAGAATGAAGCGCAAAGACATTCAAATGATATTCCAAGATCCGCTAGCGTCGCTTAATCCGCGCATGACAGTAGGCGATATCATCGCAGAACCACTACGTACGTATTATCCAGAAATGAAAAAAGCAGCAGTGCAGGATGAAGTACGTGCCCTGATGAAAAAGGTTGGGCTGCTGTCCAATCAGATTAACCGCTATCCGCATGAGTTTTCTGGTGGTCAGTGTCAGCGTATTGGTATTGCCCGTGCACTGATACTAAAGCCTAAAATCATCATTTGTGATGAGCCGGTATCGGCTCTTGATGTCTCGATTCAAGCGCAAGTCATTAACTTGTTGCAAGACATACAGCAAGAGATGGGGTTGGCGCTTATCTTTATCGCCCATGATCTATCAGTGATTAAACATATCGCGGATAGAGTGCTTGTTATGTATTTAGGACATGCTGTCGAGCTAGGTATAAACAAAGCTGTGTACGGAAATCCGACGCATCCTTATACACAAGCGTTGATGTCAGCAGTGCCATTACCTGATCCTATTGCCGAACGTAATAAGGTCATTCAGCTATTAGAGGGCGACTTGCCAAGTCCAATCAATCCACCGTCAGGCTGCGTATTCCGTACTCGCTGTCCAATAGCGGATAGCGAGTGTGCCCAAATTAAACCTGTGTTAGAAGGCACTTTGAATCACAGAGTCGCTTGTCTGAAGAATAAGGTTGGGCTTTAGCCATTTTTAGCCCAGTTAGATGATACTCGTTTGAATTGAGGACATGCCCTAGTGAGACTGGCATACATGCCTTATAGCCTCTGTGATAGCAGTAAGCAATATAATCAGGGCGTATGGTGTACGCCCCATACATAGTTAGTCCACTATAAAAGAGTGACAGCGGTAACCTCGCTTGAAGGGTCATACATACATCTGCACTCGATTGCCTTGTATCCCAATGATATTGAACCGACTATATAGTAGGGTGAACGTCTCATTTGCGGCTTTATCCTCTTGGCTCATTACCCTCTTGGCTTATTTTTCCGATAATGATTTCAAAGTCACTATTCACCATGTCTGTTAGTAATGGCTCGCCTTTATCATTCACACGAAACAGCCCATATTCAGCGGCTTCAAACGCCTGTGCATGACCTTCTTGAAAGAAAAAAGCATTGGTTGCGAGCTTTATGCTGCCGCTACGAGCACGATAATGAATGGCTAGCTCATCCGCTGCTAATGTATCACGATCATCGCGTTGGTTGTGCTCTGCTAGGCGCACAAAATGCCCCACGTTATTGCTATCGACTTTTATAACCACATAACCGTCGCTTGGCTCATACGTTCGAAAGTCTAACTCGGCATCAGCAGCATCGGACGCTACATCATTCGGTGATGAATGGTGGGTTTTTGACTGCAACGCTTTAAAAATATCACGCTCTAGTGCATAGCTGAGTACCATATAATCCCCTTGCATAAAGCCACGAGGATCGACAGGAGCCAGTGCCAACAGTACCTTGTCACCAGTCGCCAAATGGGACTCATATTTTGTGATATTTACCGTCATGATAATGAGGATGAGCAACAACCCTAAGAGTGCGACGCCAATGGTAAATCCACGCTGTTGCCACCAAGGCAGTGTCAGCGTAGAGGCAGACGGTTTTTGATGGACGGCATGATCTTTTAGCTGACTCATAATAATCGCTCCTTCTGCTCATCACTATTCATGTATTTTGTGCTGTTAAATGCGTCACGTTTGAGCCGTAGTCGCCACCGTATCATCAGCATCGTAAGACCGATGATGAGCATAGAAACAGATTTGATCAGCAATGAAGTATCGAGCTGATAGTAATACCAAAATACGTAGCCGACTAACGCAGCGATACCAAGACCCAACAGCGCGCGTTGGCTATTGGCTACCGCAATGATAATCACCAAACTGGTCGCGAGCAGCCCTGAGACATAGATCGACAGGATGCCCAATAGGATAATAATACCGACAATGAGGCGACCAGCCACTGATTGTAATTTGACATGATAGCGTTTCAGAATAAGGTAAGCGGCATAGAGGCTGGCAAAGATAAGCAGCCCTTGAGCCAAATAATAATTATAACTTAAAGCCTCGCCGTAACTACCAACGTGACGCCCATACTCAGCGGCGATAAAATAAACAGATACGGCCAAAAGCATCAGTGCGCTGGCGTATCCAACGGCTTTGATCGTCGCAAAAACAGTCATGTGCCATTTGACGGGAGTCCGTTGTAACAGGCGATGGCGCTGTAAATTGCTGATAACCGCAATCAGCGCCAATAACCCCAAACTGAGCTCAGGCAAATGATAATAATTCAGCAAATAAACCATGAGACTGAGCGTGACTACGCTGCCCAATATTCGATAGACATAATTGGACATAACGAGGGTCATAAAGCCCTGCGTGAGTAAAAATAAATAAATGTCTATAGGTGTAGGCAAGTTATTACTGAATAAGGCATATGCAATATAAGCTTGGCCAACCACACTGATGGCAAACGCCAAGCTGCTTATAAAGGCATTATCACGGTTTTGCTGGTGTTTAAACAGCATAAAACCAGCCCCATTTAAGGATGACCCGATAATAAGGACAGCAATCATGCTGTCGAGCACCCCAGTGTTCTCTAATAACAATGATAAAAAACCAATAAAAAATAGACTGGCTACCATGCCACTCACGCCAAAAAATAACTGTAAAAACCAAGTATGGTCATCATTTACCGCGCTGCGACTATCACTGTCTACAGTCGTGTTGTTTTCGTCCACTAAACGGACATTGTCCACATCGGTGTCGATCAAACCCAGATTTTTTAGTGCTATCAGCGTCTGTTTATCATCATTCATGGTCAGCGCCTTTGTTGGTTGTACGGGTTTGGTTTGCATTATCCAAGCGTGATACTTTGCGCAGCCATATGACCGCCGCAGAGCTCAGCCCAATCAATGATAGCGCTAAGAACAAAAATCCTCCTGCATCAAAGTCATCAAGCAGCCATTCACCGACCCACCACATCACCACGCTAATGATCGAAAACGACAGATAAGTTAGCATGAGCAAATCAACACGGCGCCGACGAAACTGCCCATACATAAAGCCGCACCAGCCTAGCCATAAAGCATTCGCTACCCAAAACAGCTGTATATTTCTATCATCGAAAATAGTGCTTATCGCCAAATATGTGATGGTATAAGTGCTGACAAGCGCGACCACGTAAGTGCTCCAATGTAAGCTTGATTTGGAGGCAGCGCTTGTGGAATTGACAGTATTGGAATTGATGCTATTGGATTGAATGCTAGAGGTAATGCGAGAAGAACTAAGGTCAGAGATTCCTGCTAGGCGTTTTTTTTCAAAGCATTCAAGCCATAAATAAAAAGCGATAAAATTGATGACAGTGATGATCGTAAATTGCCAAAAGTCTTGATCGTAGTAATCTAGTCCAAAGAATAATGCGGTGTCGATATAAAACAATGTCAGAGCATTAATTAACCCCAACCATAGCAGCCATAGCGCAGGAAAGCGGGCGATAATTACCCAAGGGATAATCAACACGGCCCAGCCAAAGAAGAGCTGCCACGTATCTGCGCCCGTTTGATAAACCTGCCCAAACAAGGCCAGTAAGCTGCCTGTGAGGATACTGGCAATGAGCAATAATAGCTGCTGAATCAGCCGAAATTTTTGTCTAAAAGCCAGTGCAGCATACAGGGCGATAGTGACCACCAAGGCCCCTTCGACTAAGGCAAACTTGCCTATTTTCCCCATATTTAGCCAGTTATAGGCAATAAAGAAAACCAGTGATAGTACCAGTGCGACCGCCCCAATAATGAGCGAGGCCTTATCAAAAAACGCCAGCCAAAAACGCTTGGTGGGATAGACTTCTAAGTGTATGGCCGCATCGTCGGCATGCGCCAATGGCAGTATGCCTTGCTTGAGTAGGTGCTCGATAGTACGCCGTGGTTGGCTCATAGCGCTCTCTAGATAAAAGTTTGTGTCACTCATCTTATCTTGTTATGAGGTATGGGGGTACTAGGGCGTGTCCTCATTTTAAAAATAGTGATAAAAATGAGATAAATTGCCGTCAAACGAGGAAAGTAGCGCAGATAATATCGAGATATTGCCCAACTATTTGACGCCGTTTGGCAAGATTTAGCTATTTTTAGCCCATTTAAAGGACACTCGTTTGAATTGAAGACATGCCCTAAAGTAGATAGATGCTTACTTAATAAAACTCAATGCGGCTCAAGACCTGCTCTTGCACCAGATAGGCGCAGATGTACGCACTTGGCCACGCAAACATAAAGGCCAGTCCCCACGAATGCATCAATTCCATAAAAAAGCCGTCGATAAAGCCTTGTTTTACCACCAATAAGGCCGTCGAGATAATGAGAGACATCATCATCGCCATCAGACCGGTAAAGATGAGACGGTAGTATTTGCGGCGCGTACGTATTCTGATGGTGGGAAAATTGGCCATAGTATTCGGTGTCCTGAATGGTGCTAATGACACTTCACTTATGAAGTGAGTGTCAGTTTTATATAATAAATAGTGGTAGTGGCCGTTAGGATTTGCCATTGAGTACTATCATATCGTGTGCTGACCGATGAATAAAATGGTTATTATAAATGCTTAGATTCAGTATTGCTTCACGATAGCCACTTTTACTGTAGGACATTTTTTATAGCAGGACAGTATAAAGAAATAACGCACTAAACTGGGTTAATTTTGCTACGATAAAGTCAATCACAGCAAACACATAGGAGCATGAAATGGCAGCTCAAAAGCAACGAACATTAGGCATCATCGGCGGTATGAGTTGGGAGAGTACCGAAAGCTATTATCGTCTGATTAATGAAGGTGTTAAGCATCAGCTTGGCGGACTACATTCCGCAGATTTGTTGATTCATAGTGTGGATTTTGCGTTGATTAATGCGTTACAGGAGCAAGGCAAATGGGATGAGCTAGGCGAGATAATGGCTAGCAGTGCTCAGCGTCTACAAGCCGCTGGTGTGCAAGGGATCATGATTGCTTCCAATACGATGCACAAACTGGTCGATGATGTGCGCTCCGCCACAGACTTGCCGTTGACTCATATCGCTGATGCAACGACTGATGCCATCAAAAAACAAAATCTCACCAAAATAGCCTTACTCGGTACTCAGTTTACGATGACCCAAGATTTTTATAAGCAGCGTCTTATTGATGCGGGCTTACAAGTATTGATACCAGCAGAGAATGAGCGCGCAGAGGTACACCGCATTATCAAAAAAGAGCTGTGCGTCGGTCAGTTTAAAGACAGCTCACGAGAGTATTATCGTCAAGTGATTAAAGATTTGGCGGCGCAAGGTGCTGAAGGTGTGATATTGGGCTGTACCGAGATTGGCTTACTTATCAAACAGACTGATAGCCCGATTCCGGTATTTGATACGACCGCTATTCATGCAGCCGCAGCGGTTAATTTTCTGTTAGGTAAAAATGATTGGGTAAGGACTGAAAGTAGTTAGGGCGTGTTCTCAATTCAAACGAGTGTCCTCTAAATGGGCTAAAAACAGCTAAATTTTGCCAAACATCGTCAAATAGTTGGTCAATATCCCGATATTATCTGCGCTACTTTCCTCGTTTGACGGCAATTTATCTCATTTTTATCACCATTTTTAAAATGAGGACACGCCCTAATGTATAAATTTTATTGTTTGGTGGCGAGTTATAGTAGATTGACTCTAAGCAGCACTAGCCGCATCTTGCACGCCACTCTTTTACGGTTTCTTAATAGGGAAGTTTCAATGATATTAAAACGTCTAAGCCTCGCCACTGTACTCAGTTTATCAGTCGTCGGCTGTACCACCGCACCCAATACGCTAGCCGTAAATACAACTCAAAAAATCATCCAACACGAACGTAATAAAGCAGACCTTACCACTAAGGTATTTACACTCGCTTCTGGTCAAAAGCTCACTTATACCGAAAATAACGCTATCAATGCGGAGCCTCTATTATTGATTCATGGTTTTGGCGGTAATAAAGATAATTTCACTCGTATCGCTGACAAGCTGGCTGACTATCACCTTGTTATTCCAGACTTATTAGGGTTTGGCGATTCGAGTAAACCTGATACTGCGGATTATCGCGCGGATGCCCAAGCGCAGCGTCTGCATGAGTTGATGCAAGCGAAGGGCTTGGCATCCAATATCCACATCGGTGGTAATTCGATGGGCGGGGCTATCAGTGTGGCTTATGCGGCAAAGTATCCAAACGATGTGAAAAGTCTATGGCTCATCGACAGTGCAGGGTTTTGGTCAGCGGGCATTCCTCAATCACTGGAAAATGCCACGCTTGAGAACAATCCCCTATTGATCAATAAGACGGAAGATATCTACGAGATGTATGACTTTGTCATGTATAAGCCGCCTTATTTGCCCAAAACTGTGCAAGCGGTATTTGCGCAAGAGCGTATCGCTAATAAAGCGCTTGAGTCCAAAATACTAGAGCAGATCGTCACAGACAATGTCGAAGAGCGTGCCAAAGTCATTGCGAACTATCAGATTCCGACGCTGGTCGTTTGGGGCGAAAAAGACCAAGTCATCAAGCCTGAAACGACTGCGTTGATTAAAGAAATTATCCCGCAGTCGACGGTTATTATGATGCCAGAAGTCGGTCACGTACCGATGATAGAGTCGGTAAAAGAGACCGCCGAGGATTATAAAAAATTTCGGGCAACGCTAAAATATGAGTAAATTTATAACGCTTTTACCAACCGCTCAAGCAGTTCAAGCGTGCTTTCTTGTTTGACCAAGGCTACCCCTTGTCCAGCCCAAAGGGATTGATGTTCTGCATCTCTGTTCTGAGACGCATTAGCTCGCATAAATTTGGTCATGGCATTTAATTGAGGATAGGGCGGTAGCTCATTAGCGCTTTCAAATTTGGCAAAGTCACGTAGATAATTATTCAATAAACCACGAGCGAGTTTACCTGAGAATAATCGAGTTAAGCGTGTCTCAGCGCTGCGTTTGCTATGACTGGCATCGAGTAAAGCTTGTTTATAAATGTCATTGATACCGCATTTGTCTGTGGTCAAAAACGCTGTACCTATTTGTGCCAGCTCTGCACCAGCTGCCTGAACAGCTTTAATGGCTTGGGCGTTCATGATGCCACCTGCTGCGATCAACGGAATATCGGTACAGGCACGCGTTTGACCAATCAGCGTCAACAACCCCAATGGATCGCTTTCACTTTGCGGCAGCCAACCACCGCGATGTCCGCCAGCCTCAGACCCTTGCACACATACCGCATCTGCACCAATATCTGCCCATGCTTTCGCTTCTAATGGATGATTGGCAGTGCCGATGACACGCGTGCCGAGACTTTGCAGATGCTGAACTTGCTCGGCACTGATAATACCAAAGGTAAAACTGGCAACAGGAACAGGATTGTCATAGAGCACTTGTAGCTGATCTAAAAAGCTTAGCGCTGGGCGTTCAGGTAGTGCAAATTCGATATGGTTGTCTTGATAGTACTCACTCAGCCAAGCGGGGAGTTCGGTATCAAAGGTTGTACAGTCCTGCTCAGAGAGCACCATCAGATTGATCATAAAAGGTCGGTCAGTGAGCGATTTAATGGTATCAATTTGGCCAGTTAAAACATCTGGCGCCGTCATGCCAGACCCTAATGAGCCCAGTCCGCCAAAGTTACTCACCGTCGCTGCCAGTTCAGGTGTGGTTGCTCCTGCCATGGGTGCTTGGATGATAGGGTAGGTTAAGTTTAGAGTATCAAGTAAGGTCATGACGGGCCGCCTTTTTAGTAGGGTGTTTGCATGACTTACTTTAACAGAGCTGAGTACAGAGTATGTGAGATAGTGTTTATTTAGTTGCTGAATAGGAAGGTTTTTATTAGTCGGTGCTTTAGAGGGTTTTGGTTCCGCTTCGAAACGCTGTGTAATGTTCTAGATTTCCTGACCTTTATCACTTCCATGGAATAGCAGCACGTATTTTTTCGCTCATTGTGAAGGCTTTGATTAAGAATAAATCCTTTTGCGTTTGCGCAACGATTGTTTTATATAACTCAATTGCTTCATCATCAGAAGACGGAGTAGGCTGTTGATCAACAAAGCGCGTTAAAATGTCATGATAAGTCATGTTATTTAACTTGAAATTATCTGAGCCTACTTGTGCTAAATAATCGGTTATTATTTTTTCAACTTGATAGATATTGCTATATATTTTGTCAGTATAAAAATATTGTTTATTGCGCATGCTAACCATTGAAGGCGACGAATAAATCACTGTTAATCTTCTTTCAAGGGCATCTTCTCTCCAGTCAGGCTCTGAATATAATTGTGCCATTGAAGTACCATCTAACTGTTTCATAGAACTCATATTACTCAGGTCTTCTTTAATTTCACCAGATAAAAAGTCCGCAATATCGATATTTACATTTTTACCGACAAATTGCGTTGCCTCTCCAATGAAATACCCCCGAGAATGTTCTGGAAAATCATTATTGATGTAGGCGTAGGAGTTATTCAGTCTGCCTATGGTCATTGGGTGTTCTAAGTAGCTTTGCTTTATCTCAGAAAGCATTTCATCATAAGGTACTAATTCAGTATCATATACAATATATACCTCTTGAATGATATTTTTGCTGTCAGTAAACACACCAATTTCTTTTATATTTCCATATTCAGTTGAAGACATATCGGTTAATAGGTTATAAAATCTATATCCCAAGGGACGATTATCGAACCGTTCACTATTCCAATCCTGTAAGGTCGGTTCAAGGCCTGGATGTTTTTGCATTGCCACGTCAATAGAGTCTTTACCAACTGTAATACCCAGTGGGCTAGCAATTGCTAAATCATCACGATTAATATCGCTAAGTTTGCTAGCAACTGAAGGAGCGTCTATATTGGTCGTAACTCTCTCATCAGCATGACTAAAGGCGGTCGTAAGAAACCCAATGCTCAGGATGGATAAAAATAGTTTACAGTTCATCGAAATACCTATGTAAATAATTAATTAAATACCCACCGTCTTATAATGATAAGAGCTACTCAATTTATAGTAATCAGCAAGCAAAATAACGATTATTCGGACACAAAAAAAGCGAGTGTTCACCCGCTTTGAATATACAATCATACATTTAAAAAATATAAAAGTGAACATGTTTCCGCTATTGTACTTCCTCGGATAAAGTTACTTACTATCGCTGCCAGTTCGGGTGTGGTTGAATGATAGGGTGGGTTTTGGCTACGGATTTGTAGTTAAAAAGCTTGACTGCGAAGTTGTAGTTAAGATAGTTGGCTATGGTTCTATAGTTAATGTTTATTGACCCATAAGCTGAATGCGAACTGACTCTAATCCTTTAACTAAGCGGCTTTATCGTTAGGATGACGCCGAATCCGTCTGGATCAGTCAACTCGATACCTTTTTCATGCCAATAAGGATTTTGTGAGGTGATTGGTAGTATATCTGCCTGTTTCGCTTTACCTATAATGGTTTGGATTTCCTCTTTGCTATCTAAGTAAAATACGATCAAATCGTCCCTGTCAGGATGATGGTTTGCTTTATTAGCGGAATAGGTAAACTCCATATGCCAATCCTGATTGGGAAATCCTAAAAAAACACCATCGTAATCATTATGGTTTTTGAAATCGCCAAGCTTTTCCAGTCCAATAATGTTCTGATAAAAATTGATAAGGTTGTCCAAATTATTGGTGTGTCGCGCATATCGAAATTTCATAAGTATCCTTACTCATCTAGGAGAAGCGGTATAGAGTTCAAATCAGTGACAACCAAATGAAGGCAAAATGAGCATAACAGTGGTCGCATAACTGTCTTCGAACTTACGATGACAAAAACGATTCAAGAGCTAATTTATTCTATAAAAAATGAGTCACCTTCCCAAATTATCAAAGTGATATTTAAGAAAACTGACCCATTCCTATAACTTTACGTTTTAACGTTTGCTACTAACTCAACTGCAAAGACCCCTTCGCATTCATCAGCAGCTCAACCACGTCATCACCACTGATAACCGTGAAGCGCTTGTCGATGGCTGACTCTCCGATACCGTTATGTTTCATACAGGCACTACAGACTAATACTTGGCCACCTTTTTCGATAAAGGCTTCTAGTAACTCGCCAGCAGGTTCAAACGGTGCACCGATATCCACTTTTGCCAACGCGTTGGGCAATGCCAAATGTACGGCATCTACCATCAATATTACTGAGGCAGAGTGTCCTTTTTTAAGTGCCACACCTGCCATGGTAAAAGCCAAGGTGATTTTGCTTGGATTCGATTCGCTATTGTCGAATAGCGTACCGACGTAATCCGTATTATTAATCATATTATTTTCCTTATGAGACTATTTTTAATTAGATAGTATTTGGTTGAGTGTCAAACTCACTACCATCCTAACATTTAATATATTTATTTATATAATGTATTGTTATGCAATAGTAGCCATAAGGTGGCTTGTTTGTGACGTGCTTTCAATAAACGCTTAGGGCGTGTCCTCAATTCAAACGAGTGTTCTCTAAATGGGCTAAAAATAGCTAAATTTTGCCAAACATCGTCAAATAGTTGATCAATATCTCGATATTATCTGCACTATTTTCCTCGTTTGACGGCAATTTATCTCATTTTTATCGCCATTTTCAAAATGGGGACAGGCCCTAGTAAGAGTTGTTTTAAGTTAAGATTTCTTGCCACTACTCCGTTGGCGGCCAAGGTCGGTCAGCATCACTGATGATCCACTCTGCCACATAGCCACTCGGTGGTAACTGCCAATCAGATTGCCCCAATACCGATAAGATACGCGCTGTCTCGATGACTTTGCCACCTTCAGTCACGCCAGTACGCAGTAGGGCAGAGGAGCAGGGCTGGCCCTTGACCCACATGGACTGCTCGATATACATCCAGCGCTCATCGAAGCCAACGATTTTGGTCTTTAGGGTGACTTTTTGAAAGGCGCGAATGCGCTTGCGATATTGGATGGTACTGCCAGCGACGACCAAACCCCAGCGCTGCTTGAGTAAGTGTTTGCCAAGCCCAGTCCGTACCGCAAAGTCGGTGCGTCCCAAATCATAGAGGGTTAAAACGCGGCCATTATTCATCTCCAAAAAGTTATCGATATCAGATAAGCGGCAGCGAAATTGAATCTCACTTGTCTCTTTAAAGGTTAAGGCATTGCCTTTTTTCACTTGCAGTGCCGCATGGGCGATGGTGCTGGCATAACGGATAAATGGATACATGAAACACTCTCAAAAGTTTATAAACGTTGGCGTTATTATTTTGTCATATATGGCAATGATTATTTGTTGTCAGAGACCGCATCTTGATAAGGTTCTCTAGGGCGTGTCCTCATTTTAAAAATGGTGATAAAAATGAGATAAATCGCAGTCAAACAAGGAAAATAGCGCAGATAATATCGAGATATTAGTCAGCTATTTGACACCGTTTGGCAAGATTTAGCCATTTTTAACCCATTTAGATAACTATCGATTGAATTGAGGACACGCCCTAATAGAAGCCACGCCAATATGATTAAAATAGGCACTGACAGTCTCGGGTATCCAGTTGATATCGAACTTTGAGGTTTTTGCTTTTTTACCATTGGTTCCAGATGGCTTAACATTAGATTTATCATCAGTCGATTGCCTGTTTACTGAAGAACTGTCTGTGCCATTTTCTGAATGACTGTCTGAGCGATAACGCAGATAGCCAATATGACCACCATGCGCGGTATCCAAAATAGTGACACTATCGGAGACATCGTTTGGCGTGGCGGTAAAGCCGATAAAAGGATCGTCTTTTGCGCTAATCAGTAATAGTGGACGTGTGACATCTCTTAGATATGGTAGGGCAGAGGACGTATGATAATAATCGTTTTTAGAGCGATAGCCATGACGGGGTGCGGTGAAAATATCATCAAAATCACTGATACGATTGGCCGATTTGATAGAGTTGATTTCGTCTTTGCTCAGATCATTGGCCAACGCTTTTTTGATAATTGGATTGAGCAAATAAGGCGTATAGATACGATGACTCAAAAAGCTGTGCATGGTAATGGCCGCTGACGACATATCTACGGGAGCAGAGATGACCGCAGCGCCTTTGCAGATGGCTTCGTCACCATACTCGCCCATATATTTGGCCAGTGCATTACCACCGAGTGACACGCCAGCCGCATAGATATTGGCATACTGCGCACGTAAGTTTTGTAGCGCGTGATGCACCTCGGCAGTATCACCCGCATTATAAAAAACTCGACCATTAGCTGGAATACCGCCACAACTACGAAAGTGCACCACCACAAAATGCCAGCCTTGCGCATGCATTTGGTATGCTAGCGCGCGAGCATAATGACTATCGCTGCTGCCTTCCATACCATGAAATAGCACAATCAATGGCGTTTGCTCAAGCTCGCCATCTGTTGCTGTATCGATAGGATGCGCATCATAAAAGTCGTAAGCAATATCGGTTTCACTTAAGGAATCTTGCATCACCACGCGGCGATAGGTTGGTGCTTTTGGAGCAAAGAATTTGGGTAAGATGCTTTGTAGATGAGGATTGGTCAGCCAAAATGGCGGTTTGAAAGGGGCTGGAGAGAATGGCTTGTTCGATTTTGAAACAGACATAAATGGCTCTTATTTAATTATTGTTAAAAAGCAATGGCTTATCATACCGATGGCAATGGCCAAAACCAATGCTTTTCAGTGAACGCATGGATACTCAATGTTAGCTATTCAATATCAGCTACTCAATAGCAGTCACTTAAAACAGCTATTTAAAACAACCACTGCAAAGTAGACGCTTAAAAACAGTTATTCAAAAGTAAATACTGAAAAGCAATCAATTAGCATCATGCATTATTCAGGGCTTATCCAACACCCGCCCATCCATCGCCAAGCGTTCTTTTAAACTGTTAATATCTGCCTCAGCGAGTGTCACGGTCAGTGTTACTTGCTTACTATAAACGACGTCATCGATACTGCCATTTAGGCTATCGACGACGTAACGACATTGGGCTTCGGTGGCAAACTCTGCCAATATCTGTACTTGTGCCATTGGGACATAAGGGCTTAATGTCATCTGGTCAACGGCCGCTTGCGCTGAGCCTGCATACGCACGGGTCAGACCACCTGCGCCTAACTTAATACCACCGAAATAGCGCACCACGATGATAATGACATTGCCGATAGATTTGTGCTGCAAGACATTTAATATCGGGCGTCCTGCCGTGCCATTTGGCTCACCATCATCATCAAAGCCAGCACTGGTGGTGTTATTTGGATCGCCAATGATATAAGCCCAGCAGTGGTGACGGGCATCGGGATATTTTTCTCGTAGTTGTTCCACGTGAAACATTGCATCCTCGCGTGACGCTACGGGATAAGCGTAAGCAATAAACTCAGATTTCTTGATTTCTAAGCGAGCAGTGACGGTACGTTTTAGTGTTTGATAGCTCATATTTCATCAGGTCTAGGTTGGATATGGTAAACTTGTCTTACTTTCACTGTCGTCCATATTTGGCGCAGTGTTTATTTAATTTTTATTATAGTACCACTTCTTACCCGTGAAGATAGCGATGCAAGCTCAATGTGAGTGCCTGCGTTGCTGCTATAGTCGGTTCAAGATAATTTAGAGACAAGGACGACTAGTGAAAGGACTACAAACAGTAGACGACATTAGCCTGACATCCTCTCTAATTTAGATAGAACTGAGTATACCGAGGTAGAGTAGGTATCATAAAATGGATGGTAGTAAATAGTATGCGTCTAGATAAATTTATTAGTAAAGCCACTGAGCTGTCACGTAAAGAATCCAAAAAAATCATGCACGCTGGTGAGATTATGGTGAACGAGCAGGTTGTTAAGGATCCTGGTTTGCATGTCGATATCGTCAATGACGAAGTGATGTGGGGCGGCGAACCACTCTCGGTAGCAGCGGGCAATCGTTATATTTTACTTCATAAACCTGAAGGTTTTGAATGTACGCTAAAGGCCAAAGAATACCCTATCGTTACTGAGCTGATTTCAGTTCCAGAGCTTGGTAGCTTACGCATTGCTGGTCGCCTCGATGTCGATACTACTGGTGCGCTGCTGATCAGTGATGACGGTGGTTGGCTACATCGTGTGACCAGTCCTAAGCACGAGCATGCAAAAACATATGAGCTTACCTTAGCTGATGCAATGGATAGCGATGCTCAGGCCAATGCAGTCAAAGAAGTGGCGGAAGGTATCTTGCTAGAAGGTGATCACGAAGAAACCAAACCTGCGGTTCTTGAGTTCATCGATGCAACACATGCGCGCCTGACGTTAGAGCAAGGCAAATATCATCAAGTTAAACGTATGATGGGTTATTTTGGCAATCGAGTGACTGAGCTACATCGTGCCAGCATTGGTCATATCAATTTAGAAGGGTTAGAGAAAGGCGACAGTCGTTTCTTAACACCAGAAGAAGTTGCTAAGTTTTAAGTCGTTACTTTTTTCGATTTGAGATGATTTCGCTTTAAAATGATTTCGCTTTAAAATAACTCGTAAGCATATTTCTAAAATGAGCAGCCACTAAACAGTGTGCTGCTTTTTTTCGTTCATTTTCAGGGCAGTATGTGTTGCCTATCTCTTAAAGCTAGGTAGCAATTTTGCAAAACTGAGCCTTTAATACTTTGAAATCATTGTCCTTGTGCTAAAGTCTTCTCACCTCTTTAATCTCTATATTTACATAATATGGTACTTGTTATGCCACGTGGCGGGCATGAACAATGTGGTTATTAAAAACCATCGCTATTAAACACTATCGTCATTAAATACTGTCATTATTACAAATCAGATAGGACTGTCTCTGTGAAATTATCCGTATTAAAATCTGCTGGTCTAATCAGTACCATACTGTTGGCAACGACTGCATGTGCTGAGCCTAGTGCTAATGATGCTACCAGTAAGAATGTCAGTCAAAGTGCTCAAAGCCCTCAAGATACTGGCACAGTAAGTAAATCTGTTGACAGTCGCTTGCGCCAATTACTGGCTCAGGCAGGTATCAAAACGCAAATCACCTCTATTGAGCCTTCTAACTTACCCAATATGTATCAAGTCAATTTGGCTGGGCAGTTGCCTTTGCATATCACTGAAGATGGTAGATATGTCATCCAAGGTGAGCTACAAAAGAATCCAAGCAAGCGGGTAGTGACCAAAACACCAGCACGCAGCACGAGTGCGCAGGTAGGCAAACCTGTCAGTGCTAGCGTCAAATCTGACATGCTAGCGAATATGGCAGCGCTGAAAAACATGAGTGCTAAAACACCGTTTTTCTATACGGCCGTACCTGGTGTTATTTGGGGGGCGACGTTAGAAGGCGTACCTTTTTTATTATCAGATGATGCGCAGTACATCACCGATGGCGAGATATCTGTCATCGAAAATGGCCAGTTTATTGGGCTTGACGAAGCGTTTGAATCACTAAAAAACCAGTCTGTGTTTGCGACGTTGGATAAGAGCCAACTGATTACCTATCCTGCGACTAGCAAAGAGCGCGCTGTCATCTATGTGGCTGATGATGTGAATTGTCCGTACTGCCGTCGATTGCATCAACAGATACCAATGCTCAATACAAAAGGTGTCACCGTCAACGTTATCGGCTATCCGATATACGAGGCATCACCTGCGCAAATGCGTGGTATTTGGTGTCAAGCTGATGAAAGTAGTCGCCGCAAAGCTTTTGACAAAGCAATGCTAGCGGGTCAGATGACGCCTGCACCAGCGAGCTGTAACACCGATCATATAACGCCGAACCGTGAAAAAGCAGCTGGACTCGCGGTAATGGCGACGCCTGCCATCTATCGTGAAGATGGCGTGCTATATCAGGCGAGTTTTGAAAGTCCAGAATTTCTAGAATTCTTGGGTGTTGAATAATCGATTGGTAGGGTTAAGTGCTTCAGTAATTCAAAAACTTAAGGTATTAGACGGTTAAGCACAGTAATAAAAAACCGCCTTATGAATCAGTTCATAAGGCGGTTTTTTATGGTTCTATTCAGACATTTTTGCATCTCAAAAGCTGTCTTAAATAATTTACGGCAACACGATATCGACGATTTTCCAGTTAATCAAACCTTCACGTTGCATCTCTATCGTGAGTGGATAGCCTTTAACTTGTCCGCTGATAGTGAAGCAATTAATACCGCAATAGCTCAGCTTAGGTTTGTCACTATCAGAGCCTTGAGCCACTTGTTTCTCAAGTTCAGCGGCTTGTTTTGTCATGATTTCCTGCATTTGGCTTTTGACCACTGCATCGACATCGCCGCGCTGAGTGATTAAGGTCTGGATCAAGTTTTTTAAATTGACCTGATTGCTCGCGATAGCCCATGCCGCTGCCAATTCTTTGGTCGCTGTATTGGCCTGACCCTGCGTATTGATAACCTTTTCAATATTCTGCGGGGTGATGGCACCATCAACGGCTTTTGCGATAAAACTATTGGCAGCCTCGGTCAAAGGCTCGCCGCCCAGCTGAGACACTAACGGATATTGGGTCATCGTCGCCGTAAACTGACTGGTCAATTGGTTTTGCACACTAGGCCGCACTTGGTCATAGTCAATGGCCGCTGCAATAGTGGCACCGTCTTTGTCATCGTAGGCATTTTTGAGCTGATACGCGCTGTAGTAAGGCGAGCCTGCATAAATGGCTACCGCAATGATGATTAATAGAACAACCAGCTTTTTCATAAGACATGGGACCTTGTCGCAAACGTCATCATTATGAGTATAGATGACCATAGATATGGCGACAAATATTAGCACGACTGGGCATTGTTCAGGTATGAAAAGCTTTGCCGTAACCTTAATAAATCGTTTGTATTTTGACTCAGCTAGGCTAACTGCTAATTTCATCAGTTAAGCGCTTGATAAATCAGCCGACCATCTCCATAAATAGCGCAAACTTTTTATAATTGATTTGGCTAAGCAGCCCCCACCGTATTTGTTCGTTAAATCCAAGTGTGCTTATTCTGTGACATTGTGCTTCACTATGTTTCATGTGAAACGTTAGAAGATGACTGTGTATAAAAGTAAGACTGACTGCGCATAAGATTAAGACGTATAAGATTGAGACCATCATTGAGTAGCGCGGATGACTTGACGAGCCGGTGTGACTGTAAAGACGATAGGAGAGAGCATGAGTAAGCGCGATTTTTATGAAATATTAGGTGTCAGCAAGACCGCTGATAGCAAAGAAATTAAGCGAGCCTACCGTAAGCTTGCCATGAAATACCATCCAGATCGCAACTCTGATGATCCTGATTCTGAAGACAAGTTCAAAGAAGCATCAATGGCTTATGAAGTACTGAGCGATGCAGAAAAACGCTCAGCCTACGATCGCATGGGTCATGCAGCCTTTGAAAACGGCATGGGTGGCGGCGGCTTCGGCGGCGCAGGCGGCGGTAACTTCCAAGATATCTTTGGCGATATCTTTGGTAACTTCGGCGATATCTTCGGTCAGCAGCGTGGCGGCGGCGGTGGCGGACGTTCGCGCCGTGGCTCTGATTTGCGCTATGTGATTGAGCTAACTTTAGAAGAAGCGGTACGTGGCTGCAAAAAAGAAATCAGCTTTACCGCTCCTGCGCCTTGTGATACCTGTGATGGTAAAGGGGCAAAAAATGCTTCTGATGTCGTGACCTGTCAGACCTGTCATGGACAAGGCCAAGTGCGCATGCAGCAGGGCTTCTTTGCCGTACAGCAAGCTTGCCCTCATTGCGGTGGTACGGGCAAACAAATCAGAAACCCTTGTTCTGATTGTCATGGTAATGGCGTCAAAGACAAATCACGTACGCTAGAAGTCTCTATCCCAGCTGGCGTCGATGATGGTGATCGCGTCCGTCTAGCAGGCGAAGGCGAAGCGGGCGGCGCGGGCGTGCAAAACGGCGATTTGTATGTCGAAGTACGCGTCAAACAGCACAATGTCTTTACCCGTCAAGGCGCTGATCTATATATGGATGTGCCAGTTAGCATCACTGATGCCGCATTGGGCAAAGAAGTTGAAATTCCAACCTTAGATGGCAAAGTGAAAATCAAGGTTGCCGAAGGCACGCAAAGTGGTAAGTTGCTACGTGTGCGCGGCAAAGGCGTGACGCCAGTTCGCACGACCATGAAAGGTGATTTGATTTGCCGTGTCGTCATCGAGACGCCAGTGAATCTGACGCGCGAGCAAAAAGACTTGTTACGTCAATTCCAAGATACTTTGGACGGTGATAGTAAGCATCAACAGTCACCGCATAAAAAATCATTCTTCAAAAAGATTGGCGAGCTATTTGACTGATAGTTTTGCTTAACTGAACAACGTCATTGTTTTTAGCCCAATAGTTTCACGTGAAACTATTGGGCTTTTTGCTGAGTGTATAAAAAGCCACTCGGGTAGGGATATTTGCTAAACTTACGATAAATAGTATTTAAAAGCACCTTTACTAAAAACAAAGCATTTAGGACAAAGATATGAATCAACAAGTAAAAGAACAAACCATCAAAGTCGGTGTCATTGGAGCGGGTGGTCGTATGGGCCGTATGCTTATCGAAGCAGTAAAAGACAACAAGCAAACGATATTAAGCGCAGCGATTGAACGTCAAGGATCGAGCCTAGTAGGGGCTGATGCCGGTGAAGTTGCGGCTATCGGGCACTTGGATGTGCAGATTGTCGATGATCTAAAGACAGTCGTAAATGACATCGACGTACTGATTGATTTCAGCTTACCTGATGCGACTGAACAGAATATGCAGATTTGTGCTGAGCATAATGTTGCGATGGTCATTGGTACGACAGGCTTTAATGAGCAGCAAGAGCACGTATTAGCAAAGGCGAGTGAGCAGATTGCGATTGTTTATGCAGGTAATTACTCAACGGGCGTGAATCTGTCATTGAAGCTACTAGGGATGGCAGCAAAAGCATTTGGTAATGACGCGGATGTAGAAGTCATCGAGGCACACCATAAGCATAAAATCGACGCGCCATCAGGTACCGCTTATATGATGGCAGAAGCTGTCGCTGAAGCTCGTGGACAGAATCTAAAAGACGTCGCTGTTTATGGCCGAGAAGGACAAACGGGCGAACGCGAAGCAGGTACGATTGGTATCCATGCGATTCGTGGTGGTGAAATCATCGGCGATCATACCGTGATGTTTATCGCGGATGGTGAAGTCGTTGAGATTACCCACCGTGCACGCGCGCGCATGACCTTCGCCGCTGGTGCTGTGCGCGCTGCGACTTGGATTATTCAGCAAGAAGTAGGGCAGTACAATATGCAAGACGTGTTAGGGTTAAATGGTTAAGGCGTGTCTTCAACATGCTTTAAATCTCAATAAATGATGAGTCGCTGCTAGGAGCCAAACATGAATACGTTTAGACGGAGTTTGATAACGGTGCTTAGCAGTGCTATTACTGCTAGTAAAAATATTGGCTATGCAGGTCAAACAGTCTTGGCGATCAGTCTGGTGGCTCTGCCTGTCGTTGTTCAAGCCACCACTTATCAGACCTATGTTATTCATACTTATGGCGGTGACACATTACTACCTGCGGTGCGTCAGCAGTTAAACAGCAGTCGTGATGGCGGTACAGTCACAACTTATCAAGACAAATTAGTACTGAACACCACAGCGGCTAATTATCAGGCAGTGCAACAGCTATTGACTCAGATTGATCGTCAGCCACAGGCGCTAACCGTCACAGTGCGTGTCGGCAATAACAGCAGCACACAGAATAATATCCAGCAAGGGCAGGTTATTATTACTAATCGTGGTATCCAAGGGTCAGGTATCATTAATCAAAGGAACAGTCAGCAGCAGGGCAGTAATTCATACCAAATAAAAAACTTATCTGGCAGTGCAGCGAGCATTAGTACTGGCACGCTCTACTCCTTAACTCAGGCTTATAGTAGCAATCGCTATGCAAATAACTATAATCTAAAGCCACAGATTATTATTCAGCAGCAAGTACTGCTACCAACGACACAGGGAATTGCAGTAACACCAAGACTGTTGCCTACTGGCCAAGTTGAAGTACAGCTAGCTCAAGTGGAAGAAACACTGGTGCAATCCAATTCGCCTTATAATCGCAGCAGTTCGGCTAATAATGCTATTCAAAGTCAACGTTTGAATAGTACGATTATCGTGCCTCGCGGACAGTGGATTACGATTGGTCAGATTTCACAAACCAGTCAAAACCAAAGTACCAGCTATGGTGGTAATCAGGCAATCAGTAGTAATAACAGTGTGCCTATTTCACTCTTGGTACAGTAGCCAGTTATCAATGATACGGCTAAACAAGCACAAAAAAGCGCGACACTGTGATTAACAGCGCCGCGCTTTTTTATGGATGACTATTTATAATAAATAGGGTGTATCCTCATTTCAAAAATGGAGATAAAAATGAGATAAATTGCCGTCAAACGAGAAAAATAGTGTAGATAATATCGAGATATTGACCAGCTATTTGACGATTTTTGGCAAAATTTAGCCATTTTTAGCCCAGTTAGATAACTATCGTTTGAATTGAGGATATGCCCTACCTAGTCAATATAAATCACTTCTAATGGCGGAAAACCATTGAACTCTACCGATGAGTAAGAGTTGGTATAAGCACCAGTGGTGAGCCAGTAGATTTTATCACCAATCTCAAGCTCTTCTGGTAGCTGATAGCCTGCTTCTTCATACATAATATCCGTTGAGTCACAGGTTGGACCTGCCAATATTACCGTACCCTCACTGGTAGAGTTTTCCATCTTAGGCGTATAGACAGGGTATTTGATGGCTTCACCCAACGTCTCGATCAAGCCTTGAAATAGACCAACGTCGGTATATACCCAGCGAGTCAAATCAGTGTCAGACTTGCGAGAGATGAGCACCACATCACTGACCAATACCCCTGAACCACCAACCAATGAACGACCTGGCTCTAAAATAATCTCAGGCATTTCATCTTCATTGTAGTCATCAGTCAGATAGCGGGTAATCTCTTCAGCGTAAACCTTGATAGGGTTGACTTCGCTAATGTAGTTGGTTGGGAAGCCGCCGCCCAAATTAATCATTTGCAGCTTAATATCTTCTTCGTTCTTCATCCAGTCAAACATATATTTAACTTTGGCTAACGCATCATCCCATGCTGCGACGTCTTTTTGCTGGCTACCAACATGGAACGAGATGCCATAAGGAACCAAGCCCAATTCACGCGCTTGAACCAACAAATCAATCGCCATGTTTGGATGACAACCAAACTTACGTGATAGCGGCCATTCTGCTGTCTCTGATCCTTGTACCAAGATACGAACAAATATCTTAGAACCTGGAGCATGTTTGGCAATGTTTTTTAGATCGGCTTCTGAGTCAGTCGCATACAGATCAATACCTTTTTCAAAGGCATACTTGACGTGATCGGCTTTTTTGATGGTATTGCCATACGAGATGCGTGATGGCTCAACACCGCAGTTAAGCACGCGATCAAGCTCATAGATAGACGCACAGTCAAAGTTTGAACCAAGGTTTGCCAGTAAGTCGATCACTTCTACAGCAGGGCTCGCTTTCATTGCATAATGCAATTTTGCATTAGGGAACAGGCTCACCATTTCATGATATTTTGTTTCGATACGGCTAAGGTCAACTACCAAAAAAGGGGTCTCGCGACCTTCAGCCACTTTGGTAAATTTCTGCCAGCTGGCAGGGTCAAAATATTGGTCAATTTTGATCATTGTCATAGTAGTAAACCTTTGATGAAAACAGCATCTGTGAGAAAAATTACTGTCAAACAGTGAATGTTAAATATTAACACTCACCGCAGGCATAATTATGTAAAGGGTAAAGACGTAATATAAAGAATAAGTACAAAGAATAGAAAGTTAAGAATTGATGGTTTGTGACTGTTTTTCAGCTGGTTGTGCTTCTTGTTTTTCACGTATTTTGACGACTTTACGTACTTTATCGCGAGCACGAGTCTGTTTTAGACGCGATAAATAATCGACGAATATGACACCATTTAGGTGATCCATCTCATGTTGGATACATACCGCGAGTAAGCCTTCTACTTCTTCGTCAATTTTTTCGCCATTCTCATCCAAGGCTTCAATACGTACTTTGTTTGGACGTTCAACGCTATCATAAACCTCAGGAACGGATAAACAGCCTTCTTCATACGGTTGCTTTTCTTCTACCAATGGCGTGACTTTTGGGTTGATAAAGACCCTAGGTGACGTTTTATCTTCAGATAAATCCATGACGATAAGCTGAATATGTTGATCCACTTGACTGGCCGCAAGCCCAATGCCTTGAGCATCATACATCGTCTCGATCATGTCTGCGATTAAGGTTTTGATTTCAGCAGTCACTTCCTTGACAGGCTTGGCAATCGTACGCAAGCGGGGATCTGGATAATTTAAGATAGGGAGTAGTGCCATAACGCTCACCTCAATGATAAGAACAAAATAGGGTTAATATTATAAGATAAATGGGGACAAAAGTAATGCTTATCAATACTTTTGCACTCATAAGGCGTTCTATGAGCTAAGAATATCTACATTTTGAGAGTGAATCGCACAACAAAGCCCTGCTTAACGCAAGGCTTTGTTTGTATGGTATTTTAATTAGCTAAGATCATGTACAACTAATTATGCACGGCGTTTGCTTACGATCATTTCATACAAGAACAGCAGAATAATCGCACCAATTACTGAGAAGATAAGACCAGTAAAACCGCCATCAGCGTCGATACCGACTAGGTTAGCCAGTAAACCACCAACTAAAGCACCGACGATACCCAGTACGATAGTCATAATCCAACCCATAGGGTCACTGCCTGGTTTGATAGCACGTGCTAATAGACCTGCGACCAGACCTACAATAATTGCTCCAATCCATCCCATTGTTATTCTCCTAATATTCGTAATATTTATAATGAGTTACAAGTTTTAATGACTCTATTGTAAACAGTCGTCAGGCGCAAAAGTAAGCCTAAAATGTTACTACTGTAGGGGCTATGTGATAAAAAAGTCCGATTTGCTATCGCGTAAGGGCAATAGGTAAACGAAAGGTTACAAAGGTAGTAAAGTCGCAAACGTTGGTCGTGATTGATGCTCATTAAAACCAAAAAAACGTGGCTCGTCGATAACGATGCCACGCTTTAATTTTTAATAAGATTTATCCAGCTCAGCTATTTATTACGTAGAGCCGTTAATAGACGCTGATGAATCCCTTCAAAACCACCATTGGACATGACCACAATTGCATCCCCCGCTTTTGCATGATGGCTGATATGTTCAATGATAGCATCCGTGCTCGATAGCACTTGTTGGTTGCCCATATTTGGGTTTGCTACATTGGCTTGTTCGATGACGTCTCTTAGGCCCCATTCTAGTCCAGTCGGCTCATACCATAATGTATGGTCAGCGAGTGCGGCTGATTGGGCCAAGCTGTCTTGGTGAATGCCCATTTTCATGGTGTTACTACGCGGTTCAATAATGGCCCAAATGCGTCTACCCGCCAGTTTCTTTTTGGCACCATCTAAGGTGGTCGTGATGGCTGTTGGATGATGGGCAAAATCATCAAAGACTAAGATATCGTTGACGTCACCGATCAGCTCCATTCGGCGCTTGATTCCAGCAAAGGTAGATAAAGCAGCACAAGCAGTAGAGACGCTGACACCAACGTCGTAAGCGGCGGCGACTGCAACCAAGGCATTATTAACATTATGGATACCGCTCATTGCCCATTCTACAATGGCTGCTGCGTCTTTATCAGCCGCAAAACTGACTCTGAACTGGCTACCATCTGCGCTAATGAGCTCAGCCTGCCAATCGCTACTATCTTTTAGAGTACGTTCATTGTCACTCGTATCAGATAAAGTAGAGTCGATGACGGCGGTACGCCAAACAGGCGTCCAAACCCCTTTTGCTAGCGTATCTTCTAAACTGATGGTCGCGGCTGGCATAATGATTTTGCCAGTGCTGGGAATCATACGCACCATATGATGAAACTGAGTTTGAATTGCATTGAGATCCGCAAAAATATCCGCATGATCAAACTCAAGATTGTTCAAAATAGCGGTGCGTGGGCGATAATGCACAAACTTTGAACGCTTATCAAAAAATGCAGAGTCATACTCATCGGCTTCAATGACAAAATAGCCAGTATCTGAGCTATCCTCACTCGCCTTTTCTGCGCCCAAATAACTGCTGTGCGCAAAGACTTGTTGTAGACGCTCATCAGTCGTATCGACCAACGGTACACCGCCAATCAAAAACCCAGTATCGATACCAGCATAATGCAATATCCAAGCAAGCATGGTGGTGGTGGTGGTTTTACCATGGGTACCCGCAACGGCTATCACATGGCGAGACTGTAACACTTGCTCAGATAAAAATTGCGGGCCTGAGGTATAGCGCATACCAGTATCTAACATATACTCAATCACATCCATGCCACGCTTCATCGCGTTTCCAACGACGACCAAATCTGGCGTTGGTTGCAAATGCGCCACCAGATAGCCTGCTTCGATAGTGACGCCAGCATTTTCGAGTTGAGTGGACATAGGAGGATAGACATTGGCATCTGAACCTGTGACTGTATGCCCAAGCTCGCGCGCCAATAAGGCAAGTGAGCCCATAAAAGTACCACAAATACCAAGAATATGAATATGCATAGACGTTCCGTACGAGCTTGAATAAAAAGGATAGAGAGTGAGTCAACGATATATCTTTATATGCTTCGCTGTTATCAGTAATGGATTTGATAATCCATGGCTACGGTAGCAGTGTGGCATATAAGCAATCATTGTAAAGTAAACGTTGTTCGATGACCAATAAAAAACGCCTAACAAATAGGCGCTATTTAACCAATGAGATTTGGCTGTTTTGACGTTGTGTTATACCTTGATTATTGCTGTATGTTTCATATATCTATTTTTAACAGCCACATCAATACTATTTATTTACGCGTTATTTACGCGACAAAGTGTAGTCATTGTTCAGATTTTTATATTCATCCATCAATATCAGATGGTTGTCTTGGATATGATAGGTTTCGATATTTTTACCTTCATAAACAATGGTAATTTTGTCGTTGTCTTGACGATAGATACCTGACTCTAATAGAGGTAGTCGTGGCTGCTCAGGATTATGATAGGAGCTTGCCTTTAGGACAGAACCATCAGCAAACAGATTCAAGGTGACGTCGATACTGTCACAATCCAAACAAGACACCATGCCACCATAATCTCCCATCAGTGTCGCTTGCAGCATACTGCTTTTCGATTCTGACAGCCTCGTAGAGGTGTTTGTGTACGTATCACTGCTGGATTGAGCCGCTGCAATCAGTGACTGTCCTTCTACTACTTCGTTCAATTCACTATCAAGGTTTGAGACGTCAGCACTGTCATCTTGCATTGACTCCGAAGTATCTTGCGCATTGGTCGAGGCAAATGTAGATACCATCTCTTTGCCGGTATTCGAAGAGGCACTATCACAGCCTACGAGTAGTACACACAGTGGCACTACTAACAGCGAAGGGTTCCATCGTTTTACGATAGCAAGCGTGGTAGCGCAAATAGGTGCAAGATATATCATGATCATACCAAAGACAGTTTTTGAACAAGTATTTTTTAAGCTCATCTATATTATCGACAACATAAAGTTATTGTCAAAAAGAAAGACAGTAAGAAATAGGCATTTAGTAATAATATAAATTAGAAGTTTGATAGCATTATCTTATACTTGAAATACAGATAGCTTGTGGATAAAAAGTGATAGATGACTGAAGTTGACTCATTCATCAGATAAGCTGACTAAAGATATCAAAGGGTTGGGAATATCTCTGTGGGCTTTTTGTTGTTGCTCATGTGTCTAAAAGACAAAGTTGATAGCAAAAATACCTATTGGTATCGCTAATATGGGTTGTAAGAGCGGGTTAATAGTAGACAAAAAAACAGACATTGTATTGAGTGTAGTGGCATAATAAACTTGGACAGCTGCTAAGAGGTTATACTAACCCAAAGAAGGAAAATAGTATGACCAACAAACGCAACCAATATACCCGAGAATTTAAACTTGAAGCCATCAGCTTAGTCACTGATCACAAACGTAAAATACCAGATGTGGCAAGCTCACTGGGTATTGGCAAATCTACCCTGCAGAAATGGCTGACTCAGTACCGTCAAGAAATAAATGGCGAAGCACCTAAAGTCGGCAACGCCTTAACAGATGAGCAGCGAGAGCTCCAAGAGCTGCGTAAACAGGTTAAACGGCTGACTATGGAGCGCGACATCTTAAAAAAGGCTTCTGCTCTGTTGGCCTTGGACAGCCTGAACGGCTATCGCTAATCAGTCAGCTTGCAGAGCAAGACAAACAGGTCAATAAAAGCCTTCTGTGCAAGCTGTTTGGCGTGATGAAGAGTAGTTACTACTATGGAATAAAGCCCAAGCCAATTAGCCTTGAAGCCGTCAAAACCAAAGCCTTAATACGCCAAATATTCAA
>NZ_JASDDJ010000027.1 GCF_030407455.1 Psychrobacter sp. 5A.1
AAGTATTCGATCTGGTATTCTTTTATATTAACTATGGTTATGTCTGATGACAGCATACTTTTTAGAACACCACCAAAAACTTGATGGCCAGCTCCCAATGCTCAATCAGCTTGTCTTGATGATTGTATAAAATTAGATCTATTTCTCCAGTCGTTTGCTTACCATTATATAGCTGCACATTATTAGCGAGCGTCTCGTACGGATGCAGTTTGCGTGCGAACCCATCCTCTAACCAAAATGACAGTAACCCTTCAAAATGAAATCCTAATCGATTGGGACTTGGGCGCTTGAGCAAATAGCGAGTCAGCGCTTGATAGTCATTAGTGGTATCCAGCTCTGTTAACCGCTGCTCATACGCCTCAAACTGTGCCCGCCAAAAGCTAGCGCTATGAACTGAAATAGCATGTGTATTTTCATGCGGTGCAAAGTCTAACCACTGCGTTAAGACGTTAGGACAAGCCAGCGCATAAGCCAAATCACGCACGTAGGGTCGACGGTAACGCTCCCAAGGAGCATCATCTATAAGGCGGGTAGAGGTAGGCTGATTGACAGGCTCTGACATAGGATAAACCATCGTAACGTTGTAGCATTTACCCTAACGGCTCGCTATATAAAAGTCTATAGGACACGAGTATCGGCTAGGGTAGTGCTCAGTTTTTCGGCTTTAAAACATGATATTAATGTGATGAATATGAATGCTGATATCAGGCGGTGATAGCAAGTAAGGTAATAAAATGCTGAGTATCATTTTTAGTATTGGCAGTAGCCGTTTTGATAAGTTGCTAGGCGCATTATGCGGTGGCTGCTGCTCTAAATGAGATGGGGTGTGATCTTGCTGAGTCATGTTTAGCTCCATATTTACCGTAACTTGATTGATACGGCTGGTATGAAGGTATTTTATGAAATAGAGTAATTCGATAGTTCTATATAGAAAATGTCAAAGTTCTATAGAACGTCATCAGCTTTCTTTAACCATTTTGCAATAAAATCTTTTTTAACTGACAGCCCTAGTCCCTCAGCTTTAGCTTGAATAAGCTTATTAAGTTCTCCATAAGGATCGGCTAGGTGTTCTTTATCATATTCAGCCATTTTAATAAGCGTAGTCACTAAAGCTTGCATAGAACCTACACTTTTATGGTGTGTTGGCTCGTCATCAACTGAGTTGTCTTCTAATTCAACTTCAGCTTGTGCAAGTTGGATTTTAAGGTGTTCTATTTTTATTTTTGCTTCTATCAGCTTTTGAGCTAAACCTTCATGGCTTGTTTGGTATTCTAAATTAAAAAAGTTTCCTACATCAATCTTATAGAAATACATTTCTTCGTAAATATAAGTTTGAGGTTCAATATATAGCTCATTAGCTCTATCAAAATCAAAAGGCTTTCTTTTACGGTTCAAGTAATCATCATCATGTTGTTCTTGTAAATCAACAACTTCAACTATATTGACCTTTTGGATATAAAGTGAGTCAGCATCTGCATTAAAATTTCCAAGTAGCTTATTCCAAGGACACTCTCTATAGTCATTGTATTCAGAAAAAACTTTACGAACAATGCCTGTAGGTGGTCTGATGTAACCCTCGAAAAGAAATCTAGCCTCATCGATAGTTGAGCTGAAATTTCCTTTTATAATAGCTCTTAGATAACCTTTGTAATAGAAGCAAGGTTCTATTTCTGATTGTCGAATGAAATCCAGAACACTCTTTTTCAAATATCCTAATGATGAGTCATCGACATTTTTACTTTTAATAATCAATTGAGAAACTTCAGTAAAGTCTAAATATTTGAACATATTGGAACCTTATAATAGTTTTCTTGCTACACTCACCAAATTTAGCACAAAAAAAAGCCAACCATTGAAAACAATGATTGGCTTTTCTCTTTACTGCTATGTTTGGTCGGAACGGCAGGATTTGAACCTGCGACCACTACACCCCCAGTGTAGTGCGCTACCAGACTGCGCTACGCCCCGAGTGACTGACTATTTTACGCAAAATTATGTATATTGCAAGGGCTATTTCTAGCAGCCAAAATCTATCACATTATTTTGCCTATCACAGTCAGCTGAACTAACCAGTAGCTTACCTTAACCCAATAACTCTTTTAGGATTTGGTTCACTTGCTGCGGGTTGGCACTACCGCGACTGGCTTTCATAACTTGACCGACCAGACCGTTAAAGGCTTTTTCTTTACCGCCACGATACTCATCAACCATTGCTTGATTTTTCCCAATGACGTCTTCAACGATGGCTTTAATAGCGCCAGTGTCCGTTTCTTGCTTGAGGCCTTTGTCTTCGATGATCTTATCGGCTGCATCATCAGCATCGCCGCCTTCACGCTCGTATAGAGCACTAAAGACTTTCTTAGCCAATTTGCCAGATAGCGTGTCGTCTTTGATACGTTTTAGCATACCCGCCAATTGCTTGGCGCTGATAGGAGAGTCGATGATGTCTTTGTCATCTTTATTCAGAGCGCCCAGTAGATCACCCATGACCCAGTTGCCAGCCATTTTGGCATCTGATTGTCCCACTTCAGCGACCACGTCTTCGAAGTAATCGGCAATTTGGCGACTACCAGTCAAGATACGAGCATCATATTCTGATAGACCAAGCGCTTCTTCAAAACGTGCACGACGGGCAACTGGTAGCTCAGGCATAGCGGCTTTAATCGCATCAACTGTATGCTGCTCGATACGGACAGGCAGCAGATCAGGATCAGGGAAATAGCGATAGTCGTTGGCATCTTCTTTGGTACGCATCACACGAGTTTCATCGCGCTCTGGATCATATAGCATCGTCGCCTGAACGACTTTGCCACCGTCCTCTAAGATATCGATTTGACGCTCGATTTCACGATTGATAGCACGTTCGATGAAGCGGAACGAGTTTAAGTTTTTTAGCTCAGTACGCGTACCGAGATCATCACCAGGCTTGCGTATAGAGACGTTACAATCACAGCGGAACGAGCCTTCTGCCATGATAGCGTCTGAGATACCCAGCCAAGTGACCAACTGATGAATGGCTTTGATGTAGGCAAGCGCTTCATGAGCAGAGCGCATATCAGGCTCAGAGACGATTTCAATCAGCGGTGTACCAGCACGGTTGAGATCGACGCCAGTCATACCATCGACAGCATCATGCACCGATTTACCAGCATCTTCTTCTAGATGCGCGCGGGTGATACCCATACGTTTAGGGTATTCGTTCTTTTCCCCTTCATTGACCACGACATCGATGTAGCCTTCACCGACGATCGGGTTGGCCATCTGAGTGATTTGATAGCCTTTCGGCAAATCAGGGTAAAAGTAGTTTTTGCGGTCAAACGTATTAAATAGACCTAACTCAGCGTTGACGCCGATACCGAATTTTAGCGCGCGATCGACCACGCCAGCATTTAGTACTGGCAACACACCAGGCAAGCCCAAATCGACGATGCTGGCTTGACTGTTTGGCTCGTGACCGAAGTCAGTCGGCGCACTTGAGAATATTTTACTTTCCGTGTTCAACTGGCAATGAATCTCAATGCCGATGACGACTTCATAACCATCAACGAACAGCTCTTTACGCACGGCGTGCTCGCGGACGGCATTGTTATCAGTAGTAGTTGCTGTATTCATTATACCGTCTCCTTTGCGATGGCAGAGTGCTGTAGATGATGATCCGTATGCTGCTGGAACAGGTGCGCGGTCGTGAGCAGTTGACTCTCTTGCCAATGCTTACCGATTAATTGCAATCCAATTGGTAGACCGTCTGAGGTCAAACCGACTGGTTGGCTGAGCGCAGGCAGACCCGCTAAGTTGACCGCGATGGTATAAACATCGCCTAAGTACATGGTCGCAGGGTCAAGATTGTCGCTGAGCTTGTAAGCAGCAGTTGGTGCAGTTGGACTGGCAATCACATCACAGCTCGCAAACGCTTCATCGAAGTCTTTTACGATTAAACGGCGGATTTTTTGGGCTTTGGTGTAGTAAGCATCAAAGTAGCCTGCCGAGAGCGCATAAGTGCCGGTCAAGATACGGCGCTGTACTTCAGGGCCAAAGCCTTCAGAGCGTGAGCGTGTGTATAGATCGATCAGATCGGTCGGATTCTCACAGCGATAGCCGAAACGTACGCCATCGAAGCGAGATAGGTTTGATGATGCCTCGGCAGGGGCTAGCATATAATAAGTGGCAAGCGTGATTTCAGGATCAGTGATGTTCACTTCTACAATCGTTGCGCCCAGCTCTTCGTACTTCTTCAGCGCAGCACGAGATGCTTGTTCAACTTCGCTATCAAGCCCTGCACCGAAGTATTCTTTGGCCACACCGATACGCAAGCCAGCAAATGGTTTGTCACCAGCAGCAGCTTCTGCGTCGTTGATGTCTTGTACGTAGTCAGGCATATCGTATTTGATAGAAGTCGCATCGCGTGGATCGTGACCAATCATTGGCTGTAGCAGGTAAGCGCAATCTTTAGCACTGCGTCCCATACTACCAGCTTGATCCAAACTTGAAGCGTAGGCAATCATGCCGAAGCGTGATACACGGCCATAAGTAGGCTTGATACCCGTTAAGCCGCAGAATGAAGCTGGCTGACGAATAGAGCCGCCAGTATCACTACCGGTGGCGACTGGAACAAAACCAGCGGCAACGGCGGCAGCACTACCACCTGACGAGCCACCAGGGACACGCTCTAGGTTCCAAGGATTCTGTACCGTGCCGTAGTATGAGCTGCTATTGTCTGAGCCCATCGCAAACTCATCCATATTGAGCTTGCCTAAGCTAATCATGCCTGCTTTGTCGATGTTAGAGACGATAGTAGCACTATAAGGTGAGATGAAGTTATGGAGCATCTTTGAGCCACAAGTCGTCAGTACGCCTTGGGTACAAAAGATGTCCTTGTGTGCCATTGGGACGCCGAGTAATGGGCGTTGATCGCCCTGTGCACGCATCTCATCTGCCGCTTTTGCTTGCGCACGTGCCGTCTCAGAGGTATGAGTGATAAAGCTGTTGATCTTGCTGTCTAGCGCGTCGATACGCTTGATGTAGTGTTCGGTTAATTCCGCGCTGCTAAATTGTTTGTCTTGCAAGCCAGTAATAAGCTGCTGGGTACTTAATAAATGAAGTTCAGACATAAGGTGTCGTCCGTCAAAATGTTAATAGCATAAAATAAAATGGGATAATGGCAAATACGTGATTAGGTTATTCGATCACTATTATTCAATCACCTGAGGCACAAGGTATAGACCTTCTTCTACGGCAGGCGCGACTGACTGATTTCGCTCGCGATTGATATCGTGTTTGGCCACATCAGCACGCAGCTCTTGGCAAGCTTCATGGATATTGGCTAATGGTTTGATGTCTGTGGTATCAACGCTAGATAGCGTCTGCATGAGCTTCAATACTTTACTGATATCATCGGCATAGCTATCGGCTGTATTTTCATCGACACCTAAACGAGCAAGGTTGGCAACTTCTAGGATTTCTTCACGGCTGACGTTGCTGTCAGACGTTGCTGGCTGCTGAGACATAGTTTCTCCAGTTAAGGACAGTTTTTGTTAGAGTAGTTGGTTACGAAAACTAAAATACGTAAGCGCTAAAATAGAAACAACTAAAATACAAACAAATAATAAGTTGGCTTATTATAAAGCATCTGACTCAAGTTTACAGAGCATGACGCTTGATTGATGCACAATCTAAACCAACAGACAGTATCAGCCAATAGATAGTATTAATTAATAGATAGTATCAGCCAAGACACAATGATTCACAAAGAGTTGCAAAACTGACCGTATAATTCACGATAGATTCTCAATTGCTTACCCATTCTGTTCTGAAATACGTTACAGTATGCATCTGCTACTAAGCAAAACACTCATCTGCCTGTAGAGCCTTGTTAGTTATCGAATTAAATGATGTTTCACTGAGTTGAAAGGTATTCACTACTATTTCAAACTTTGTAACAACTTTTGGCGTCTAAGACAAAAATCCTTACTTACTGATGCAAATACCTATGTTTTTTTTGAGCTAAATCGGTATAATTTAGCCCAGTTTTTTCATTTCATCATTATTGCTTGGGTTTTGACTTGTTGTGATGGTTAACTTTCGCTACAAGTAATGTTTAACGACGACCTGCTCAACACTGACGAGTAACACCTCAGTCACTCTCATTCGCCTCATTCGTAAGACGCTGGATATATTAGTCATGAACCTGTTTGGATTTTTATCAAATAATATCGCTATCGACCTCGGTACTGCGAACACCCTAATTTTTATTCCTAATAAAGGCGTCGTACTTGACGAGCCTACGGTGGTCGCGTTACGAAGCAATCGTACTCAAAACCCGACCGTCGCCGCTGTTGGTATCGATGCCAAGCAGATGCTCGGTCGTACGCCCGCCAATATCACAGCGATTCGCCCATTAAAAGACGGCGTCATTGCCGATTTTGAAGTGACGCAAAAAATGCTTAAGCACTTTATCGCTAAGGTAAAAGCCAAGCGTTTTATGGCAAATCCTAACGTCGTGGTTTGTGTGCCATGTAAGTCTACTCTGGTTGAGCGAAAGGCGATTCGTGAGGCAGTGTCATCAGCAGGGGCGAGCAAAGTACTATTGCTAGAAGAGCCTATGGCTGCCGCTATTGGCGCTGGCATGCCCGTTCATGAAGCCAGTGGTTCTATGGTCGTTGATATCGGTGGTGGTACGACTGAGATTGCCGTTATTGCATTATCGGGCTGTGTATATGCTGAGTCGATTCGTATCGGTGGCGATATGTTTGATGAGGCTATCATTACCCATGTACGCCGTACGCACGGTTGTGTCATCGGTGAGACGACGGCTGAGCGCATCAAAAAAGAAGTCGGTTCTGCACTAAACGAAGACAGCCAACTAGAAGTAGAAGTTCGCGGTCGTAGCATGGCAGAAGGTGTACCAAAAACCTTTACTGTCAACTCAGAAGAAGTGCAAAAGGCTTTGGCCGATCCATTAAGCGGTATTGTTAGTGCCGTAAAAGTAGCACTTGAGCAGACGCCACCAGAATTGTCATCAGACATCGCTGAGCGTGGTATTGTCCTGACAGGTGGCGGTGCATTATTACGTGACTTAGACAAACTCATCTCTCAAGAGACAGGTTTACCAGTGACTGTGGCAGAAGACCCATTAACGTGTGTTAGCCGCGGTGGTGGTATCGCGCTTGATTTCATCAATAACAAAAGCTTGAACATGATTTTTGTCTAAATCTTCCATGTCCGTATTTGCTCTATAGCGTGTGCAATATTGATAATGATGATTTTCATAAATGATAAAACCATAAGTATAGTCGGTTCAATATAATTTGGATACAAGGAAGCCGAGCGAAAGTACTACAAGTAGTAGGCTAAGCGAGACTGATACCGTACCCAATTGATAAAGGATTGATTGTATATAAAATTAAAGGTAGCCGATTGTGCTACCTTTAATTGCATTCATTCGTACTATCACCCAATATCCTCGATAAACACTCATGCTTCAAATCAGTGCTATTGTTCATTTTAGAATTTTTAAATCAGACGACTTATGACTCCAAGTATTTTTGCGCGCCAGCCGTTATCACTTCGTAAGACTGCCATTGTATTGATAGCAGCCTTAATACTGATGTGGTTTGATAGCAAAAATTCAGAATGGTTTCAGCCAGTACGTAGTACCAGCCATGCCGCGATGCAGCCTATTTATGAGCTGTCTTTATTGCCAAGCTATGCCAAGCATTGGGCAAGTGGCAGCCTGCAATCAAAAGAAGCACTGCGTCGCGAAAATATGCAGCTAAAGTCGCAACTGATACATGCGCATGCCAAGCTACAACAGCAAGACTATATTTTGGCACAGAATGCACGTTTGCAAGGCATTCTATCTACCACCACGCCTGAGCAGTTTGATCTTAATCTGGCGCAAGTCATCGGGACAGATACCAATTTGCTCAGACAGATTGTGGTGCTCAATAAAGGTGAGCAAGATGGTGTGCAAGTTGGACAAACAGTCATCGACGAAGATGGGGTATTAGGACAAATCATTAATGTTTATCCTAACACCAGCCGCCTACTGTTGATTACAGATGAGCAGCAGTCCGTTGCGGTCACCGTCAAACGCACAGGTCAGCGCGCGATCGTCACAGGCCAAGGCATTCCATCCTCATTGAGTCTCAATTATGTCTTCAAAACGTCGGATGTGCGCGTGGGTGATGAGTTGGTGTCGTCAGGTTTGGGTGGACGTATTCCTGCAGGTTATCGAGTCGGTCGTATCGCGCATGTCAAAGACGAGCAAACCGATAACTTTAGAACGATTGAAGTCACGCCAGCAGCTAACTTTATTGATAACGCTTATGTGCTCATACTTCAAGACAAGTTACTGAATGAGAGTAATACCGCTGTTGCTCGATAAATAACGATGGCATAAGCCTGTGGTTATCAGACCAATAAGCCTGTTTATTCAGGTCCTAATGTTTTTCACTTATAGTATTTACCTTGTCAAATCTCAATTCACAATATAACCGCAGTCACCAAACACTCGCTAAGGTAAGTACCCATGTCGTATCCTGATTCTGAGAATGCAACGGTACTATTGATAGTTGTGATTGTTCTGAGTTTCATCGCTGCATCATCACTCAATGTATATCCATTAAGCCCTAGTATGGCCACGTTGCGCCCCATGGTTATGATCATGGTGCTGATTTTTTGGTTACTCTTCCAGCCACGTTATGTCGGTATTTTTACCGCATTTACCGTCGGGATTATCGCTGATTTACTAATGGACACCCATTTAGGGCAGCAAGCCTTTGCAGCTGTCGTGGTCGCACTAGTGATCAAAGTCACTAGTATCTATGTCAGACAACTAAACACCATCACCGCTTGGTTAATTGCTAGTCTAGGGTTGATAGTCTTTCAGTTAAATCTATGGATACTACAGATGTTTGTTCAAAATGTTTTTGTCGCCCAATCTGTGTTGTCATTACTCATGAGCATTCTCAGCTGGCCACTCGTGCTGTTTACTTTACGCAAGTTTTCGCGTTAATGGCTCACCGTGACTTACCCACAAAATTTCCTAAAAGCACACACCATAAATTTATAAATGAAGAGAATGTCGATGGATATCATTTTAGCGTCTGGCTCTCCGCGTCGTCGTGAGCTACTGGCAAGAGCGCAATTAGATTTTAGTATTTTGAGCGTGGATATTGATGAGACTCCGTTAGCTAATGAGTCACCAAAAGCCTATATCGAGCGTATGGTCGCAACCAAAGCCGATGCCGCAATACAGCAGTTAAGTGGTACTTTTAACACAGATCAAAATAGTCTAATAGCTCCATTCATTATTTTGACCTCTGATACCATCGGTGTGCTGTCGGATGGCAAGACCGTATTGGTCAAACCAGCCGATCGTGAGCATGCCTATACGATGTGGCAGCATATGTCTGATAATGTCCATGAAGTGTGGACTGCCGTACAAGCGACCCAAGTACAGCCATTGCCCAAAACGTCAGAGCCCAACATATCAAAACCCAATCAAGCGTTTCAGATTATCAATCAGCAGCAAATCACTGAGCGTACGGAAGTGACTTTTATACCTCTGACGACACAGATGATGAGTGACTATTGGGATAGCGGTGAGCCAGCTGACAAAGCGGGTGGGTATGGTATCCAAGGCTTGGGTGCGGCTTGGGTCAGTCGTATTAATGGCAGCTACACCAATGTCGTTGGATTACCATTGGCGCAAACATTGGCATTAATCAAAGAGATGGCAGAAGGCAGTATGAGCACAGTCAACCCGTTATAATTGGATATGCACATAATGACACGGTAGGGTAATGGGCAAGAGCAAGTCGCATTTGTTACACTGTCAATCTAATAGACGATGAACGTCTAACAAAAAAGCTGAGAGATAAGAGAAAAAACTATGTCCGAAGAGCTGCTGATTAATATTAGTCCAATGGAATCCCGTGTTGCGGTTTTAGACAATGGCATTTTGGGCGAGATTTATATTGAGCGACATCACAAACTGGGTTTGGTCGGCAATATCTATCTAGGTACGGTCGTTCGTGTCCTTCCTGGAATGCAGGCAGCCTTCGTTGATATTGGTCAATCACGGACAGCATTTTTGCACGTCAATGACATGCAGCGTGAGCCGCGTCCAGTGGCAGAAAAAAATAAATCGGCCAAACACACTAAGCACGAAATCAATGAAGACGACGCTACTACTGGCGTATCGGCTGATAGCTTGGCCATGACACCGCCTATAGTTAGTGCGCAAAATACAGAGATAGTGCCAGCTGCTAAGACATTGATTCAGCATCGTTTGCATGAGAGTCAGCGTATTTTGGTACAAGTAACCAAAGACCAATTAGGCAGCAAAGGTGCTCGTCTTACGACCAATGTATCACTACCATCACGCTATCTGGTTTATCTGCCATCGAGCGAGCATATCGGGATATCACAGCGCATTGATGGTGAAGAAGAGCGGACACGCTTAAAAACCGAACTTAGCAGCCTGATGCAAACGGTCAATCTAAAAGGCGGGCTCATTGCTCGTACGGCTGCTGAACGTGTCCCTGTTGATAAGCTAGAAGAAGATATTTATTACCTATTGCAGCTGTGGCGAACTATCTGTGCCCGTCGCCAAGAAATCAATCATCATCAAAGCTCAGAGCTGATTTATCAAGAGTTAGCATTACCATTACGCTCAATCCGTGACTTGGTACATGCTGATACCGAAAAAGTCATCATCGATAATGAGCAAATCTATGAGCAAGTCAGATACTTTGCCAAAGAGTTTGTGCCTTTTGTTTATGATCGAATCGTGCATTACACCGCAGAGCAGTCATTGTTTGATGTACACCGTGTCGAGGACGACTTGCGTGACGCTTTGAAACGCCGTGTCGACCTAAAGTCTGGTGGCTATCTGATTATCGATCAGACGGAAGCAATGACGACAATTGATGTCAATACAGGTTCTTTTGTGGGCGGTCGCTCATTAGAGGACACGGTCTACAAAACCAATCTAGAAGCCACTCATGCTATTGCTCGTCAGTTGCGCCTACGTAATCTAGGCGGCATTATTATCTTAGACTTTATCGATATGTTAGAGCAGCAGCACAAAGACGATGTGCTAGAAAGTCTACAGTCGCAGCTCACCCAAGACTATGCAAAAACTAAGATTACGCAGGTTAGTGAGCTTGGCTTGGTAGAGATGACTCGTAAGCGTACCCGAGAATCGTTAGGGCAGCAGCTTTGTGAACCGTGCTCAACGTGTCAGGGACGCGGCTTTGTTAAAACAGCCGAAACCGTCTGCTTTGAGATATTCCGTGAGATCATGCGTTGCGCTCGCACCTACAACTCTCCTAAAAAGTTTACGGTCGTGGCTCATGCCGCCGTCATTGATTTACTGCTGACCACAGAATCTGATACGGTAGCAGACCTAGAGTACCTACTGGGCAGAGTGATTACTTTTGATGTGGAAAATCTCTATACCCAAGAGCAGTATGATATTGTGCTAGATTGATTTTATTGAATATAATCAGTCGGTTTTCATTAGGTTCGCTTATTTAACAGCGTTACCTTAATTACTTGATATCTTTAGCTGTTCTAGATATTGCCCTTGCAATCGGTAGAATACTATGTATAATGTATACCACTGAATTATATATGCGCAGCTGAATAAAAAAAGCTGGCGCTATGACAGCCAGAGCATCGTTTCTGGCACTATTTCATTATGCCTTTGCTGCTTTCCAATATATAGGAGGGTCGGCGGGGCTTTAAACTATTTTGCTTTTGGCACGCTACAAGTTCGGATAAAGAACTCATTCTGGTTAAGAACAGAAGGCCGCTTTAAGTGAATATTTAACCAAACTGCTTTTGATCATGATCTTGCAACGCAAGAATGACGAAAGCACATATTAGGAGCTTGCTGGCATGGCTAACCAGAGAATCCGTATCCGTCTTAAGTCTTTTGATCATCGTCTGATTGATCAATCTGCACAAGAGATCGTTGATACTGCAAAGCGCACCGGTGCGCAAGTTTGTGGTCCTGTACCGTTGCCGACTCGCATTGAGCGCTTCAACGTTCTAACTTCACCACACGTAAACAAAGACGCTCGTGATCAGTACGAAATCCGTACTCACAAGCGTATGGTTGACATCGTTCAACCTACCGACAAAACTGTGGATGCGCTAATGAAGCTTGACTTGGCGGCGGGTGTTGACGTTCAAATTGCTTTGGGTTAATGCACATAAACACCCAACCCATTAATATAAGATATAAAGAGGTCTAAAATGGCGATCGGTTTAGTCGGTAAAAAATGCGGCATGACCCGTGTCTTCACTGAAACAGGTGCTTCTATCCCTGTAACAGTGGTTGAGATCAGTGCTAACCGCATTACTCAAGTAAAAAATACTGATGTAGATGGCTATCAAGCCATCCAAGTTACCACAGGTACCCGTCGTGACAGCCGCGTAACAGCAGCTCAAAAAGGTCACTTCGCTAAAGCTGGCGTTGCCGCTGGCCGTGGTGTTTGGGAATTTCGTGCCAACGAAAGCGATCTTGAAGGTCGTGAGATTGGTGGCGAGATTCTAGCTGACTTGTTCGAACAAGGTCAGATGGTTGATGTGACAGGAAACAGTAAAGGTAAAGGTTTCCAAGGTCCTGTAAAGCGTCACAACTTTAGTATGCAAGATGCTACTCATGGTAACTCAGTGTCTCATCGTGCACATGGTTCAACTGGTCAAAACCAGTCACCAGGTAAAGTATTCAAAGGCAAAAAGATGGCGGGTCAGATGGGTAACAAACGTGTTACTGTTCAAGGCCTAGAAGTGATTTCGGTTGATGCCGAAAAAGGGTTACTTGTCATCAAGGGTGCTATCCCAGGTGCCACCGGTGGCGATGTTATCGTACGTCCGTCAGTCAAAGCCTAAGCAAGGGGATTAACGTGGATTTAAAAACAGTTACAGGTGCTGCGGTTGAGCTTTCTGATACGGCATTTGGTCGTGAATTCAACGAAGCACTAGTGCATCAAGTCGTCACCGCTTATTTAGCTGGTGCTCGCCAAGGTACACGCGCACAAAAAACCCGTGCCGAAGTTTCTGGCGGTGGTATTAAGCCATGGCGCCAAAAAGGTACTGGTCGCGCTCGTGCGGGTTCTATTCGTAGCCCAATCTGGCGTGGGGGTGGTCGTGCATTCGCGGCTAAGCCACAAGATTGGTCACAGAAAGTTAACCGTAAGATGTATCGCGGTGCGATGCAGTGCATCCTAGCCGAATTGATTCGCCAAGAGCGTCTGATTTTGGTAGAAGAGCTAAGCGTTTCTGGTCCTAAGACCAAAGAGCTGATCGCAAAGTTAAATGAGCTTGGTGCACCTCGTGCATTGATCGTCACAAAAGAAGTTGACGAAAACTTATACTTAGCTGCTCGCAACATCCCACATGTCAATGTACTTGGTACAAGTGAAGTGGATCCAGTGAGCTTGATTGCTTTTGATAAAGTAATCATGTCAGTTGAAGCTGCGAAACAATTTGAGGAAGCACTAGCATGAATAACGCAAGACTTTATCAGATCCTAAGAGGACCTGTATTCTCAGAGAAATCTCAAATGCTTGGCGACTCACTTGGTGTGCAGGTATTTAAAATTGACTCTAAGGCTACTAAGCTTGAAGTTAAAAAAGCAGTTGAGATGATGTTTGAAGGTGTTGAAGTTTTAAAAGTAAACACTTTGAATGTTAAAGGTAAGACAAAGCGTTTTGGTAAAAGTATCGGCCGTCGTAATGACTATAAAAAAGCCTATGTTACCTTAAAAGCTGGTCAAGATGTACAAATGGCTGATGCTGGTGAAGAGGTCGCGAATACGACTGCTTCTACTAGTGAAACAGCGAATAACGAATAAGGATTACACTCATGCCTATCGTAAGAGCAAAGCCAACATCACCAGGCCGTCGTTTTGTTGAAAAAGTAGTGCATCCACACCTTTATAAAGGTCGTCCGTTTGCAGCGCTTCTAGAATCAAAAAGTAAGACCGGTGGTCGTAACAATAATGGTCGCATAACGACTCGTCACATCGGTGGTGGTCATAAGCAGCATTATCGTATTATCGATTTCAAACGTACTAAAGACAATATCCCAGCAACGGTAGAGCGTATTGAATACGATCCTAACCGTACTGCGCATATTGCATTACTTAAGTACGCTGATGGCGAACGTCGTTACATCATCGCTGCTAAAAAACAAGCAGTTGGCGATACAGTAATGTCAGGCGAAGCATCACCAATTCGTCCAGGTAACTGTTTACCACTAAAAAATATCCCATTGGGTACTGTGATTCACAATATCGAACTTAAAATCGGTAAAGGTGCACAGATGGCTCGCGCCGCGGGTGCTAGTGTTCAGTTACTAGGTCGTGACGGTGTTTATGCTATTCTACGTATGCGTTCTGGCGAAACCCGCCGTGTACACGTGAATTGCCGTGCTGTTATTGGTGAAGTTTCTAACACTGAAAACAACTTGAAATCACTTGGTAAAGCTGGTGCTTCACGTTGGCGTGGTGTTCGTCCTTCAGTTCGTGGTGTCGCTATGAACCCGGTTGATCACCCGCATGGTGGTGGTGAAGGTCGTAACAAAGGTCGCCATCCAACTAGCCCTTGGGGTCAGAAGTCTAAAGGACTTAAAACGCGTCACAATAAGCGTACTGACAACATGATCATCCGCCGTCGCGCCAAGAAGAAATAAAGGAAGAATTTCATGCCTCGTTCATTGAAAAAAGGTCCATTCATAGACGCGCACTTGTTTGCTAAAGTTGAGAATGCATTAGAAACCAACTCACGCAAGCCAATTAAAACTTGGTCGCGCCGCTCGATGATCCTGCCACAAATGGTTGGCCTAACTTTATCTGTTCACAACGGCCGTACTCATGTACCGGTTATCGTGAGCGAACAGATGGTTGGTCATAAACTAGGTGAATTTGCCCCGACTCGTACGTATCGTGGTCACGGCATTGACAAAAAAGCTAAGAGATAAGGTGCTTACCATGGAAGTAACTGCAAAATTACGCGGTGCCGCCATATCGGCACAAAAAGTTAGACTCGTTGCTGATGAAGTTCGTGGCAAATCTATTGAGCGTGCTTTGGATATCCTAACGTATAGCAATAAGAAAGGCGCTGTGTTTGTTAAGAAATGTCTTAACTCAGCCATCGCCAATGCCGAAAACAACAACGGTTTAGATATCGATACTCTTAAAGTATCAACTATCTACGTTGATGAAGGCATTACGCTAAAACGTATCCTACCACGTGCTAAAGGTCGCGCTGATCGTATCAGCAAGCGTACCTGTCACATCACTATAAAGGTAGGAGAATAAGTTATGGGTCAAAAAGTACATCCAATCGGAATTCGTCTTGGTGTTGTAAAAAAGCATAACGCAAACTGGTATGCTAGCCCTAAACAATACTCAGAATACCTAATCAACGACATTAGAGTTCGTGAATATCTACGCAAAAAGCTAGACAACGCAATGATCAGCAACATCATGATCGAGCGTCCTACTGGCGCCGCTAAGATTACCATCGCCACTGCGCGTCCTGGTATTGTTATCGGTAAAAAAGGCGAAGATATTGAAAGACTTCAAAAAGAATTGACCAAAATTATGGGCGTACCTGCTCAGGTCAACATTGAAGAAATCACGTCACCTGATCTTGATGCACGTTTGGTAGCAGACGGTATCGGTAGTCAGCTTGAACGTCGTGTTATGTTCCGTCGTGCGATGAAGCGCGCCGTACAAAACAGCATGCGTTCTGGTGCTAAAGGTATCAAAGTTGAGCTGTCTGGCCGTCTTGGCGGTGCTGAGATTGCTCGTAGTGAATGGTACCGTGAAGGTCGTGTGCCACTGCATACACTCCGTGCTGACATTGACTACTCGTCAATTCGTGCAGAGACAACTTACGGCACCATCGGTGTTAAAGTTTGGATTTTCCGCGGAGAGATCCTTGACGGTATGAACAGCGTTTATAATCCGGTCAAAGAAGAGCAGACTCGTGCGCCAAAACGCCGTGGTCGCGGAAACGGAAACCGTCGAAACTCAGACAGAGGTTAAACTATGTTACAGCCAAAACGTACCAAGTTTCGTAAAATGCATAAAGGTCGTAACACTGGGCTAGCTCATCGTGGAAGCACCGTTGCATTCGGACAAATTGGTCTAAAATCATTGACGCGTGGTCGTATGACAGCACGTCAAATCGAAGCAGCACGTCGTACCATCACTCGTAAAATTAAGCGTGGCGGTAAGATTTGGATTCGTGTATTCCCAGACAAGCCTATTACCAACAAGCCATTAGAAGTACGTATGGGTAAAGGTAAAGGTCCTGTAGAGTATTGGGTATGCGAAATCAAACCTGGTAAAGTGCTATATGAAATTGAAGGGGTACCAGAGGAGCTTGCACGTGAAGCTTTCACGCTTGCTGCAGCAAAATTGCCCTTTAAAACTACCATTGTTAAGCGGACGATAATGTAATGAAGATCAGTGAATTACGTGATAAATCATTAGAAGAACTGACCCAGTTACTTGATGAAAAGCAACTTGATGCTTTCCGTATTCGTATGGCTAAAGCAACTGGTCAGTTGGGTAATACCCATGAAGTCAGAGGCAATCGTCGCACGATTGCTCAGCTTCAGACTTTGATTAACGAGAAACAACGAGGCGACTCATGAGCGATAACAATCAAACAGCTACCAATGCTAGCGTATTGACAGGACGAGTTGTCAGCGACAAGATGGACAAGTCCATCACAGTTTTGATTGAGCGTCTGGTTCGTCATCCTTTGTATGGCAAGCAGCTTCGTCGTTCTACGAAAATCAAAGCACATGATGAGAATAACGTTTGCCAACAAGGCGACCTTGTCCGCATCAAAGAAACGCGTCCAATCTCAAAAACCAAGTCTTGGACTTTGGTTGATGTGGTTGAAAAAGTAGAAAAAATCTAAGTAAATTGCATTAAAAGCCAGAAGCTGTTAAAATAGCCGCCTTTTTAAGGATGCTGATTGCGCCGAGCGTATATCACTCACATTAAGAGTAAGTCGCGGTTATTTATATTAAAATGCCGTCTACTCATACTGTGCTAGCGGCAGCAACTGGTTTTTATTGCTCATACGTGTGGAGTAACGCTATGATTCAGGTTGAGTCAATGCTGGAAGTTGCAGACAATAGCGGTGCAAGGCGAGTTCAGTGCATTAAAGTACTGGGTGGTTCTCATCGTCGTTATGCATCAGTTGGCGACATTATTAAAGTAACGGTTAAAGAAGCCATTCCTCGTGGTCGTGTTAAAAAAGGCGACGTGATGAATGCAGTAGTTGTACGTACCAAAAAAGGCGTTCGTCGCCCTGATGGTTCTGTGTTACGTTTTGACGACAATGCAGCGGTATTGTTGAACCAAAACAAAGCGCCGATTGCAACTCGTATTTTTGGACCGGTAACTCGTGAACTACGTGGTGATCAGTTTATGAAAATTGTATCACTAGCACCAGAAGTATTGTGAGGTAATCCATGTCAAAATTACGTAAAGGCGATACAGTTATCGTGATTGCTGGGAAAGACAAAGGCAAGCAAGGTACTGTACAAGCTGTAAAAAACGATCGTATTAAGGTTGAAGGCATTAATATTGTTACCAAACATCAGAAGCCAAATCAGGCAACTGGCGTTGAAGGTGGCATTCTTAAGCAAGAAGCTTTTCTGCATATCTCAAATGTCGCAATCTTAAATGCGCAAACCCAAAAAGCAGACCGTATTACTTATCAGTTTGGCGAAGACGGCAAGAAACAACGCGTCTATCGTTCAAGCGGTGAAGTAGTGGCGACTGCGTAAGACACTAAGGGTGTAATGGTAATGGCAAGATTAAAATCTTTATATAACGATGAACTAAAGCAGAAAATCAAAGAAGAACTTGGTTTGGCAAATGTGATGCAAGTGCCTAAAATCACTAAAATCACACTGAACATGGGTGTAGGCGGCGCGTCTCAAGACAAGAAATTGCTTGAAGGTGCTGTGGCTGATATGACTGCAATTGCTGGTCAAAAGCCTGTTGTCACCAAAGCGCGTAAATCAGTTGCTGGCTTTAAGATTCGTGAAGAATGGCCAATTGGCTGTAAAGTAACGTTACGCGGTGAGCAAATGTACGAATTTTTAGATCGTCTCGTTGCCATTGCAATTCCTCGTATTCGTGATTTCCGCGGTTTTTCACCTAAAGCCTTTGACGGACGTGGTAACTACTCATTGGGTATCAAAGAACAAATTGTATTCCCAGAAGTAGATTTTGACAAAATTGATCGTATCCGCGGTATGGATGTGACAATCACCACGTCAGCTCAATCTGATGAAGAAGGTCGTGCGTTGCTTAAAGCATTCGGCTTCCCATTTAAATAAGGTAAAGACGTTATGGCAAAGAAGAGCATGATTAACCGCGAATTAAAGCGCGAAAAAATGGTTGCTAAATATGCTGAAAAGCGTATCAAGCTAAAAGAAACTATCAGTGATATGACTGCAAGTGACGAAACTCGTATGGAAGCAATGTTAGAGCTACAAGCTCTTCCACGCAATTCATCACCAGTACGTCTGCGTAATCGTTGTGCTATCACCGGTCGTCCTCACGGTTACTTCCGCAAGTTTGGCTTATCACGCAATATGCTGCGTGAGCGTGTCATGCAAGGCGATGTGCCTGGTGTTCGTAAAGCAAGCTGGTAAGGAGTAACTATATGAGTATGCAAGATACCGTTGGGGATATGCTAACCCGTATTCGTAACGCACAAATGGCTAACAAAGTATCGGTAGCAATGCCGAGCTCTAAATTACGTAAATCAATTGCTGATTTACTAGTTAGCGAAGGTTATGTGGCTAGCGCTGTTGTTGCTGAACAAGAAAACAACAAAGCAACCCTTACTATTGAATTGAAATACTTCGAAGGCAAAGCTGTCATCGAAACTATCCAACGTTATAGCCGTCCTGGTTTACGCCAGTTCCGCGGTAAAGACGCTATCCCTACTGTTAAGCAAGGTATGGGTGTTGCTATCGTTTCTACTAGCCAAGGTATCATGAGTGATCGTGCTGCACGCGCTGCTGGTATCGGTGGTGAAATCGTCGCATTTGTTGCCTAATTTGCATTTACTGCATTAGGTAATAAGACGATAAAGTCTATTTGACCCTTTTTGAGTATATATTAATTTATGATTGATCGATATATCCTTAAAAACTTAGGCATCAGAGATTGATAAAATTGAATGATGCTTATTGGGGACAATTATGCTAAACTAGCAGGCTTTTTAGCCTGTTAGTTTTTTCGCTAATATAAAGAAGTTAATTTTTTAAGGAATATTCCTATGTCTCGTGTGGCTAAAGCCCCAGTGACGCTGCCAAACGGCGTAAGCGTTACTTTGAACGATCGGCAGGTCGAAGTTAAAGGCAAGAACGGCAATTTGTCTTTACGCCTGCATGAATTGGTCGAGCTGAAACAGGAAGATGATGCTATCATTTTCTCACCTACAGTCGATTCAAAAGAAGCTATGATGCACACTGGCACCATGCGCGCTCTTGTTAACAACTATGTTAAAGGCGTAAACGAAGGCTTTGAAAAACGTCTTCAATTAATTGGTGTTGGTTATCGCGCACAAGTTACTGGTAACAAAGTAACCTTGAACGTTGGTTATTCTCATCCAGTAGAATATACGTTACCTGAAGGCGTGTCAGCTGAAACCCCAACGCAAACTGAAATTGTTTTGAAATCAAACAATAAACAGCAGCTTGGTCAAGCAGCGGCTAATATCCGTGGTTTCCGCCCACCTGAGCCTTATAAAGGCAAAGGTATTCGTTATAGTGACGAGCATGTGATTCGCAAAGAAGCTAAGAAAAAATAAGGTGAGTTGAAATGTTTGATAAAAAAGCAGCTCGTCTGCGTCGAGCTAAGAAAACACGCGCGCATATCCGTTTCTTAGGCGTTCATCGCTTAACGGTTAACCGCACGTCGAAACATATTTATGCCCAGATTATCTCTCCAAATGGTGGTGAAGTGATTGCTCAGGCATCTACCTTAGACAGCAGCTTGCGTTCAGGCGCGACTGGTAATGCTGATTCAGCAACGTCTGTAGGCCAAATGATCGCAGAACGCGCAAAAGCAGCTGGCATTACTAAAGTTGCCTTTGACCGTAGTGGTTTCAAATATCATGGTCGAGTTAAAGCTTTAGCAGAAGCAGCTCGCGAAAACGGATTGGAGTTTTAATCATGGCTAGAAATGATAAAAATGATAAAAATGAACAGACTGACGGTCTAGTAGAACGCTTAGTTACCGTTGATCGCGTTGCAAAAGTTGTTAAAGGTGGTCGTATTTTCTCTTTCACTGCGTTAACCGTAGTGGGTGATGGTAATGGTCGTGTTGGTTTTGGTCGTGGTAAAGCGCGTGAAGTGCCAGCTGCTATCCAAAAAGCACTAGAAGCTGCCAAACGTAATATGATTACTGTTGAGCTAAATGATGCAACTTTGCATCATCCGATCAAAGCACGTCATGGTGCTAGTAAAGTCTACATGCAGCCTGCATCTGAAGGTACTGGCGTAATCGCTGGTGGCGCTATGCGTGCTGTATTAGAAGTTGCTGGTGTCAAAGATGTTTTGACTAAATGTTATGGTTCTACCAATACTGCTAACGTTGTTCGCGCAACGTTTAACGGTTTACGTGATATGTCAACTCCAGAGAAGATGGCAGCTAAACGTGGTAAATCTGTAGACGAAATCTTGGGTTAACTTAGACTAGGTGAGTTACGATGAAAAAAATGAAAGTCACTCAATTTAAATCGGGTGCCCATCGCCTAAAGAGCCACAAAGCGAGCTTGAAAGGATTGGGTTTACGCCGCATTAATCACACTGTTGAAGTAGAAGATACGCCTTCAACCCGTGGTATGGTTAATCGCGTTAACTACATGGTAAAAGTGGAGGAAGCGTAATGGGTCTTAGATTAAATGAATTATCACCAGGTGTTGGCGCAAAGAAAACTGCTCAACGTCGTGGTCGTGGTATCGGTTCAGGTCTTGGTAAGACTGGTGGTCGTGGTGTAAAAGGTCAGAAATCTCGTTCAGGTTCTAGCGTACGCTCAGGATTTGAAGGTGGTCAAATGCCTTTATATCGTCGTCTTCCAAAATTTGGTTTTACCAGCAAAATGGCTATGAAGACTGCAGAAGTGCGTCTTTCTGAACTGAATAAAATTGAAGGTGATGTGGTTAGCGTTGAAACACTTAAAGCTGCTAACCTTATCCGTCACGATATGAAGCGTGCTCGTGTAATGCTATCAGGCGAAGTCACTAAAGCTTATACCTTTAAAGGTATCAAAGTGACTAAAGGTGCTAAGCAAGCTATCGAAGCTGCTGGTGGTAGCATCGAGGAGTAGTAACGTGTCAAAGCAATCAATGTCATCGGCTGGTATACCGCTTAATCCATTTGCCTTCATACGTAAGTATGACGAGCTATGGGCGCGTTTATTATTCTTAATCGGCGCATTGATTGTTTATCGTTTAGGGTCACATATTCCAGTTCCGGGTATTAACCCAGTTAACTTGGCTGATCTGTTTTCGCGCAACGAAAACACCATTTTGAGTATGTTCAACATGTTCTCAGGTGGTGCGCTAGAGCGTATGTCTATTATGGCGCTTGGCATTATGCCATATATCTCAGCATCGATTATCGTACAGATGATGTCTGCAGTATTGCCATCGCTTGAAGCCCTCAAAAAAGAAGGTGAAGCGGGACGACGTAAGCTAAACAAGTATACCCGTCAAGGGACGCTTGCTTTAGCTCTAGTACAGTCATTAGGAATGTGTGCTGGCTTAATCAGCCAAAATCTTACCTTATCGTCTGGTCTTACCTTTTATATACCAGCCGTTACTTCATTGGTAGCGGGCGCAATGTTCTTAATGTGGCTTGGTGAGCAGATTACAGAGCGTGGCGTTGGTAATGGTATCTCAATGCTCATTTTTGCGAGTATTGTGGCTGGTACGCCAGGTATGATTTCGCAGTCTATCGAACAGGTCAATCAAGGTCAGATGAACTTGATTGTACTATTTATTTTTGTATTGCTAGGTATCGCGGTTACCGCGGGTATCGTTTATATTGAACGTGCTCAACGCCGTGTCCCTGTGAACTATGCTCAAAAGCAACAACAAGGCCGGAAAATTTATGCTCAGCAGCAGTCACATCTGCCGTTGAAGCTTAATATGGCCGGGGTTATCCCAGCTATTTTCGCCAGTTCTTTGCTGTTGTTTCCTGCAAGTTTAGGGCAGTGGGTTGGTCAATCAACTGATCCCACCTTGGTACAAAAAATATTACAAAATATGGCATTGGTACTGTCCCCAGGACAACCGCTATATTTAGTACTGTTTGGCGCAATGATTATTTTCTTCTGCTATTTTTATACAGCGTTGGTATTTAGTCCGCGTGAAGTAGCAGAAAACCTTAAACGTAGTGGTGCGTATATTCCAGGTATTCGCCCCGGACAACAAACTCAGCGTTACCTCGATCATGTATTAAACCGACTGACCTTTATTGGCGCGATGTATATGACGGTTATTTGTTTAATGCCAATGGTCGTCCAGTCATCGTTTGGTGTACCGTTTCAACTCGGTGGTACGTCTTTACTGATTATGGTGGTTGTGGTAATGGATTTCATTTCGCAGATTCAAGCGCATTTGATGACCCATCAATATCATGATCAGACGTTAATTCAATCGCCCACTCAACCTTAAATGAGCGGTACGATATTTCAAGGAGCATGCTATGAAAGTTCAAGCATCAGTTAAGAAGATTTGTGGTAGCTGTAAAGTTGTGCGCCGTAAAGGCCGTGTACATATTATTTGTACAGCAGAACCTCGCCACAAGCAACGTCAAGGTTAATACTTAGCATGAGAAAACATTACGTTTTCTTTGCTAATTAAATTAATACTTGAAAAATAACGGCGGATGCGATATCATCCGCCACTTGCCGTGTTTATACAAAATCTTTTATAATAGAATCGATAGACAGGCTTATGGTCAAGACATCGATAACGATTATAAAAGCTCTAGTATTAACAGCAACAAATCTGAAGAGTAAAGCCTTATCGTTAGATAACGCTTATTTTTCTTTAATGGAGAGAAATCAATGGCTCGTATTGCCGGCGTAAACATTCCGGATAATAAGCATGCTGTTATTTCACTAACTTACATCTTTGGTGTAGGTCGTACCACTGCTCAGAAAATCTTAGAAGCAGTTGGCATCGCCCCTACGACTAAAGTCAGTCAGTTAGATGATACACAGTTAGATGCTATCCGTGCACAAGTTGCAAACTATATGACTGAGGGTGACCTTCGTCGTGAAGTTTCAATGAATATTAAGCGTTTAGTTGATCTTGGTTGTTACCGTGGCATCCGTCATCGTCGTAACCTACCAGTTAGAGGTCAGAACACCAAGAACAACGCTCGTACTCGTAAGGGTCCGACACGCCCTCTCAAAAGATAATTAACTTAGGAAGCTAAAAGATGGCAAAAGACACTCGCAGTCGCAAAAAGGTGGCTCGTCGTTCAGTATCGGAGGGCATTGCCCATATCCATGCGTCTTTTAATAACACCATTGTTACGATTACCGATCGTCAAGGTAATGCATTGGCTTGGGCCACTTCAGGTGGACAAGGCTTCCGTGGTTCACGTAAATCTACACCATTTGCAGCTCAGGTTGCAGCTGAAGTCGCTGGTAAAGCGGCCCAAGAATATGGTGTTAAGAATATCGATGTTTTGGTCAAAGGACCAGGACCGGGTCGTGAGTCTGCGGTAAGAGCACTAGGTGCATTGGGTTATAAAGTTAACAGCATCTCTGATGTAACCCCAATCCCACACAATGGTTGCCGTGCGCCGAAAAAGCGCCGCGTCTAATATTAAAGACGAAGCTTTTTATACTAAAAGCTTATAGGAGACATAACAATGGCCCGCTATATTGGACCAAAACTGAAATTATCACGTCGTGAAGGTACGGATTTAGGCCTTAAGTCTGGCGTTAAACCGTATGACGTAAAAACGAAGAAAGCTGGTCGTCCACCAGGTCAACATGGTGTAAGCCGTAACAAGACCTCAGAATATGCTCTACAGTTGCGTGAAAAGCAAAAAGTTAAGCGTATTTATGGTGTGCTAGAGCGTCAATTCGCTAATTACTATAAAGAAGCTGCTCGTAAGCGCGGTGCTACTGGTGAAAATCTACTAGCAATGCTTGAGAGCCGTCTAGACAACGTGGTATATCGCATGGGCTTTGGCTCAACTCGCGCAGAAGCACGTCAGCTAGTCAGTCATCGTACTGTTATGGTAAAAAAAGCTGGTCGTGATGAGTTTGTTCGTGTGAACATTCCATCAATTCAGCTTCAAGATGGTGATGTCATCGCTATCCAAGAGAAATCTCGCGAACAGCTACGTATTAAAAACGCTATTGAACTAGCGACACAACGTGGTATTCCAGAATGGCTTGATGTTGATCACAGCAAACTACAAGGCACGTTTAAACATGCGCCTGATCGTATTGATCTACCTGCTGAAATCAACGAAAGCTTGATCGTTGAGCTATACTCTAAGTAATGACGTAATGCTCAATGTTATGAAAATGGCATTGAGCAATTAACGTTAATTAAACCAGTTTAATAAATCGAGGTGACATCATGATGCTAAATGCAACTGAGTTTCTAACGCCGAATGCCATTAATGTGGATACGGTTAACGAAACGATTGCGAAAGTCACGCTCGAACCGTTAGAACGCGGCTTTGGGCATACCTTAGGTAATGCTCTGCGTCGCATCTTGTTATCTTCATTACCTGGTGCTGCAGTCATTGAAGCTGAGATTGATGGTGTTGACCATGAATACTCAACGCTTGAAGGCCTGCAAGAAGATGTACTTGACTTGCTTTTGAACTTAAAAGGCTTGGCAATTACGCTTCATGACCAAAATGAAGTATTTTTGACCTTGGATAAACAAGGTCCAGGCACTATTACTGCTGCAGACATCGCGTTGCCGCACAATGTTGACATCATCAATCCAGAATTGGTTTTGGGTACATTGAGCGACCGTGGTCATCTTAAGATGCGTTTGCGTGTAGTGATGGGTCGTGGATATGAGCCAGCAAACCAGCGCCGTGAAGATGGTGATACCAAGGCAATTGGACGCTTAAAGCTTGATGCAAGCTTTAGTCCTGTGCTTCGTGTTGCTTATCAGGTTGAGAACGCTCGTGTAGAGCAGCGTACTGATCTTGATCGTCTTATCATTGAGCTTGAAACTAATGGCACTATAGATCCAGAAGAAGCAATTCGTAAAGCAGCCACTATTTTACAACAACAGATTTCTATCTTTGTTGACCTAGAAGCTGAAGAAGCGCCTGAGCCTGTGAAAGAGAAAGAAGAGGTTGATCCGGTGCTATTACGCCCTGTGGACGATCTTGAACTAACGGTTCGCTCAGCCAACTGCTTGAAAGCTGAAAACATTTACTATATCGGTGATTTGGTACAACGTTCAGAGACTGAACTTCTAAAAACCCCAAATCTTGGTAAGAAATCATTAACGGAAATCAAAGACGTTTTAGCGTCTAAAGATTTAGAGCTCGGTATGCGCCTAGATAACTGGCCACCAGCTGATTTACGTGTTGATGATCGCTTTTCTTATCGTAGCCGTTAAACTTTAAGGATTTTTGACTATGCGCCATCGTAAGAGTGGAGTCAAGCTGGGTCGTACCGGCAGTCATCGTAAGGCAATGTTTCAGAACATGACTAACTCATTATTTGAGCATGAACTGATCAAAACAACTTTACCAAAAGCTAAAGAACTACGTCGCGTTGCCGAGCCATTAATCACTATGGCTAAAGAAGACAGCGTTGCTAACCGTCGTTTAGCATTCAGCCGTATGCGTAGCAAAGCTATGGTAGGCAAATTATTTGGCACGTTAGGTCCTCGTTACCAGACTCGTCCAGGTGGTTATTTGCGTATCGTAAAATGCGGTCATCGTGATGGTGACAATGCGCCAATGGCATATGTAGAATTAGTTGATCGTGACTAGTTTTATACTGAATATATGATTCATAAAAAAGCTCCAATTAATTGGAGCTTTTTTTTATGTCTTGAATTTGGTTAATCACATTATTCATTTTGTTAGAGCAGTAGTGAATCAACATCAGCAGCACCTTGCCTGACAATCTCAGGTTGGCTGCTGGTCATATCTACAATGGTGGTTAGCTTGGTTGTCTTTATACCTGCATTGATTAGACCGTCAATTTGATTGCCTAAGATGTCTTCAATTTCGAATGGATCGTCAAGTATGTCATCACGGTTAGGTAAGATTAGTGAGCTGGTTAAAATGGGTTCATCCATCGCTTCCAATAATGCTTGAGCAATAGGATTGCTAGGTACACGAATACCGATGGTTTTTTTCTTCGCATGCGACAGTTTTTTTGGTACATCTTTTGTGGCATTTAGAATGAATGTAATAGGTGCTGGGGTATGTGCTTTTAGCTGTTTAAACTGCACATTATCTACAGTAGCGTAATTAGCAATCTCACTTAAGTCACGGCACAATAAGGTAAATTGGTGTTTATCATCAAGCTCACGAATTTGTTTAAGTTTTTCTAACGCATCTTTGGCACCCAGACGACAACCAAAGGCATAGCTGGTATCGGTAGGGTAGATGATCAGTTGGTCTTTACGTAGCAGGTCAGCCACTTGCTCAATCAATCGAGGCTGTGGATTGTCTGGGTGAATATAGAATACTTGCATAGTGCTTCCTTATCTTATAATTATGAGGTTTTTCTTCATTTGAATAAGTGTTTCGGTGGCTGTGTTAAGTTTGTTTACTACAGAGGATAATTCATAAATTATATTTTAAACGTTGATAAACTTTACTGGTTTAAAATATCGATTTGATTATTAGTATAGCGCATAGCACATGTAACTTTAGTGGCAAGGCGTTATTGTTCGTATAAGATCCTTAACCATTCACGTTATAAAAATCATATCATTGAGAGTTATATTGCCATTGGTTTAGTCTAATTGGGTGTGGAAACCTTAAGTAAAGTAAGTAATAATTTTTTAGCATCACGTGGTAGTGTCTGAGGCTCAGTAATATACTGTTCTGCTTGTCGATAAACATCATGTTCGAAGGTGCTATCACTCGTATCAAACGATGCAAATAAATTGTCCTGTGATACTTGGAAAGGTCGCCCGCAAGCTAAAGTAAAAAGACACTCCAATGCCTGCGGCTTAATTTCAACGCGTTCAAAAGACTGCTGCTGAGCTGCTGATCGTCCATCTGGTGCATACCAGTAGCCAAAGTCAGGCAACCTTCTACGAGCTTCTCCGGCCACACACCAATGGCTGACTTCATGCAATGCACTGGCAAAAAACCCATGAGCAAATTCAATTCTTGCGGGTTCATTGTTTTGGGCAGGAAAGTATTCGGGTTCACCTTCACTACGAACCAATATAACCTTTTGATCGGCAAATAAAGTATTGAATAATTGAATGAGCCAGTCGGTAGCTACTCGCTCATTATTATCAGCTAATTGTTGGTCGTTATCGTCAGTTTCGGTAGTAGATAAGCATTGCCATTCATTTCTCAGGCGCTCTAACGCTCTATTCTTCTCAAGATTTGATGAATCGGTAGAAGTGGAGTTCATATCACTGGCCAACTCGGTAAGACATTTCAATAGTATTTTTGCTTTAGAGGATGAGAGTAAGTTAGCAAAGTCAATTTTATTGTTAAACGAATTCATAAGTGAAATACTGGTCAGATAAGTGGTAAAAATGAAAACTATCACCTTAGTATAAAGGCGAAGAACAGGTCATGTTAAATCGTGCCAATATCAAAAATATTAACATACTAGCGCTAGCGTCATTCAATGCTTTCCGTTAGTATGGCAGGCAATATTATACACCGTTTTGATGAATGAGGCCGCGCATGTCAAGCACTCCAGAAAGTAAACCGTCAGCAATGCATACTGATAACAAAAAAGTGCCGTTACCTACCAGCATGCCCGATTCTATTTCTTTAGATAAGTGGGCAGATACTGGTTATGAATGGTCAGGAGAAGTAGAGCCAAGTGCGTTCAAACGTCTGGCGCTTATTCTAGCTACCGAACACGAGCAAGAAAAAATACAGCTTAGTGCTAGCTTGTATCGCCGTAATAATGTCTTACATTTGGCATTTACATTGACTGGTCAGGTTTGGCTAACTTGTCAGCGCTGTCTGCAGCCAGTGGCTATCGATTTGTCTGATGATTTTAATATTGCTTTGCTTGAAAAAGAGAGCCAAGTACGCTTAGTGAATGAAGAGCAAGATTATTTATTACTTGATGAAATCATTACAGAGCAATCACCAGAGAAGCTATTGCCATTCAAGAAATTGGTTGAAGACGAGATACTACTCAAGACGCCAATGTCACCAAAGCATGATGACTGTGAGATGACGGTAGAGCAGTTTGGTGAGATTCCAGAAGAAGAAGAAACAGAAAATCCTTTTGCCGCTTTAGCCTCGCTAAAAGGCAAGCTGTAGTTTCATCAAAAGCAGTTCACATATAAATGTACTACTTAATGAATTTGTGATACCTTTCATCAGCTTTCTACAGAAGAGTGAGATGCAGGGCTTTATTAATCCATTAAACATGCGTATAATGTCCGGTTTATTGCATTCTAGCAACAAGTTGCTTACTGATAGAAGCTGACTATGCAAATTTACTATAGATTTTAGACATAGTTAGCATTTTATGTGAGTGGCAATCTATTTAACTAATGATGCGTAAGACTTAGGTTGTTGTGATTATATGGCCTCTGTCAGTATCGATTAAAGCTGAATTTCAAGCTTATCCCTTTTAAGTATAGGAGCTATATCATGGCTGTTCAAAAAAGTCGTAAAAGCCGTTCTCGTCGTGACATGCGCCGTTCACACCATCGTATGGAAGTGGCTGAGCTGAGCATTGATGCTACTACTGGTGAAAAACATCGTCGTCATCACATGACTAAAGATGGTTTTTACCGTGGTCGTCAGTTGTTCAAGGTAAGTCAAGACGCCTAAGTTGTTTGTTAGCTAATGCAAAAGTAGTCATAGTACTGGTGACTATTATTGCTTTTGCATAGCCGCATCAAGCAATGAGTTTTGAGCTAAAGAAAGCCAAGTTATTTCGCTATCATATATTATGTGGCTGGATAACTTGGCTTTTTGTTATTTATGACTAAACTTTTAGCATAGATAACCTGTTGTTAGTCGATTGAAAAGTGTGCTGATATAAACTGCCCCTTTAGATTGAATAGCGCTTTACTATCGCTGTTTGGTTTGCATCCGCTATGATAATAGGGTGGGTCAGTGTATAGTTTACTGACAATCCGTTTTCTTATACCAATAATCGAAGTAGCGGCTTTGTATCACATCTAATAATATAATACACCCCATTGTTTTTAGGGATATTTCTAATTAAATAAGGAATATTGGTTATGGCTTCTGTACCCGATATGGTAAAAAAGCAACCCGCTCGTATCGCGGTTATTTTTCCTGGACAAGGATCTCAAGCAGTCGCGATGACGAGTGAGCTTGCTGACGTTTATCCAGAGATACGCGATACATTTACCGAAGCGAGTGATGCGCTTGGTGAGGATTTGTGGGCGATCTGTCAGGATGAAGAAAAACTCAATCAAACCCAATATACTCAGCCAGCGCTACTAACAGCGAGTATCGCAATTTGGCGTGTATTACAACAAAAAATAGACGACACGCCTTGTTATTTAGCTGGTCATTCTCTAGGCGAGTATAGTGCCCTGTGTGCTGCTAACGTGATATCGCTTGGTGATGCAGTCACTTTAGTACATAAACGTGGTCAGCTGATGCAAGAGGCCGTTGTAGGTGTCGATACTGCTATGGCTGCGGTGTTAGGACTTGAAGATAACCGAGTAGAAAACTTGTGCGAGCAAGCCACCGAACATGTCGATGACGCCGTTGTTGGCGCTGCTAACTTTAATAGCCCAGGGCAAGTGGTTATCTCGGGTAACGCGGCTGGTGTCAATGCGGTTATCGATAAAGTAAAGAATACGGGCAAAAAATCTGTCCCTCTAAAAGTGAGCGTACCGTCTCATTGCGCCCTCATGGAACCTGCAAGTAGTGCTTTGGCTGAGATACTCGCGGGTATCAAGTTTGATCAAGCAACTATTCCTGTTATTCAAAACCGCCATGCACGCGTTGAGAGTAGCGCTGTAGGCATCAAACAAGCATTGACTGAACAGTTGAGCGAGCCTGTATTATGGTCAAAAACCATGCAAGAGCTGGCAGACAAGCAAATTAACATATTAATCGAATGTGGCAGTGGCAACGTACTAAGCAATTTGGCAAAGCGTCAAGCACAGCCAATCTCAAGCTATCCTACAGACAAGCCTGCCCGTCTAGAAAAATTATTAGAGGTGTTATCATGAGCCGTACGATTACATTAGTGACTGGCGCTAGCCGAGGTATTGGTAAGGCAGTCGCCAAACGTTTTGCTAAAGAAGGACATTTTGTCATTGGTACAGCGACCACTGAAAAAGGTGCTGAGCTTATTGATGATTATCTTCATGACTCTGGTGGCATCGGTCGTGTCTTAGATGTACGTGACACCGCTCAAATTGACAAACTGTTTGAAGAGATCGAAAGCGTCTATGGCGCGGTACAAGTATTGGTCAACAATGCAGGTATCACTCAAGATGGTCTATTGATGCGTATGAAAGATGAAGATTGGGAAAATGTCATCGATACTAACTTGACGTCAGTCTATCGCATGAGCAAACGCGCAGTACGCGGTATGATGAAAGCCCGTCGCGGTCGTATTATCAACATCACCTCTGTCGTGGCTCAAATGGGCAATGCGGGTCAGTCTAACTATGCTGCGACCAAAGCAGGGGTAGAAGGATTCAGCCGTACGCTCGCGCGTGAAATCGGTTCACGACAAGTGACCATCAACTGCGTAGCACCAGGTTTGATTGAAACGGATATGACAGATGAGCTTGATGAGCGTCTCCTTAATTCTATGCTAGATGCTGTACCTATCAGCCGTTTGGGTCAGCCAGAAGACATAGCAGCTGCTGTACATTTCTTAGCCAGTGATGAGGCCAGCTATATCACAGGCGCTGTTATTCCGGTCAATGGTGGCATGTATATGTAAGTGACACACAAGTGTTACATAGTGATAATAAAAAACTGTGTGAACGAGTGTAAACTATAATAAAGGGTGCTATAATGACGGACACTTTTATGTCAAAGCCATGTATGATAGCAAGGCTTTACCAGACATTAGTCAAAACGTATCATTAGTTATAAAGCACTCAGATAGCCATATGAATCTGAAAGTTCCATCTTATATACAATGCCATAGAGCCTAATAATAGGACTATGGCAGTTTGTCAAAATAATAGATCAAAAAGGAGAAATCTACATGAGTAACGATACCGAGCTAAGAGTTAAAGCTGCAGTAGCTGAGCAATTGGGTATGAATATTGAAGATATCAACAACGATGCTTCATTTATGGAAGACTTAGGTGCAGATTCATTAGACCTAGTTGAATTGGTTATGTCATTTGAGAGTGATTTTGGTATCACTATTCCTGACGAAGATTCTGCAGAATTGACGACCGTTCAAAAAGCAATCGATTACGTACAAGCCCAACTATAATTTGCTCTTTACGTAGCAATTTTATAATACCGCTTATCTTATTGGATAGGCGGTTTTTTTTGGCATGCGATTTAAACCAATCATTTTTTAACATAAACTACGTCAATTCAACATTATTCAACATACGATTACTATCTACATCCGATTACTTTGTTTATACTCATAATGGTAAGCCGTAATGAAGTGCATATTACAGAGCATCATACTTAGGTAGGTGTGATAACCGCTAAATGTACACATTACCAAAAAAATAAATACGAGCGATAAATAATAATACTTTAAGGAGCACACATATGGGTATGTTCAGTTTTGCAAAAGACATCGGTGATAAAATTTTCAATCGTGACGATGCCAAACATGATGCCAAGTCAGAGTCAAAAGCGGATGCCAACACCCCCGTTCAAAGCAGTGAACCTAGCGCGCAGTCAGTGGCTAATATTTTACTTCGCCGTATTCAGCAGCAAAACCTAGATATCAGTGAGCTAAAGATTAAATATAATGGCTCAACAGATACGGCAGAAATCAGCGGTAAGGCTAAAACGCAAGCAGATCGTGAAAAAGCCATCATCGCTATCGGTAACGTACAGAACGTTGCGAAAGTCATCGATAATATCGATATCGAAGAAGATGCCCCTGAATCTACGATGTATACAGTAAAATCTGGCGATAATTTATCTAAAATTGCCAAAGATGTATATGGTTCAGCAAACGATTATATGAAGATTTTTGAAGCCAATAAGCCCATGCTTTCAGAACCAGATAAAATTTATCCAGGTCAGGTCTTACGTATTCCTAAGCCATAATATTTGTAATGGATAATACAAAAATATGCGCTAATAAAAATGCCTCTTGTAAATAAGAGGCATTTTTTTGTTTAGACAAATATAAGCTTAAGACTTAATCGCTTTTAATTTATCTTGCTGCTCAGTTATTGCCCAAAGGATATGCTCATCTAATATCTCATTGTGTACACCCAGTTTTGACTGTAATTGAGCAACAGTATCTGCACAGGCGTTGGCATTTCCAAGTCCAATAGCGATATTGCGTAAAAAGCTAACATAACCTGTGCGTCTGAGTGGGCTGCCTTCCGTCTTTTTCATAAAGTCAGCTTCTTGCCACTGCCATAGTTCAAGTAGGCTACTACTATCAAGGTTGTGCCGTGGTGCGAAGTCTTCTACAGGTGTGATATTGGCATAGCGATTCCAAGGACAGATAAGCTGGCAGTCATCACAACCAAAGACGCGATTACCAATCGCTCGGCGGTACTTGGTATCAATGGTACCTTTATGCTCGATAGTGAGGTAGGAGATGCAGGCTGAGGCATTAAGCTCATAGGGTGCGACAATCGCTTGGGTAGGACAAATATCAATACAGGCGCTACAGCTGCCACAATGCTCTTTGATAGGTTGGTCATCTGGCAACTCAAGGCTAATAAATAGCTCGCCCAACACAAAAAACGAGCCTGCTTGTTTATTAATGAGTAGCGTGTGCTTACCTGTCCATCCAAGGCCAGCAGCATCAGCGATAGGGCGTTCAAAGATAGGTGCAGAGTCGCTAAAAGGCCTAAAGATAAAATCTCGCTCTGACCCAATATTGAGATGTTGCCATTCAGGAAGCATTGTTTCTATTTTTAATGCCAATTGCTTTAAACGGCTACGCATGGTCTTATGATAATCCCGTCCTCTTGCATAACGCGCGATGATACCTTGGTTGGGGTGGTCGTTGTCAGTGATTGTCCGCGGCGTTGGTGCTTGAGTCAGATAATCCATACGCACACTGATGATGGTTTTTGCGCCATCGACCAGTTTTTCAGGATTAGCACGTAGCTCATGATTGCTGTGCATAAACTGCAGTTGCCCCTCATAACCCTTATCTAGCCATTGCTGTAACTGCACGATTTGTTTGGCAAATAAAGGGTGATGCACGGATAGAAAACCACAGTCAGCAAACCCTAAAGCCTGTGCTTGGGTTTTAATCCACTGCTTGACGTCTGCTGTGGTAGCAAATGCTATTGGCTGATTAACGACAATCTTGTCTTTATTTTTATCGGTATGCATAGAAGGTCGATGTTTACTGGATATTTGCTCGTTTGGTTCGGTGATATTATTCATGTTTGGTAATTAGCGATAATGTGAATACCGTTATGATAAGCGAGTGAGCTAAGAGCGCAAGTATAAAAGAAAATAAACTTACATTCATATCGATACATAAGTCGATGTAAGCTTTTGCTAAGCTGAGATAGAAGATGAGCAACCATATGTCGATATGTCGATAACATACAAAAATGAGCCAAAAGCACCAAGGATCAATCATGAAAAATCAGAGCAATGTATCATTTATAAAAACGACAAAACCTATCGCGTTATATAGCAGCGCGCAAATATATGCGATGGAGCAAGCATGGTTTGCAGAGGGGCATGATAGCTTTGGATTGATGACGCAAGCAGCGTGGCAAATGGCGCAGCAGATCGAGCAGCTGTATGAGCAGCAGAATTTCAATACCAACCACTTTGCCAACACCATTGTCTCTCAGCGTATTACCCGCCCAAATACTCGCCCGCGCCGAGCAAGTATTTGGGTAGGAAAAGGCAATAATGGCGGTGATGGCTGGCTCATTGCTTATTATTTGCAGCAAGCTGGCTGGCAAATAGAAGTGATGGCGGTTGGTTTTAATGAGAGTGATTTTGACATCACCGATCAACCAGTGATTTCTGCCAAAAAAGATAGCAATATCAACAATACAACTGATGCGACCAAAGCACGACAGATAGCCCTACACGCCAAGTGCCATTATGAACGCTTTGAAGAGGCTGATCATTATCATGACTTATATGATGGTCTATATGATAAGTTGCACAATGACTCAAAAGAAAGAGCGTTGCCCGCCGACGTCTATATCGATGCCCTATTTGGTATAGGCTTAGACCGTGCTCCCGAGGGTATTTATAAACAGGCGATTGATACTTTCAATAAATTGTCTGAGCAAAACCATGCGCTTGCTATTGCTGTGGATATTCCAAGTGGGCTGATGGCCGCTACTGGCGAAGTGTTCGAACGCATAGCGATACGAGCGGATGTGACTTTATGCCTGATTGCGCGCAAATTTGGTTTACATACCAAGGATGGTATGGATTATAGCGGGCAGGTGGTTGACATACCGCTGATACCGTATCCTATGCATAATAAAGCATTTATGCCCGTAGCAAAGCTCGTTACTACTGCTTATGGTTTAAGCCCACGGCGTCAAAATAGCTACAAAGGCAGCTATGGTCATGTATTAATCATCGGTGGCAATCGTGTCCATGGCTCACAAGGTATGGGTGGCGCAGCCATTCTTTCTGCATCAAGTGCGATGGCGACAGGGGCGGGTAAAATGACCGTTGCCTGCCATGACGCTTTTCATGGAGCGCTATTAACCTCTCTACCAGATGCAATGACCATCAATTTGCATGATGTGGAAGGGGTCAAACAGCTAATTAAAGCAGCCAGTGTGATTGCTATTGGTATGGGCTTAGGCCGTGACGAAAAAGCAAAAGCACTGTTTATCCAGTATCTACAAGCTGCTATAAGAGCAAAAAAACCAATAGTGATTGATGCTGATGGTCTGTACCATTTGGCCTCGCTACAAATGGACGGTCATGAGCTGATAAAAGATCTGCGAGAGTATGCTGCCAACCATCGGGTTTGTTTGACACCGCACAGTGGTGAAGCCGCTAGATTGCTGGATAAAAAAATACATGAGGTAGAATCAGATAGATTGGCCGCTATAAAACAGGGTGCGACAATTTTTGGTGGTGATTGGGTGTTAAAAGGCGCAGGCTCTTTAGTATTAGAGCATGGTTTGGGTCAAGATCAGGTGTATGTCTGCGGTGTTGGTAATGCTGGCATGGCAACGGCTGGCATGGGAGATGTGTTGTCGGGTGTCATTGCTGGGTTGTTGGCACAACAAGACTTAGAGTCAGCAATGCATCGTTTGCATCAAGCAGTGATTATACATGGGTTGGCAGGGGATCAGCTGGTCAATCAAATGAGTAACGAGCACCGTGATAATGGCAGGCTTTTGATAGGACAACGAGGGCTACAAGCTCAAGATATGCCTGTAGCCATTCGTCATATTATGCAGTTGATTAGTAATAGATATTAATATCTATCACTAGGGTCTGTTGAACATTAAAATATTAGGGCTGCTGTTCGCTAAAATTGCACCAAACTAGGCGCAAACCGACGATAATGTCGAGACCTTAGCTAGGCTTGCAACAACGTTTGGGGGGATTTTAGCATCAGCCTTGAGAACGGATCGAGCAAAGCACCGCTTTGCCCGTTCGCAAGGCAAGAGCTGTGCTCGAGTGGAGGGCAGCACTATTTTTTTCCAATACATGGCGACATTGTTTACCCTAGAATGACTAGGCGTCAAAAATGCCACGGCATATTGTCTAAAAAATAGTGACTGCCAGCACCACATCTGAATGTTCAACAGACCCTAATATTGACTCTAGGTAGCAGCCTTGCCACAGTACTGATCAATCGCTTGCTGTACACGCTCACGTTTAAGCTCAATTTCTCGGCCATCCAAATACTGACGTTTGCCTTTATCGTCCATCTCATAAATGCGTCCGCCAACATTTAGGTTGGTCAAGTTATTACGAAGTGACTGGCAGCGTTGAGCGTTGGCTTGTGCATCTTGCTCTTTGATGCGTGCCTCAAGCGCTGCTACTCGCTGCTCTTCAGCAGTTTGAGTATTGTTGCTCTGGTTGGCATCTGTTTTACCTGCCATTTGTCCTGCGTTGTTTTGCCGTCCATCACTACGAAATTCAATCAGTTCAATGTTCTTACCCGTTTGCGGAGAATGTTGGCTGTATTTAACTTCACCATGTGCTCCGATGGATTTGTAAACTTGAATAGCCTGACTGGCATTCATGGACAGCAGTAGCATACACGCGGTACTCGTTAATAGTTTGGCAGCGGTATTTATCTTAGACGCATATGCCATAGTAGCAATCCTCTTATGTAATAAAAATCAAATGTATATAGGTGTAAATATAACACTTGAGCGTTTTATTGGTAGTAATAATGTATCGACTTTCAATTTTAGCAAATAATACTTATGAATGTATATTATTTAATAACTAATAGTTTGGGATAGGCTTTAGAAGTTTTTCTTGACAATAACTCGCAAACCATCGAATATAATAGCAGTTGATTGGTCAGTGAACGGCTTTTACGATATTGCCGTGGCACTTGAGAATGAGGACTACGAGCTACTTATCAGTAGCTTACGCAGTTTTATTTCCTTTGTGACAATGATATAGCAAGCATGGTGGCATAACGACCACTATTCTAACTTTATACATTGTCTCCGGACTTATCTGTCTACAATGACTAAGATGAACTTATTATTTGAAAAGTGCTAAATGTGTTTTTAGCGGTTGTGTCAAACACGATATAGTATGTAGTTGAGAAGCTTTCTAACAGGCCTCTTGTAAGCTCTAATGACCTTATAATGCAGTATTGGCCATGAAAATTACTTTACCTACTTATGTCGATGCATCTGTATGAACAAATTCACAATGAGTACTTGCTGGTATTTACTCTCAATAATAAGCCATTTCTTTTATGGATGCACTCGCATCTTGTCACTGTATATCGATAAACCTCCATCACAAAGCTGACCTTAAATACACTGCTGTGTTTGAATGATATATTGTCTCATAAGACAGTATTAATTAAAGCTACTAGGCAGATATTCTTGATATGGACAAGAATTAGCGATGATTCAATGAGTGTAAAAATAATGACTATCAGTGATTATCCAATCTCATAGAATACCGCAAATTCTCGCCGCAAAAAAAGGTGATGACAGTGACGCAAACCACGCAAAGTCCGAATATGACAGGACGTACCCAAACGGGTAATGCCGCCAAAAATTTTGAAGAAAAGCAACAACGTCTTGCTGAAGGTAGTGAGCAGCCTGTAATGCTGTCTGGTGCTGAGATGTTGGTGCAATCACTGACTGACGAAGGTGTCAAATACATCTTTGGCTATCCAGGTGGTGCAGTTTTACACATCTATGATGCGCTGTTTCAGCAAGAAGCGATTGAGCATATTCTCGTGCGCCATGAGCAGGCCGCTGGTCACATGGCAGATGCTTATTCACGCGTAACGGGCAACACGGGTGTTGTACTAGCCACATCAGGACCTGGGGCGACCAATACGGTGACGGCTATTGCCACCGCCTTTATGGACTCAGTACCGATGGTAGTCATTGCAGGTCAGGTACCAAGCAGCCTAATCGGTGAAGATGCGTTCCAAGAAACAGATATGGTCGGCGTGTCACGTCCTATCGTCAAGCATAGCTTTCAAGTACGCCATGCTAGCGAAATCCCCATGATTGTCAAAAAAGCCTTTTATATTGCGCAGACTGGACGTCCAGGGCCTGTTGTCATTGACGTGCCAAAAGACATGACCGCACCAAGTGAAAAATTCGCTTATGAGTACCCAAAAGAGGTATTTATACGCTCGTATCAGCCCTCACTCAAAGGTCACAGCGGTCAAATCAAAAAGGCCGTTGAAACGCTATTAGCAGCGCAGCGTCCTATCATCTACGCTGGTGGTGGTGTGATTTGGAGTAAGGCTCACGAAGAGCTGACTGAGCTTGCGCATCGTCTGAACTTACCCGTGACCAACACTTTAATGGGCCTTGGTACGTTCCCTGGCTCAGATGAGCAGTTCTTAGGTATGCTTGGCATGCACGGCACTTATGAAGCCAATATGAGCATGCATCATGCTGATGTGATATTGGCTGTCGGTGCACGTTTCGACGATCGCGTGACCAATAACGTCAAAAAATTCTGTCCTAACGCCACCATTATTCATATCGATATCGACCCTGCTTCGATTTCAAAGACCATCCTTGCGCACATTCCTATCGTGGGTGACGTAAAATCTGTCTTAACGGACATGCTAGACATCGTTGGTCAAGACAAGCAGTTAGAGCAACATGCATTGCTTGACTGGTGGTCGCAGATTAACGAATGGCGTAAACGTCATGGTTTGCGTTATGACACCAGTACTGACAATGGCATCAAGCCACAGAGCGTCGTACAAGCCTTAGATAAAGTGACTAATAGTAACGCTATTATCACGAGTGACGTCGGCCAGCACCAGATGTTTGCGGCTCTCTATTATACTTATAATGAGCCTCGTCAATGGCTGAACTCAGGTGGTCTTGGTACCATGGGTGTTGGTCTGCCATATGCGATGGCTGCCAAACTTGCCAATCCAGAGCGTGATGTGGTTTGTATTACTGGTGAAGGCTCTATTCAGATGAATATCCAAGAGCTATCCACCTGCTTGCAATATAACTTACCAGTCAAAATCCTGAACATCAACAATGCTCAGTTGGGTATGGTTAAGCAGTGGCAAGACATGCTATATGAAGGTCGTCACGCACAGTCATATATGAATTCACTGCCAGACTTCGTTAAATTGGCCGAAAGTTATGGTCACGTCGGCATCAAAATTACTGACCCTGCAACTATGGAAGCACAGATAGCAGAAGCGATGGCAATGAAAGACAAGCTGGTATTTATTGACGTTTATGTCGATCGTAATGAGCATGTATATCCGATGCAAATCGCTGGACAGACAATGCGTGATATGTGGTTAACAAAAGGGGAGCGTACCTAATGCAACAACAACATCTGATTTCGGTATTGATGGAAAACGAAGCGGGTTCGTTGTCGCGGTTAGTCGGCTTGTTCTCACAACGTGGCTACAATATCGAAACCTTAAACGTCGCGCCTACTGATGATCCAAGTATCTCACGTCTAACGGTAACAACCATTACGTCACCTGAAAGAATTGAGCAAATCACCAAGCAATTGCATAAATTGATTGAAGTGGTTAAAGTGCTTAATCTAACAGAAAACGTACACGTTGAGCGTGAGTTGATGCTCATTAAAGTCCGTGCGACGGGCGGTGTACGTGAAGAGATTAAACGCAGCGCAGATATTTTCCGTGCACAAATCGTTGATGTAAATTCAAATTTATATACGATTCAAATCGTGGGTGACAAAGCCAAACTTGACGGCTTCATCGATGTCATTGGCCGTGAGCGTATTATGGAAGTGGTTCGCTCAGGGGTTATTGGTATTGCCCGCGGTGAAAAGACTCTAAGCATCTAATTATTTATCAAAACCAGTTTAAACCAATATTTATTTATCTAATCAACAAAGCGCTTATCTTAGTTATTATATTGACTACAGCATAAGCGTTTACTATCCATGGCAAACCATGATTGAGAAAAAGGACTGTATTTATGAACGTTTATTATGACAAAGATTGTGATTTATCAATTATCCAAGGTAAGAAAGTTGCCATTATTGGTTATGGTTCACAAGGACATGCGCACGCGCTTAACCTACAAGATTCAGACGTCGATGTGACTGTTGGTCTACGTGCAAACTCAGGCTCATGGAAAAAGGCAGCAAATGCGGGCCTAAAAGTTGCTGAAGTAGAAGCAGCGGTAAAAGCCGCTGACGTCATCATGATTTTGACGCCTGATGAGTTCCAAAAAGAGCTTTATAACGATGTAATCGAGCCAAACATAAAAGAAGGCGCTACACTAGCTTTTGCTCATGGTTTCGCAATCCATTATAATCAAGTTGTCCCACGTGGCGATCTTGATGTCATCATGGTTGCACCAAAAGCACCAGGTCATACTGTACGTTCAGAGTTCGCTAAAGGCGGCGGTATCCCTGATCTTATCGCTATTTATCAAGACGCTTCTGGTCAAGCCAAACAGTTAGCATTATCGTATGCTGCTGGCGTTGGTGGTGGTCGTTCAGGCATCATCGAAACAACGTTCAAAGATGAGACTGAGACGGATCTATTCGGTGAGCAAGCCGTACTTTGTGGTGGTGCAGTAGAGCTGGTTAAAATGGGCTTTGAAACACTAACAGAAGCGGGCTATGCACCAGAAATGGCTTATTTCGAATGCCTACATGAGCTAAAGCTTATCGTTGACTTGATGTATGAAGGCGGCATCGCTGACATGAACTACTCAATCAGTAACAACGCTGAATACGGCGAATATGTTACTGGCCCTGAGGTTATCAATGAGCAGTCACGTGAAGCCATGCGTAATGCACTAAAGCGCATCCAGTCTGGTGAATACGCGAAGATGTTCATCTCTGAAGGCGCAACCAACTATCCATCAATGACTGCGCGTCGTCGTAACAACGCTGACCATCAAATCGAAATCACTGGTGCTAAGCTGCGTGGCATGATGCCATGGATCGGTGGTAACAAAATCATCGATAAAGACAAAAACTAAGTTTTATACAGATAAAAGTCTTATTCAGATAAAAATCTGATTTAGATTAAATAGCCCGTGTTATCACTTGATAGCATGGGTTTTTTTATGCAAAGTATTTGTTAGGCGCTTTGCGCTTTGATTTGAATCGGGGTTATCGGTTGAAAACCAGTAATTGCTACCCAATATAAGCAGGCACCTTAACATTGGCCAAAGCGCCTTTGCGATTAACATCCGTCATTGTTCCAACCCGTTTCTAAGTAATTGAATTGGGCGGATGCTTCATTCTCACTTTTTATAGATAACAGGTTGTATGTTGTGCAAATATCTTATCCAGACTGGCTAACGCCGCAATTCGTGTATATTACTCTTAGCGCTGTGGTAGCAGTTTTAATTTGGATAGAAGGGGAGATGCTCAAAAAGACCGATGGCAAATTGCCCAAATCTAAATTTTTTCAAGTCAGCTCGTTGCTAGACACATTATGGTTCTTTATCTCCGTGGTGATCCTATACGTGATTGATTTGACACCATTGGCTATCGCAGTCCCTGCAGCTTACGGCATTTATACGACTTTTGGCTGGATATATGGTACAAAATTATTGAAGCGTAAAGGCATCCCTGACTCTCCCGCAGATCTAGTGATACCGGCTAAATACATTGCTTATAGTCAGTCGTTTTCGTTGATATTTTTTGCCTTATGTTTGCTGGTATTAAGTGCACCATGGTTACCGATATCGCAGTAGTCGATACTGAGTACAACAACCTGCTATTAGCCTTTTTTGCTTAGACGATAGTAGATCTGTTTTTGATATAACAGCGTATATAAATCGGAAATTTATTTGGTGGTGTTCTAAAAAGTATGCTGTCATCAGACATAACCATAGTTAATATAAAAGAATACCAGATCGAATAC
>NZ_JASDDJ010000028.1 GCF_030407455.1 Psychrobacter sp. 5A.1
CATAACCTCAAATATATCATCTTGCTTCGGCTGTCACCCCTCCTTTAATTCCTCAGCATACTTTTTGATACACCACCGTTGTTTTTAATAATTGAACCTTATGCCATTGTAAAATTCACAGCGTTTATACAACCAGTTTGATGGCTGTATTTGATAGCTTTATTTTAGTGGCATAGCGTTGCATAAATGCGTAGCGACTCTAAGGCGCCTCTTCAATTCACTCGATAGTCATCTAAATGGGCGATACCTTAGACCAAGGTTTTTTATTTGGTATTGCATACAATTAAGGCTGAGCACAATTATATGCTCAGCCTCAACAATCATACACATTATATCTAAAACATAAAACGCTTAACGCATCTGCGTATTACCACTTTCTTGCGGTAACACATCAAGACTGACGCTAGAGCCAATGCCTGCACCCAGTTGTACGGCAAAACGGTCCATAAACATTTGGAACGGATCGGTTGGGCTATAGCTAATCACCGTCTCAAGGTCTAGTTGCTTACTTAGGCTTGTAATACTGCCTTTTTTGTCTGCCAAACCCAGTTCGATAGATTGCTCACCTGTCCAAAATAAGCCTGAAAACAGTTTGTTTTGTTCAGGATCTTTCAAACGGTCACCGCGACCTTCTTTGACAGCATTGATGAAATGCTTGTGCGTATTGGCCAATACTTTTTCGACATGTTTTTCTTCATAGTCAGTCAATGGGCGCGATAAGCTCAAGATATCTTTGTATTCACCAGCTGTAATAGTACGGTCTTCCACACCAACTTTGTCCATTAAGCCTTTGATATTATAGCTTGGCATAATGACGCCGATAGAGCCAACCAAACTTGATGGATTGACATAAATCTCATCTGCTGCAGACGCAATATAGTAAGCACCAGAAGCACCAATATCACCGATGACAGCATACAGCTTTTTGTCTGGATACTCTTTGCGCAGCTCCATCATAGTCTGCCAGATTTCATCAGACTGTACAGGTGAGCCACCAGGTGAGTTAATGTCCAATGCCACCGCTTTTGAGTTACTGTTCGCAAAAGCATCTCTCAAAGCTTCATTGACATCATACGCATTGGCCACATCGTCACTACTGATGACGCCTTGTAGCTCAACCACTGCCAAATGCGGATCACTGGTATCCACTGCATCCATACCAGTTGGCGCACTGCTGCAGCCACGACCAAGGGTCAAAAATATCAATAAGATATAACCAAAGGTCAATAATTTAAAAAAGATACTCCAGCGACGGGCGCGGCGCTGCTCGACCACACTCGCCAATAACGTGTTTTCCAGCACCTTCCATTCTCGTCCAGTCGGCGGGCTTGGTTGCTGCATTTGCGTTGGCTGATTTGCCGAATTATCAGGACGTTTGTTAGGGTCTGGTGGCCAGTTGGGCATATAACTTCCTAAGTTAGAAACAATCTAGGGTGTGTCATCATTTAGATGGTGGGGCTTAACATGAGAAAAATTGCAGCCAAACAAGGAAGAACTCGCTGTAAATATGAACATATTGACAAGATTTCTGACGATGTTTGACAAAATTTAGCCATTTTAAGGCCACAAAATGTATCCATATGCTAATTGATGACACGCCCTAGAACAATAAAATGAGGCGGTCTATAAATACAGTTGGAAGCAAATATCTGCTTACTGTATCCATTACCTGTATTAATAAGCTGCTAAGTATGGTGGTATTTCGATGATGGTTCAATAGTATAACTGTGAAATATCACTATATTGTAACGCTCATAAGATAGGCTTATTTTAGCGATAAGGCTATTTCCAAAGGTTTATCATCATAAGTCATGATTTCATGAACCTTTTGACGGCTTATCATATCAGAAGTCATCCGTGACGTGCTATGACCAAGCCATGTTGTATTTTTGAATATCATACTCTCATTTGGCGCTTCAGCTGGGCATAATAATGACCACATCTGCCAGACGCGTTGATGAGTATCAGTATCCAGAATGAGACGTGACTGGGTGGACGCTGTCTGACTGGCAGCTAACGGATTATTTACTCTCTGGGTTTGGAGACTTGCAGGTAACGATGCTAGTGGATCAGCCGCATTGTACCTTAGTATTCGTATGGGTAAGCGGCTATCAATCGCAATCGTACAGTCCCAAACGCTGATATCGCCTATTTCCGTCCAACCTGTCATGGCCTGTATTGACAAACCATCGTTAGCCAACTGCCACATTTTTCCTTGCTCGCAACGTTGGGCACTGATAGTGGGCGTATCTTTAGATTGACGGATTATTTTATCGGCTCGCTGAGATGCAGACCAACGATCAGAGCGCCCTGCTTGCCAATATTGACTGATAGGTAATCGCTCATTTAGCTGTGCAACGGTCATTGGTAGTAATTCAGAACCTTTAAAATGAGCAGCAACACGCTGCCTGTCAGAAACTAGTGTGTCAGTCAGTCCAGCACTGCTGCTCTGCACAATAATGCCCTCTAACTTATCAATCGATAAACTGCCCAGTTGCTGCTCTAGTATGGCCGACAGTTTATCCGCTGTCAGATTGCTTGGCTTGGTTCGTGCTGAGATTGCTCTATGATCAGCTAAGTACAACCAGCTGGTACTTTCATTCTTTACTGTAGGATACTGCAACAAGGCCGCCGTTATATAGGAGTCGCTTGTTGGCAAAATATATAAGGTCGGTACCGTGACGAATGACTGCTGATTGGCATACACCGCCATCATCAGTAACGTCAATGGTGGCAGCGCCAGCCAGCGACTGAGCAAACCTCGTGGTAACAGCCAAGGCAATATTCCTAATAACGCCATCGACAATATCGCTATATTGACTGGTGTATAGAGCCACGCCTCCGATAGCGCTGGCAATGACGTCAGCCAAGCCATTAAATCATGCAAATTACCAACGATCGTACTGATAACCATCCAAATGGTATCCGCAATGCTCGGCACCAGAAGGTAACACAGCCCGGCTAATAGATTGAGCGGTACAATCACCCAACCAAATAATCCAATAGCAAATAAATTAATAAAAATGCCCCATAGTGATGCCTTGCCAAATAAGAGCAACGTAACAGGGAGTAAGGTCAAAAATAGCCAAAACTGTAGTTTGAACACCCGCTTGCCCATTTGCCAAGCACGGCTAGACAGCGTATTACTGATGCGAATATGCGGTTTGCCATCGTATGCAGATGTGGAGGCAGTAGCCTGATGCTGATACGATGTATCGTCATACTTGAGCAATAGCGCCACTGCGATAAAGGACAACCAATATCCTGCCTGCCATAATACATAAGGGTCGCGCCACGCCATCAACACAGCCAATGCTAACAACACACGCATGGTACTGATAGGGAGTAATGTCAATCTGACTAAGCCAATGGCCAATAACATCCAAGCAGTACGAGCCGCGGGCACATCAAAACCCGTAAACAATGCATAAATAAAAGCGGCACCAATCATCACCCACCAACGCACTTGCCAGCGCGGAATACGTCGATAAATCGCTGGATAGTTACGATCAAACAGTAGCACGACTGTACCTGCCAGCACGATGGCTAAAAACAATACATGCGTGCCTGAGATAGCCAGCAAGTGCGAAATGCCCGCGAGTTGATATAGATTCTTAGTATCTCGATTGATTAAGCTACGGTCACCCGTGAGTAGGCTCAATGTGACCGCTTTTGCTTGTTGCTCTGCTGTCGTCTGTGCTGACCAATCTCTATAAAAATGCTGCCGTAATTGCCACCGTCCTTGATCAATACGAGTACGAAAGCGTTGAAGGTATGCGTCAGAAGTCAGCGTTTGCCTTGAATATATTTCATTGCCGATTTCGTTACTACTTATCACTGATGGACTGACAGCCAATATATTGGCGACACCGTCAATATGCCGACCTCGTAACCAGCGGTAACTATCAAAACCAGACGGGTTATTTAACGCTTGCTTGGAGGTGGCCAATGGTGCCAGTGCCAAGCTCATGAATAGTTCATCGCCAGGCTGTAGATGGTTCAAAGATGAGAGCTGGTTGTCATTGGCAGATTTTTTTGGATAAGCATTGAGTAATATTCGGTGTTCATGTTCGTGTTTAATATCGCTAATATTATCTGTATCAGAGCGATTATTGTAGTTTTCGCTTAGGCTATTTTTATCGATTTCTAAGTAATTGGCTGTTGTAATGGCCAAATCTTGGGGCGTTAACTCAGCGACTAATGGCGATATGTGCGTTACGACTGCCACTTGCCGATAGCCACTACCTGTGGCAGCATCATAAACACTGTCACTTAACCCTTCGATGCGCACGAGCGCTTGCACTCTTGTTGCGTCAGTAACTTTGGTGGTTTCTGCTTGTTGGTGAGCAACCAAAGCCTGTAACGTACTACCTATCACCAATATAATGGCAAATATGGCGAAGACTAAGTGCTTAATAATGCGAAGGGGGAATTGAGTCTTATAAAGTGAGCTATCAACGTGGGTTTTATCAGTACTGTGACGGTTTATCGAGGGTATATTCAATTGAGCAATTGCAAACAGAATAGTAGCAAACACGATGAGCGCCAGAGATAGACCAGAAACACTGACGATATCTATTACAGATAGGTTAATGGGCACTGCCACATTGTCTGCGACTGCCAAAACGCCCATCATAACAATCATTATTAGGCTACCAATCAACCAGTACACCAGCACTCCTTGCTTGATGACTTAAATACTATTCAACTAAATAGAGTAATTTACCATCGTAAATGACACGTGATGCAATAGCATTTATATTTATATTACCCTATACTGAGGCAGCGTATTAAGGTGATCACTATCTGACATCACCATTCTGTGTGTTCTTACCTCTATCTTATTCACAATATTACTCTATACCAGCCTATCAATACAATTGAGCGGACTGTAGTTAATGATGAAAGGCGATCCTGTGCCCAAAAAACGTCTAAAAGACCTGCTGCCTACACCAGAAAAAATCTTAGAAAGTCGCACTTTAAAGCTGTTCGCACCGCATTTGGCTGATCCAAGATTGTGGCATTTCAATCGACATAGCCTAAATAAAGCGGTCTATATCGGTGTACTAAGTGCTTTTTTTCCACTGCCAGGACAGATGTTACTGGCGCTAATTGGCTCGCTTATTTTTCGAGCCAATGTCCCTATGGCACTTGGTTTGACATGGATTACCAACCCACTAACCAGCCTGCCTATCTTTTATGCTGGGTATTATATCGGTGCAGAAATTATTGATGTACCCATGATCAGTTTGCGATTTATTGGCAGAATGATTGCGGATTTTAGCTTGTGGGCGTTATCAGATGGTGCCAACCCGTTCATTACTTATCGCGGGACGGTATCCCTGGCCGCATTTTGTATAGGACTGACGATCTTAGCGGTTGTGACCAGTATTATTTGCGGACTGGCCTTTAAGGCCATTTGGCGTTATAAAACCGTCGTCAGCTGGCAAAAACGCCAGCAAAAACCTTCTGACAAATCAACCAAACCTTGATGCGGTTTTACTTTCTTAAACAGCATCAAGATTTAGTTGGTCAAAGACTGAGTTAATCAAAAGCTTGGTTGGTCAATTGATACCGTTCATTCTTCTTTATTTTTATCTATAGCGGCCAAAATCTTGTCGGAAAAATGGCTGTCCATCGGTACGATCTCAAGGACTTCTTCATTTTTGAGCAATGTATAGCGTTTGCCTGTCGCACTGTCCTGAACCTTTAAATCGTAATCCACCCCAGCCAAAGTGATCGCGTCAAACACGGATGTCAGCAAATCCGTTTGCGCCTGTCTATCTAGAGTCTCAAACAAGCTTGGATCGATATAGGGTTTTAGTGGCTCATTGCCTTCTTCAGCACTGCCAAAAGCGGCAATTGGGTTGTCGTCTTTATTCATTATACGCATCCTTATAAAATAGCCACCGCGGCTGGCTGGCAACCGCTTAGTCATTTACTTCTACGATGTTATTTTTAATAGCACAACTATAAGTCTTCAACATAACAGCCATGACAAGCGCCAATATTAAGGCGTTTCAGGCAGCTCTTTGACCTCATACTTAACACTCTTAATACTGTTCCCAATGACCATTACGTAGCAACAACTGACGGTCAGCAAGGGCCGCCAAATTGCGATCATGGGTCACCATAAGTAGCGCCGTTTGCATGGTGCTTTGTAATTCTGACAACAGTCCAAAGACGCTTTGCGCATTGTCGTAATCCAAGTTACCCGTTGGCTCATCTGCCAAAATAAGCGACGGCTTAGTGACTAATGCACGCGCAATCGCTACTCGCTGCCGCTCACCACCTGATAACTCACCAGGTCTATGCATCAGACGATGCTCTAGACCGACACTTTCTAAAATATCAATCGCTTGTTGACGTGCTTCAGTCGTCGATACTTTTGGACGCATCAGTAACGGCATGGCAACGTTTTCAACGGCGGTAAACTCGGCCAACAAATGGTGAAACTGGTAGATAAAACCCAAGTGCTTATTACGCATTGCACCGCGTTCAGTCTCATTCATACTGTTCAATAGCTGACCATGTAACCAGACCTCACCGCTGGTTGGCGTATCGAGGCCACCCAGCAAATGTAGCAAGGTGCTTTTTCCTGACCCACTGGTTCCAACGATAGCGATGCGCTCACCCGCATGAACTGTCAGATCAAGGCCCGTCAATACTTGCGTACTGACCGCGCCTTCATCATATATCTTATTGATATTGGTCGCCTCTAAAATGGCAGACATAACGCTTCCTTTATTTTATTTATTTCGGTATTGATATGTTTGGATTACTCATAGCGTAACGTTTGAGCAGGCTGAATCTTCGCCGCTCGACGTGCTGGATAAATCGTTGCCAAAAAGCTCAGTACAAACGATGCACCTGTGATTAATAACACATCTAGCAAACGCAACTGTGATGGCAAGTAATTGACAAAATAAGCATCAAACAAGTTCAGGCCAAAGGCTTGGTTAATAAAGCCTAAAATATCACTGACCGTGAGCGCAAATATCACGCCCAGTATCGTACCAGCGATAGTACCGATCACACCGATGACCACACCCTGAACCATAAAGACCTGAGTAATCAAACGAGGAGACGCGCCAAAGGTTTTTAAAATCGCAATATCTGCTTTTTTATCAGTAACCAACATGACCAGACTTGAGACAATATTAAAAGCAGCAACCAAGATAATCAAAAATAGTAATAACCCGACCATGGCTTTTTCCATTTGAATCGCCCCAAATAGATTACCATGTGTCTGCGTCCAGTCATTCGGATACAGTCTCTCAGGTGCGATCGCAGCTGCCTTTTGTGAGGCAATTGGCGCCGTAAATATATCGTTAAGCTTCATGCGTACGCCCTGCGCACCCTCTGGCAAACGTAACAGTTTTGCTGCGTCCCCCATTGGAATGAACGCCATCAGACTGTCCACTTCTGGGCTAATGGTGAATATGCCTGTCAAGGTGAAACGCTTAAATCGCGGTATCACGCCAGCTGGTGATGGCGACGCTTCTGGCAATACTAGCGTCACTTTATCCCCTATCTGCAAGCCCAAAGATTGCACCATCTCCTCGCCCAATACGATACTGAAGTCACCACTTTGCAAGGTATCGATGCTGCCTTCAACCATATGATCGTTAATGATTGAAACATTTTTTTCGTACTCAGGCTCGACGCCTGTCACCATAATACCTGCGACCTGACCGTTTGATGTCAGCATCCCTTGCAACTGGATAAAGGGTGCCACAGCAGCCACTTCTGGATCTTCTTTGATTTTATCGGCCAACTGCTTCCAATCACCAATAATTTCACTTGAGACCACGGTAGCCTGCGGCACCATTCCCAAAATACGGGTTTTTAGTTCACGGTCAAAACCATTCATAACCGATAGCACCGTAATCAATACGGCAACCCCCAGAGTCAGACCAATCATTGAAATGAGTGATATAAAGGAGATAAAGCCATTACTGCGCTCTGCTCGGGTGTATCGTAAGCCGATAAATAACGCTAAAGGACGAAACATATTCAAACTCTTTATCTTATCTACGTGCGACTTTATATAGGTTGCATAACGAGCAGTAGCAAATGCATCACACAGTTGCTACTGCTCACATATAAATCAAACACAAAAACAGGGTGTCAGACGAGCCAATAACAGCTGTCAAAAGGGAGCTAGTTTGACACAAACTCACTGATATGTGCCAGTCATTAGCAACAACTGAGAGTATTTTTTACCAAAAAACTGGGTTTTGTTATTATTTTTTATAGGGGGCTTGCTATTAGCTGTACCAATACCTATATATTATATGCTAAAGACAATTGTCATTAACCCCTCATTGAGGTTTGTTCACTCTGTACTGACACTATCGCTGACCATCATAAGCCAATTCTTTCAAGTATTGAATGGTATATCAGCAAACACAGTATTAGATATACCCCTCACGCTGACTTAATTTTGAGTATTTTCATGACCATAAATTACCAATATAAAAACATTCAATCTCCTACCAAGATCACATTGACCGATGAGCAGTCCGCAGGTCATGGCGATCACTGGCGTATCCTGACCGACGATATGAGCCATGATGTACCAGAATGGCTACAGAAGATGATCGAAGTCGCAGCAATGCCCAAAGGCCTCAATAGCAACATCACTGCGCAAGACAGCTGCTTGCTTTTGTCAGAAGATCAACCCTGTCATATCAATCAAGTGCTTGCGATGAAAGAAGGCAAGCCTGAATGCTTTATCAATGCCTATCCTTGTGTGGACAGTCCTTATGGGTTGAACTGTAAAATTGAGCGCATCATCGCCAATGACAACTCACATGATGCTGTTTTACGCTTCCGTACCGCTGATGGCAGTATCATTTATGCATTTGATCAGCTCTATACGACCAATCGCCACCTATATCAACGCGACACGTCTTATTATGTAAACTTTAGCGCATGGGCACACGAAATCAAGTTAAGCGAACAGAACGAAGTAATCATGGTCGAAGACCAAGAGTCAATTCGCTATCACCGTGCCTTTAACGATATCGTCGCGGCAAATGACGGAAAAATTCCAGACGACTTGCAAGCGCAAATCAGTGAATGGAAACCTGAAACCAAAGAGCAGATGGCACCTGTCGAAATCAACTTGGGTCATATGTGTGCTTACTTGTTTGGCGATACACTAGGACAAGAAGATGAAGCTTGGTGTCAAGGTCAAGTGCTTGGTAAACAAGAAACCGTATTCAATGGTAAGTCCATTATATTGTTTGATGTGGTAACGCTACGTGAGCAAGATGCAGATCCTTTCGTCGTGCGTATTGGTGCGCTTAATACTACTGAAACTAATAGTATTAAAGTACATGACTACGTCCAAGCAAACGTGTGGCTACAAGCAGCAATATACAAAGAAAACCAATCAAATGCGACGCAGCAATCAAAAGCTAGCTAGGCTGTTCGAAAGATTGTCTATAGCTTTATTATGCCTATTTGATTGCGCAATAAAAAAGCCCCTAATATGAATTAGGGGCTTTTTTATGTCTTATGGATTCTTACAACCCAAAAACGTAACGTAAAAATCGTATAAATATACGATTAAGCCATCGTCGTCATTGATTTGATGCGAGTGTATAACTCTTTTTGCTCTGCGCTTGGACGTGCAGTCTGTACGGCCATTAGCTGTGACATATCGCCTTCGACGCGAATTTTGCCACTCATAAACGCACCCATGATTTGATTGGTATCAAAATCAGTAATGATAGACTGTAGGATATCGCGATCTAATAGCAGCGTCGTCGTTGCATTATCGTTTAAGCCGCGATGCAGCAAACCATTTGCAAAATTGGCTTCGATAGTTTTATCAGCTTCAGCCACTTTTAGATTGACAACCATATTGGCAAGTACTGGTGGTAAGTTTAACTCACCCGCTTCATTGCCCATGTTTTCTACTTGCTCAAACCATTCGTCTGTCAAAAAAACTGCCATATTATATTATCCTTAATTGATATTCTGTTGGGCCAATACTGCTAAGAAAACCTGTTGGCCTAACTTTTAGAATTATTAAAATGCTTGCTATCAATAGCCGTATAAAAGACATAGCCATCAATGATGTTCAGCCTCATTATAAAGGGCGACTTGATAAGAAGTAAAACCTATTTACATGGCGAGCAAGGGTGTTGTTACAAAACTTCTTTGCCAGCCTACGCTCATACTCCGCGCCACTTCCTCTCATTTCACTGAAAGCCGCATCTAGAATAGTGACAAAATTGTGTATAAGATAGACGGGTAGCACGGCAATAATAAGTTGCTCGCTAACATTTATACCAAAGAGTTTGTATTTTGGCGCAGAGTTCTGATGATATTTAATTAGGATTGCGTTACAATACCCTTAAACAGAGTCGGGAGTTTTAACCAAATATTACATAATCATGTTTTTTGTCAGCTGCCGCTAGCATACATCTATGGTCAATGCTTTTTAATAGCCCTATAGATATGGGTATCTATCTTCATTAGTACAGGTTTTTTCGTAATAATTAAGATACATATTTAGCCTTATGAGATGTTTGATGCTCAAAAACGGCGCGTCTTCTTATTTACCTTGATGATCTATTAACAATCCTACTATCGAGCGACCTTGAGTAAGGTACATAACGTGCCTATTTTTATTTATTAGTATCAACTGATATAAAACAAGGACCTAAATCGATAGTTAATGACATCATTGCGCTAAGTAAGTCAAAAAACAATAGGTGCCGTCACTATGATAAGTATGGATTTATAAGTACTTATGATACAGATAGCACGGATTGTTGGTTAATTCTGTTGATAATTCGGGCTGTAAAGGAATCATCCAATGAGTTTACAAAACACAGCAGTCGCCCCAGTTGACCGTGAGTACGAAATTACTGTCGTAAGATTTTTTACGATCATGGCTGTCGTTTGGGGCATCGTCGGCATGAGTCTTGGTGTGTTCATTGCTTCACAGTTAGCATGGCCAGCACTCAACTTTGACATTCCATGGCTGACCTTTAGTCGTTTAAGACCGCTACATACCAATGCGGTCATTTTTGCGTTCGGTGGCTCTGCCCTGTTCGCAACGTCGTATTACATCGTTCAGCGTACCTGTAAAACGCGCTTATTTGCGCCATACTTGGCTTGGTTTACCTTTTGGGGTTGGCAAGCGGTTATCGTATCCGCCGTTATTACCCTTCCTCTAGGTTTGACCTCGACAAAAGAATACGCTGAGCTTGAGTGGCCGATTGATATTCTAATCGCTTTGGTATGGATTTCTTATGCCATCGTCTTTTTTGGCACGCTCATCAAACGTAAAACCTCACATATCTATGTGGCCAACTGGTTCTTTGCCGCTTTCATCATTACGATTGCATTACTACACATCGTAAACAGCATGGCCATTCCAGTTAGCGCGTTCAAATCTTATTCGCTATTTGGCGGTGCAACTGATGCGATGGTGCAGTGGTGGTACGGGCATAATGCGGTAGGTTTTTACTTAACGGCAGCTTTCCTTGGAATGATGTATTACTTCGTTCCAGTACAGATTGGCCGTCCTATCTACTCTTATCGTTTGTCTATCGTTCACTTTTGGGCATTGATTGCTTCATATATGTGGGCTGGTGGTCACCATTTACATTATTCAGCGCTTCCAGATTGGACGCAGTCATTGGCAATGGTATTCTCAATCATCCTATTCGCACCATCTTGGGGTGGTATGATCAACGGTGTGTTAACGCTATCAGGTAGTTGGGATAAGTTACGTACCGATCCGATCATTCGCTTTATGATTGTGGCATTGTCGTTCTACGCGATGTCGACGTTTGAAGGCCCAATGATGTCTATCAAGACAGTGAATGCACTATCGCATAACACTGACTGGACAGTTGGTCATGTACACTCAGGCGCGCTTGGCTGGGTTGGTATGATTACGATTGGTTCGCTATATGTACTGTTACCACGTATCTATAACAAACCGAAGATGTACTCTATCAGCTTAATCACCACGCATTTCTGGCTGGCGACTGCGGGAACGATTTTCTATATCGTGTCTATGTGGATCTCAGGTATTGGCCAAGGCATGATGTGGCTTGCGACTAACCCAGACGGTACTTTGGTATATAGCTTCGTTGATACTGTTGAATTCTCGCATTTCCCATATATTGGTCGTGCTTTTGGTGGCTTCTTATATGTGTCGGGTATGTTTGTAATGGCTTATAACTGCTATAAAACACTCAAAATGCCAGAAGGTAAGCCTGTAGATGTCGCTGATCCAACGGATCATGAACCTAGTGTCGAAAAACCTTCGACAGCTAACGTATAAGGAGCGATCATGGCTGGTTCACCGCATGAAATTATTGAAAAAAATACAGGCTTGTTAGTCATTGGTATCGTTATTGCTATTAGTTTTGCAACACTAGTTGAAATCGTACCATTGATCTATGACAACAAGGGTCCTGAAGAAGGCGGCGTGAATGCGCCTCTTCCTGCCATGGAGCCTTGGACAGCGCTTGAATTTGAAGGTCGTGATATTTATATTCGTGAAGGATGTCACGTTTGTCATACTCAAATGGTTCGCCCACTACGTGCAGAAGTTGAACGTTATGGACCCTATTCACGTGCCGCTGAGTCAACGTGGGATCACCCATTCTTATGGGGATCGAAGCGTACTGGACCAGATTTAGCACGTGTTGGTGGCCGTTATTCTGAAGATTGGCAAAAGCAGCATTTGATTGCGCCACGTTCACTTGTGCCTGAATCAGTGATGCCAGGTTTCCCTTGGCTTGCTGAGAATGAAGTGGATGGTGAAAACATTCAAGCTAAAATGCGTCTATTCCGCGATCGCTTCGGTGTTCCTTATACTGAAGAAGACATTGAAGGTGCTCCAGATGCTGTGCTTGGTGCTACCGAGCTTGATGCTTTGGTCGCCTATCTACAGCAGTTAGGTACCGCAATGGAAGGACAGCGCTAATGGGTATTGGTGAATTACAAACAATTGCGACCGTTTCTGCCTTTATTGCCTTTGTAGGTGTTGCATGGTGGGCGTATTCGCCAAAAAACAAAAAACGCTTCGAAGAAGATGCACAACTTGCGCTTGATGACGAGGATATAAAATCTCTGTCTGAAGAGCAGCGCAATAAGGATAAATGATGACATTTTTTTGGAGTTCTTGGATCACGCTAATCAGTTTCGGCTGCTGGCTTTTCATTCTTGGCGTTCTACTGTTTGTATTAAAGTACAAACCAGACGTTGAAGAAGACGGTACGACTGGTCATGAATATGATGGTATCCGAGAATACGACAAACCACTTCCTAAATGGTGGTTGGTGATATTTTTTGGCTCAATCGTTTGGGGTGTCGCGTACTGGGTATTTTTTCCAGCGATGTTTCCAGCACACTGGCAAGGTATCGCCACCGTAGAAGTTGACGGTGAGACTGTACCTTGGACCTCTAAAAACGAGCTATTCAGTGAGCTTGAAAGTAATAATAAAATATTTACAGATAACTTTGAAAAAAGCATTTTGGTAAAAGCAGATGCTGTGGGCGCGACGGCAACATTGGGGTCGTTGAACGAATTACAAGCAACCATGCGTCGTAGTGAAAAACCACCAGCAGATCTACAGACTCAAATCGACGAAAAAGTGACAGAACTTGCTCCTTACGTTGAAAAACTGTCTGAAAACCCAAATGCTTTAAAAGTTGGTAGCCGTTTGTTCTTACAGAACTGTGCTGTATGTCATGGCTCTAATGCGAAAGGTGCGACAGGCTACCCTAACCTAACTGATAATGATTGGTTATATGGCGGCGAAGCGGGCAATATCTTGACCACGCTACATAATGGTCGTATCGGCGGTATGCCTGCATGGCGCGATCAGATCGGTGAAGACGGTGTGCGTGCAGCATCTGAGTATGTATTGTCACTATCTGCAAACAACGGTAGTGAGAGTAACGGTGAGCTTGATCAAACTTTGGTTAATCAAGGCGAAGCTATCTTTAAGCAGCAGTGTGCCTTATGTCACTCTGAAAGCGGTAAAGGTATGATTTCAGCAGGTGCACCGAACTTGACTGACAATATCTGGTTGTATGGCGGTGAGCGTGAGACTGTACGTAATACATTGCGTTATGGCCGTGCTGGTGTTATGCCTCAGTGGGAAACTAAGCTAGGTAATGAGCGTATTATGCTACTTGCTGCTTATATCTACTCACTATCAGATAAAACAAGTAAAGCACCCTCAGTATCAGCGGTTACGGCGACAGCTCAGCCTGTAGCAACCGAAGAAGTGACGGCTAACTAAGACGCTGTTACTATACTGTCTATGGACGAGATTTAATAAAGGGAGAACTGTAATAACAGTTCTCCCTTTTTCATATATTGGTATTGATTTTCATTTAGAAATGGCAAGGATAAGTGGCCATAGACCCTAGAAATCGTTCTAATATATTCATTGCTTTTCATGTTTATTACCCCATTATTAGTAGGGGGAATGCTAGAATAGCTATTTTTTAAAATAGTCTATCGGTCATGGCTTTATATAGTCCTGACTCAATCTCATGAAGCTATAGTCAATTCCATATAAATCGGATACGGTGTCAGGCTTGCGCAGTCTACTATTTGTAGTGCTTTCACACCCCTTCTTTGTATCTAAATTATCGTGAACCGACTATATTTACAATCGATCATTTGGTAAGTGGATTAGAATATTTTTTATTCAAAATTTTATCCACTATTTACTGACATTGATAACATCATACACTCACATACCTCAGCATTAGAGGTGTTTGTTCATCATGCCAGCAGACTGATTCTTTTTTTAAAGAGGCTCGTTTATGTCAGCACAACAACCCAATAAAATCCCTGTACAACAGATTGATCTTGATGCGACCAAGCATCGTGTGCATCCGAGGTTTGTCACAGGTTTTTATCAAAATATTCGTGTCATCACGATGTATGCCCTTTTGGCGGCTTTTTTACTTTTGCCATGGCTGCGCTATAATGATAGACAAGCGATATGGTTTGATGTGCCATCACAGCACTACTATATTTTTGGCATGACGTTTTTGACGCAAGATTTTTACTTTATTGCTGCATTTGCCATCATTGCCGCGTTTACATTGTTTATGGTGACCGTGTATGCAGGTCGAGTTTGGTGTGGTTATGCTTGTCCACAGACTATTTGGACGCATCTATACCAGTATGTTGAAAAGTGGGTGATTGGCGATCGTAATAAGCGTATCAAGTTTGATAAAGCACCATTAAGTGCGACCAAAGTATTCAAGCGTTCGGTTGTTTATTCAATTTGGTTTTTGCTTTCTGTGATTACCGCAGCGACCTTTGTCAGTTATGTGGCGGGGACAGATTCTCTATATCATAGCTGGCAATCGGTGGGGTTGATTCCTTTCCCTGACTGGCCTACATGGGTTTGGGTATCGATGTTTATTTTTACCTTTGCCACTTATGCCAATGCAGGCTACATGCGTGAGCAAATGTGTATTCAAATCTGCCCTTATGGCCGCTTTCAGAGTGTGATGTTTGATAAAGATACGCTGATTGTCTCCTATGATTATGAACGCGGTGAGCCTCGCGGTGCCCGTAAAAAAGGCACAAATCCAGAGCATTTAGGTGACTGTATTGAATGTACAATGTGTGTGCAGGTCTGCCCGACTGGTATCGATATTCGTGATGGTTTGCAAGTTGGCTGTATTCAGTGTGCGGCTTGTATTGATGCCTGTAATGAAGTGATGGACAAGGTCGGTTACTCACGTGGCCTCATTCGTTATACGACCGAGCGGCAGCTGGCAGAAAAAGAACCTAGCCGATTACTCCGTCCACGATTATTTGCTTATTTAGCGTTATTGGCCGTACTATGCGGCGGCGTTATATATGCATTAACCGATCGCGTGCCACTAGAGATTGATATTCGCCGTGACCGTAATCAGTTGTCATCGATCAACAATCAAGGCATGATCGAAAACAGCTATATCGTCAAATTAACCAATAAAACGCAGGATGCTCATACCTACACGATAACGCTTGCACCGCAAGAGGGACTGAGTTTAGAGCTGCGTTTTAACGATGTGCCACTAGAAGCAGGCGAAAGCTTTGATATGCCAGTGAGTATTTATGGTGATCCTGATGTGATCGAGTTTGGCCAAACACCTGTGACTCTAAACGTGAGCAGTGAAAACGGTAAGTATAAGGTCAATAAACAAAACGTCTTTACGACTCAAGGTCAATAGACTGATCGATCAATAGCACACCTTTTATTTGCTTTCCTGCAGTTCATTCGGTAGCCTTTGACTACCGAATGAACCATTTATCATTAAACTGGCAGCGCTTAGCCGTCAAATTATCCGTTGATACCATTTGTAGATGTCTGATAAACAGATATCTGTTGAATACGTATCTGATGCATAGGTATTTTATGTCTACTCCAGCACCGAATTTTAAACATCAAGATACTCAGCCATGGTACAAAAACTACATGGTCGTTATCTTTGTGATTGGCATGCCAGCGGCGGTCGTGATCGCTTGTATTTGGTTTGTTTATTACTCTTACCAGATACGCGATAGCGTGGTGCGTGACGACTGGTACATGGATGGCAAGACGCTTTATCATGATGTGTCTCGTGACAAGCTCACGTATGATTTGGACTTGCATGGACAAATGCAATTTGCAGACAATGGCGATATTGTATTCTATCTCAATTACCCCGAGCAAAGCGTCCAGTCAGGCAAGCTGCTAAACGGTACACCACTTACCTATCCTGATACGTTGGAACTTTCTATTTCTCATGCAACGGATATCAAAAAAGACCGCGATGTTGTCCTTAAGCATGTTGAGGGCAATAAATACAGTGCACAAGTCGATATTGATCCTGTGAAAGCCAAGTATTACCTACAGGTTAGCAACGACGGTAAAGATGATTGGCGTATGCAAGATGTCGCAAAACTGCCTCGTTCAAAGGTCAGCTTTGACCCACTACCAGTTTTTGCTAAAAGTTAATGCTGTTAATAGCATCCAGACATAAAAAAACCAGCCACTCGTCAGAGATCGGCTGGTTTTTTTGAGCTATTTAATATTCTACTAATTAATAGGTACTATTTAATTAATATAGCCTTAACCCATAAACTACTAAATCACAGGGTTAATCGTTGGAATTTTCTGTGCTTTACGCTCATTTTGCGTGGCTTCATCCGTTTCTGTTGAATAAGAGTTGTCACTAGCAAACTTAGGATTGAATGTTTGCGTCCTTGGCGATACAGGTAAACCAATTTCAGCCAAACTATCCGTCTGCCCTGCTTGAATATTATCACCTTCAAATAAGCGCTCATCGTTATCGCGATCAAGGCTGAGTGTTTCAAAGTCAAACAACTCACGGTCGGCTAATTGTGATGGTGCGACATTTTGCATGGCTTTGAAAATAGAGGCCAAACGCTGTGGATGAGCGTCATCCCATTCGCGTAGCATATCATTGATGATGGCGCGTTGTAGATTGGTCTGACTGCCACATAGGTTACAAGGAATGATTGGGAATTCCTTTAATGTGGCGTATTCAATGATGTCTTTTTCTTCGACATAAGCCAATGGACGAATCAGCATGTTTTGCTTGTCATCGCTCAGCAGTTTAGGCGGCATCGATTTGAGCGTGCCGCCATGGAATAGGTTTAAGAAAAAGGTTGCAAGCATATCATCACGATGATGACCGAGGGCAATCTTAGTCGCACCAATTTGCTTGGCAAAGCCATATAACGAACCGCGACGCAGACGGGAGCACGCTGAGCAGTAAGTCTTACCTTCTGGTACCACGCTTTTGACAATACTATACGTATCTTTTTCTAAAATATAGTGAGCAACGCCCTGCTCGTTCAGATATGCAGGCAAAATATCTTCGGGATAACCAGGCTGTTTTTGGTCGAGATTGACCGCGACGATATCAAAGTTTATCGGTGCAATACGCTTTAATAGCAATAAAATATCAAGTAAGGTATAGCTGTCTTTACCACCTGACACACAGACCATCACCACATCGCCATCTTCGATCATATTAAAATCACGAATCGCCCAAGAGACTTGGCGGCGTAGCTTTTTTTGTAGTTTACGAAAGTATGCTGATTCGGTAGGTGATTTCGAATTGGCAAATGTCTCAGCAACCGTATCCTCATCGCCACCCTCTTCAGCGACGCCATCGTATTGTCTACTCTCAGTGTCAGTGTCCAAAGCATGGCCAGCAAAGCCAGATTTATCAGACACATCGTCAGCTTGAGAAGGAATGTTTGGGGTAAATAAAGTCGCTGCGGTCATAAGTTACTCAATATCTTTATAAGGGTGATTTTACTATAAAGTGATTTGCGATAAAGCTTTTGAAGCATTGTCACTGAGGTCGCGTGACGGATGCTTTAAAAGCTGCGATTATAACAAATATTGCTAACAGATTGAAAAGATGACAGGAATGCAGACTTTATTTTTATTACAACGCGGTTTAGAGTGACTTTGTCGCCTTAGTGACGCGTGATTGGTCGCTTCGTGGTTATGTAATAGACGTATTTTTGCTAAAATAGCCGTTTTCGTAAACCAATAATAGATACCACTATGACTAACCTTACTTTGCAAAATACTCCCAATCAAGCATCCGATGCTGACTTAGCTGCCCTTACCAAAAGCCAAAACGCTGTCGTCCTCTTATCAGGCGGGCTCGATTCGGTGACTTGCTTATATTGGGCAAAATCACGCTATGCATCGGTGACGGCAGTCAGCTTTAATTATGGTCAACGTCACAATAGTGAGCTTGTCGCCGCAAAAACCATCGCTGACACAGCAGGGGTCAATCATAGAGTCATCGACATCGATATCGCTCAACTGGGTGGTTCCTCGCTAACCGATCACAGTATGATCGTACCAGACGGTGATACGGACAAATTCCCTAACAAAAAACGCGATGAAATCGACAACGATGCTATCCCAAATACTTATGTGCCTGCGCGCAACACCATATTTTTATCGTATGCGTTGGCAGTCGCCGAAGTCGCTGACGCCAATCATATCGTTATCGGTGTCAGCTCAGTTGATTATTCTGGTTATCCTGACTGCCGCCCAGAGTACATAGCTGCCTTTGAACATATGGCCAACCTCGCCACAAAAGCTGGGGTCACAGGTCATCGCTTGTCGATTCAAACGCCATTGCAACAGTTGTCTAAAGCTCAAACTATTGAGCTTGGGCTAACATTGGGGGTCGATTACGGGCAGACGATTTCTTGTTATCGTGCAGATGCCAATGGTCTTGCTTGTGGTATTTGTGACAGCTGTGCATTACGTCGTCAGGGCTTTGCCCAAGCTGGCGTAACCGACCCTACTCATTACCAATCTTAATAGACTATAGTCAAGCCCTATACAAATCAGATACGGTGTTAGGCTCGCTCAGTCTACTATTTGTAGTACTCTTACTCGCCTTACTCGTATCCAAATTATACTGAACCAACTATACATTGACGCTAGATGTTGAGTGAGGTGATGAGTTCTGTCAACATTCGCGCAACATTCACTTGCATTAACACAGCACGCCGTTATTGTATTTTTATCAATATACTTGCTATCGTATGGACGATTATATCTATCAACAGATGTAAATGACGAGATCAGTCACTCATATCATGATGAGTTGACTTTGCACTGAGCAAAATCTAAAAAACTGACGCTACCTGTAAGAGGAAATTTATGAAGTTGTTGCCAGTATTACCCCTAGCCCTAGCGGCCCTATTTGCCATGCCACAAGCAAACGCTACTGACATTAAGCAAAATAATATCAATTCATGTGTCAACGGCGCAGTCAAATACAAAGTCGCCGACAAAAGTAACGCAACCAAATTGTGTAGCTGTACCATTGGTGTTCGCAGCAATATGACTATCGGTCAAATGTGGGAAATCGAAAGCTACGCGCAAGACAAAAAAGATCCTTCAAACCTACCTTACGTGAAGACAATGCAAAAAGACTTGCAGCAATGTACTGTCGGCTTAGATTTGAAGAAGCCACAAAAACCTGCTTAACTCATAATGATCTGATGTACAAAAGACTGGCTATTGCCAGTCTTTTTTGTTGCCAATGAATGGGCAAAGTGTAAAACTGATTATTTATTGCTACTAATCTGCCTATAATAAGAACACGATAAATAGAACCACAAATCAGCTGATACACACAATTAAAACTAATAAGGATTTTACAATGGCCAAGCCAACGACAGAAACCATTCACCTACCTGATTTTCCAGTAACCATAGTACGCAAGCTTGCTGGTAACTTTATCCATGATGAGATTAACTTAAAAGAAATGGTCGCCAATACTAATAAAGGGCTTATTCTGTATTTTTATCCTAAAGACAGCACCCCAGGCTGCACCACGCAAGCGACAGAATTCACCTCGCACCTTCATAATTTTGATGCCTTAGGCTATGACATCGTCGGCGTCTCTCGCGATAGTGTGGCATCTCATGAAAAATTTATTGATAAATATGACTTACAGATTCCACTCATCAGTGATACCGATGAACAGCTATGCCAGTATTTTGACGTTATCAAAGAAAAAAACATGTACGGAAAAATTACGCTCGGTCTTGTACGTTCGGCATTTGTATTCAATAAAAACAGCGAGCTGACTCATGCACAGCGTAACCTACGAGCCAAAGACTATACCAGTCGTTTACTAACTATCTTGGCGCCATAATTACAGAACCATAAAAACCGAATAAAAAATATAAGCCAAGCATTCAGTCTATTACTGAATATAACCTTGCTGCTATTAGAGAATAATATGAATAAACAATCTGGCACGACCACTGACGATACGCCGAAAGAAGTCACACGCAAAGTATCTGTCGCTATTATTGGCGCGGGTACCGCAGGCCAAAATGCTTTTCGTCAAGCAAGTAAAATCAAAGATGATGTGGTCATTATCAATGAAGGATTTTGGACCACGACCTGTATTGCGGTTGGCTGTATGCCTAGCAAGCTACTAATTGCAGCGGCTGATCGCGCACACGACGCCAATCATTCTGCTGAGTTTGGTATTCATGCGACCGCACAAATCGACGGCAAACGAGTCATGGAGCGTGTACGTGACGAACGCAGTCACTTTGCCAGCTACATTAAAAAGCAAGTAGACAGCTGGCCTGATCATAAAAAAATTGACGGTCGTGCTCATATCAATAAACAAGGGCTAATCGAGGTCAATGACGAAATCATTGACGCCGAACAAATCATTGTCGCCACAGGTAGCTCGCCGTTTATTCCTGATGGATGGGCGGACAAGCTTGGTGATACCATGCTGACCTCTGATAGTGTCTTTGAACTTGAAGACTTACCAAAAACCATGGCCGTCATCGGAGCGGGTGCCATTGGCTTAGAGCTTGCGCAGGCGTTTACACGCTTAGGTGTAGAAGTCACGCTGCTGAACCGTGCCAAACAAGTTGCTGGTCTTCAAGACGACGACATCAACAATAAAGCCATCGATTGCTTAAGTCATGAACTGACCATGCATTTGGGAAGCAAAATCACTGATGTCGGCACGAAGTCTGCTGAAGACAATGCGCCTGAAAACCATGCTTCTGAAGGCAATAAAGGCATCACTGCATTTGTTGCCTATGAAGACAGTGCTGGCGAGTCGAAACAATGGCAAGGTGAATACGTACTGGTCGCAACAGGACGCCGTAATAATATCAAACAGCTAGGCATTGAAAACTTAGGTGTCGCGCTGGACGACAAGAACCGCCCGAAAGATTTAAGTAAAAAGACAGGTCAAATTGGTGACTTAAACGTCTATATCGTTGGTGATGCTAATGCTAATATTCCTTTGCTGCATGTGGCTAGCGATGAAGGCTATAGTGCTGGTAATATGGTCTGTGAAAATACAAAAGCGGCTTATATTCGCCCACCTGCGACTCCTTTTTCTATCGTATTTTGCTCGCCGCAAATCGTTAATATTGGTATGTCTCTACCAGAGATTCAAAAAGATTCAGAACTCGAATTTGTGATCGGTAGCGTAAGCTTTGATAACCAAGGGCGCAGCCGTGTGATGGGGGTCAATTGCGGCTTACTACATATTTATGGCTGCAAAAAAACCGATAAAATTCTAGGTGCCAGTATGGTAGGCCCTGATGCTGAATATATCGGTCATATACTTGCCACCGCGATTACCAATGATTTGAGTATTAAAGACATGCTCGACACCCCTTTTTATCATCCAACGATACTAGAGGGGCTACGTACGGCGCTACGTGATGTTCAATATAAAATGGAGATACCTTTCCAATCTCTAGATACTCAAAAGAGTAATTCTTAATAGGCCGTTTAGCTAATTCCTCAAGTCAGCAATGCTTTCAAACTGGCAGTAATTGATCTTAAGCGCTGCTCCTATTTGATTGCCTTGGTGACTTGAGACAATTCATAACCAGATATTTTATACATCACATTTTGTACAAACACACCCTGCATGGACGAAAAAATGCCAATCGCTAGTGTTACCGACTTTTTTAAAGAGATCATTCGTGACTTACATACTAGCCTCTACCTTGCGCTTGGCGGCTCTGTAGATAAAAAATCCCTTGATTGGTCGTCGCAAGCAGTAGAGCTGGCGAGTACTGGCATCAAAATCCTAATATTGCTAGCAATATTGGGGTTTTTTTATTGGCTCGCTATCTATATCGTTAAGCAAAGTAGAACAAAAATTCGCCTGAATGAGCGCCGTACCAAAATCGTTCGCTCAGTCCTACGCTACGTCTGGATTGTAGCGAGTCTGATTGCCATTATGAGTCAGATAAACTTTGAACCCGCAACCATTAAGGCCACGGCAAAAGCAAGCACTTGGGCTGGCATCTATTATGTACTGTGGGCCTCATCAGGACAAATCATTCATAGAGTGCTGCAACATTACGGTCTCAATGCTTCCATAGAACAGCTACTGCAAAACATCCTATCTGTACTGCTATTGGTACTCGGACTTGCCAGCGTCATGGCGCAGTTTGGCTTTGACATCGTATCGCTGGTCGCAGGTTTGGGTATTGTTGGGTTAGCAGTCGGTTTTGCCGCTCAATCAACCCTTGCCAATTTTATCGCAGGTATCACTATTTTACTTGAGCAATCCTTTCAGGTTGGGGACTGGATTCATATCAATGACAACGAAGGACGCGTGGTGCTTATCGCCTTACGCACCACTCATATTTTGACTCGAGACAACATCACCGTCATTATCCCAAACGCTAATGTCGCTTCATCCGAGGTGACCAACTTGACCTCCAAAAACTTTATACGTTTTGATATTCGTGTGCGTATCGCATTCGAAGACGATATCGACACTGCCCGCAAAGAGATTTTGCAAGTACTTGCCGACACTGAGGTGGTACTTAGCCGTCCTGAAACCTCCGCCACCGTGGCAGAGATTGGTGAATACGGTGTGTTCTTTATCGTGCGTTTTTGGGTAAAGCCGGCTGCGGTTGCCCGTATGCCAAAAATCAAAGAAGGCTTAACAGAAGCTATTAAGCGCGCTTTCGATGCAGCAAACATCTCAACCCCTTATCCGCATATGCGTTTGCTGATGCCAAAAGATGTCGACTATCCCATAGCGACCAAACCATTTGCCACGACGACTCAAAGAGTCATGCCAGACAATCATATCCATCCTAAAAGCACCACCCAACCTTAATATCAAATAAAATCACTAACCGTTTATGGCTGTTCTGTTAGCGTAATAAAATTTTATACGCATTCAATAGTCTGCTCAAGGTATTTAAATATGCATTGTTTTGAGCGACACTCGACCTATCTTGTATATCATCACCTAAAAACACCTCTTATACCTTACTTTCATAGTGACGGGTTACGATACTAGGGCGTGTCCTCAATTCAATCGATAGTTATCTAAATGGGTTAAAAATGGCTAAATCTTGCCAAACGGCGTCAAATAGCTGACTAATATCTCGATATTATCTGCGCTATTTTCCTTGTTTGACTGCAATTTATCTCATTTTTATCACCATTTTTAAAATGAGGACACGCCCTAATTAATATGAATTGAGGCTATTAAAATACCTCTAACGCTATACATACAGCTCCTATACCTGTAGATATCTACAGGTACATCTTTGATAAATCCTTGTTATGCTGCAAACAGATACTAATAGGCTGTTGAATAGGTTTAACAAAATATCTAAGGGCATAATCAATTGATTACTGACAGGGAGTTCTGCGCATGGAAATCAAATTAAGACTTACTCAAGCTTTGAGCATAGCTGGTGCTAGTTTAATATTGACAACGGGAGCATTTGCAAATCAACTGATTAATGGAGGCTTTGAGCTAAATCCGCCTGCCAGTGGGTTTGGCAACCATATAGGTCACCCTATTACTCCTTGGGTGTTAGGAACAGGTGATGATTCAAACGTCATCAGAACCAACCAAGGCATTAATTCCACGGGAGATGGCCCTCGGAGTGATGCATCGGGCACTGCGTCAGGGACTATTAGACATTATCTTGATATTGCTAATGGGAAAAATGATTTTTATCAAACTTTCACATCATCCTGTACTGGTGAAGCAACTTTTGGTGGATACTTTTCTACAAGAAACAATAGTGGAGGAAACGCTGCTGTCACCTTGCGTAACGGAACAGGATTTAGTGGTTCGATCGTTGGCCAGTCTAACCCTGTAACTCTCCCAGGTGGTATCTCTTCAACAGACCCTTGGACTTTGGTGTCTTACACTGGCCAAGTACAAGCAGGTAACACTTATTCATTAGTCATAGCGATGGATAATTCAATGAATTTTGATGAAGCTTTTGTCAATATCAAAGGGTGTGCTGGCGATGGGGGTACTGGACCAATAATCGGTGGAGAGGTGTTCGAAGACACCGTTCCAAGTTTTCCTAATATTCCTGTAATCGTACTTCCAGCACCTGTTGATAATTGCTGCCCACCTATCAATGAGCAGTCTATCGCTCGTCAGTTAACGCCTGTATTTCAGCCTGGTGGTGGATCAAATGCAAAATATCGTCTTAATTTTTCAGCGACCTCGCAGTTTAATAATCAAAATCAAAACTACCTAAACTATGTCAATAGCATGCAGCCCCCTATAAATGCATTGATATCAACATGGAGAGTTTTTGATCATGGACCAGGTGGCATTGCTTCAACACCTCCATCCACACCGTCAGTTATGATTGAAGAGTTTTTTACCACATTCCATATCACTAACCCAGTAAATCATGGTAATACCTCGTCTAGTTATACGATGAAGCCAAATAATTGGTATCGAGTGCAAGTAGGGACTTACTTTAATGATGGTAATAAATTCTTTCCACAAACATGTGGATCTTCTTCATACTATGTCAATTGGCAAGTAGGCAATAAATCATCTGGCTCAGCAGGTCACTTCATCATTAGTAATGGCAAAAAAGAGCTTGTCCGCATTAAGTCAGAGCCTAAGGCTAATACTACACCGATGAAAGCTGTACCGATAAAAAGAGGAGCAACTTTAAAAAGGTTTTAAAATAGGTGAATAACGCTTTAAGAGGCGTTTATCAGAAACTGTAAAATCAGAAAGCCTTCAAGAAGTTAATGTTAAAGCACTTAAAACCTGTCATTTTATGATGGGTTTTTTATTTGTTACGTTAGACTCCAATTGAGTTCTACCGTTTCATCAATACAGCTCAACCATTTTTTAAATCATATACTTTTGAGTCAATATCTATTAACCCATAACTGACCGCTTGTACTATGGCATGTGTACGATTAGAGACTTCAAGCTTTCTGAGACAATTGCTCATGTGGAAGCAGACGGTACGCTGTGAAATACCAAGATCACCCGCAATTTTTTTGTTGCTGTCCCCTTTTACAACGCAGGTTAACACTTCAATTTCACGGTCAGTGAGTTGAGGTTTATTACTTTTTACTATGACAGGAGGTAGGCTCACCATTAATGATGGAGAAATAAATTTTTGACCTGTGTGAACTTGCTTAATAATGGTCAATAGATCTATAAAGGCGGTGTTTTTTAATACGTAACCTGACAATCCAAGCTTGAGTAGCTGCCGTGCTTTAGCGCCATCATTTATAGTCGTCAACACAATCAACTGTGTAATCAATGATTGTCTTTCAACCGATAAAATGAGGTTTTCGATACTCATACCAGACATCGTGACATTCATTAAGACGATATTTGGCTGATACTGTTCGATAAGACGCCGTGTTTGATCGCCATCAGTCGCATAGCCTACGATACTTAGCCACTCCACACGAGCAAGCAAAAGCCTCAACCCTTCCAAAAAAATCGGATGATTGTCTGCAACGATGACTGTGATTGACGTCTCCATCTCATCAGTATAGACCAAATAACAGGCCTGCTTTTACCTATATTCTTTAAACAGAAATTAAACGTTAAATAGCTATTAAACACTTAGATTGGCACGTTGATGGCTTGTTTTATCCAACGGCTTAACCTTCTGATAGCCTCACGATTACGATTGCTCTATATCTTAATGCACGATCTCTCTCACCTAAACTTAATGGCTTTAAACCATACTGGCATAAATTATGTTAAAATTGCTGGTTAAACATCTTATTTTATGATGTGCATTACTTATCAATTTAGCCCACAGGTATCCGTATGACCGAAACAACCGCGCCCGCATCTCTAACAGCAGCCTCACCAGAGTTGTCGCTTGATCTTATCATCACCTGTGCCGATGGGCTTGAGGCGCCACTGCAAACTGAGCTGACAAGCTTTGGTATTGCAAGTGAAATCAAAAGCACGGGCCGTCTAGCCGTGACTGGTGATTTACGTGACTTGTACACTATCTGCTTGTGGTCACGCGTGGCCTCTCGAGTATTGATGCTCATCAAACGCAAAAACATCAATGCCGAATATGATGTGGCTGAGCAAATTTATGGTTTGGCAAAATCGGTTAATTGGACTGAGCAGTTTAGCTTGGAACAAACGTTTGCGATTCGTCTCTCTGTAGACAAGCGCGTTGCCGTCAGCCAGCAGTTTGCTATGCTACGTATTAAAGATGCGATTGCGGATACGTTTAACGAAGTTTACGACAGCCGTCCTAACGTCGATAGCAAAAACCCAGATTTTTCTATTTTTGCGACCGTGAATGACAAGCAAGCTGAGCTGTATTTAGATTTGTCAGGTACCAGCCTACATCGCCGTGGTTATCGTGTGGCGATGACCGAGGCACCACTCAAAGAAAACTTGGCGGCTGCCCTTCTCTATAGCGCAGGCTGGCACAAGAAAAACGAAGCGGGCAATGCACCTTTCTATAATGCCTTAATCGATCCAATGTGTGGTTCTGGAACGTTCATCATTGAAGCGTTACTTATGCATTGTGATTATGCGGTGGGTATCGATAAAGCCGCCAATCAATTTGGTTTTTATCAATGGCAGCATCATGACGAGACGTTATGGCAAGAGCTGATCGATGATGCACAGACGCGTTTCCGCGACGCTTTAGAAATTGCCAATGAGCAGCCTGATACCCTACCGCTCATGTTGGGCTTCGATGCCGATAGTGGTGCGATTTTGGCAACAGAAAAAAACCTGATTGCAGCAGGCCTACAAGATTTATTACCGCTGCTTGATCTTGAGACTCGTGCCCTTGACCAACTAGGCACCATCCTGAAACCACTGGTCGATGATGGACGATTGAGCAATCCACTTATCATCACCAACCCACCTTATGGTGAGCGTTTGGGTGATGAAGAAATGATCAAGCCGTTATATCAAGCGATTGGTCTTATTCTGCAAGATAGCTTTGCAGGTAGCGGCATTAATCCGATGCTTGGCATACTGGCCTCTCATGTTGAGCAAGTAGACATACTACCGATCAAAGAACCAAAAACGTTGCGTTGTCACAATGGTGCCATCACCGTTTATTTCCGCTATGGCAACTTGATTGCAGGACAAACGGGCAACCTCGTGAGTCGCTTTGAGAAGCGTGAAATTGAAGTAGAAGATGGACAAGACTTCATCAACCGTTTGCAAAAAAATCTCGCCAAATTGAAGAAGCTGGCGAAAAAAGACAACGTGAGTAATGTACGTGTCTACGATGCTGACTTGCCAGATTTTAAAGTCGCGATCGATTTATACGGTGACTACGCTCATGTGCAGGAATATGCACCACCAAAGACTATCCCACCTGAAACTGCCAAAAAACGCTTCAACTTGGCATTGATGGGTATCCGTGAAGTATTTGGTATTAACCGCGAACAAATTTTTATCAAAACGCGTGCACGCCAGTCTGGTAATGATCAATACAGCAAGCAGAACACCACAGAAAAACGTGGCAAGTTTCATGTTGCGCGCGAAGACGGCGCTTACCTATATGTGAATTTTACAGATTATCTTGATACTGGTCTGTTCATCGATCACCGTAACATGCGTGCACGAATCAAGGACAACAGCCGCGGCAAAGCGGTATTGAACTTATTTGCTTATACTTGTACGGCGAGTGTTCACGCTGCATTGGCTGGCGCGAAAAAAGTCACCAGTGTTGATTTGTCACAGAACTATTTAGATTGGGGCAAGCAAAACTTTGTCTTGAACGGTTTGGACGTTAGCCGCAATAAATACCAGTTCGTTGCTGCCGATATCTTCGAATGGATTAAAGACAATACCGAGCAGTTTGATATTATCTTCATTGATCCACCGACCTTTTCGAACTCTAAAAAGTTTCAAGGTACTTTTGATGTACAGCGTGACCATGCGGCTCTTATCAATCGTGCGATGAACCGCCTGACCTCTGACGGTGTGTTGTATTTCTCAAACAACTTTACCCGCTTTGAGCTAGATGAGCAGTTGACCGAGCGCTACGATATTGTTGAGATTACGCAAAAAACCATTGGTTTTGATTTTAATATCAAAAAACCGATTCATCAAAGCTTTGAGATTCGTCATCGTCAAAGTTTCTAAGCGACAGTCCATAATCTTAGGCCTGTCATTACAACTTTTAAATGACAGCTTTTAGATGACCACTTATAGATGACTAATCATATAAACAGTCATCTATAAGCCGCTAAATTTTAAGTTTTACGCTCAATTTTTTATGAAACACAACAATGACCCAATCCGCTTTGATTGGGTCATTTTTTGTTGTTATGATAGGGCGTTATTAAGCAATAGTTTTGCGGCGATGGTTTTTTGATAATGTTAATTCCATTATAGATTTTGCTCACTTAGTTATACTTCTTCGCATAGCTATTGCTTTAATATTGCACCTCTCCCTACTCTAACAACAAGGATTGCACCATGGCTTTATCACTTAATAAAGGCGGTAACTTATCGCTAACCAAAACGGACCCAAACTTAACCAAGCTATTGATTGGTCTTGGCTGGGATGAGCGCGCTACCTCTGGCGCAGAGTTCGATCTTGATGCGAGCGTATTTTTGCTAAGTGGCGCAGGTAAAGTGCGCGGCGACCATGACTTTATCTTTTATAACCAGCTCAAATCTGACAACGGTGCTGTGGAGCATACTGGTGATAACCGTACTGGCGAAGGCGACGGTGATGATGAAGTCGTCAAAGTGAACCTGACTCAAGTACCTGCCGATGTGGACAAAATCGTTGTCACCGTCACCATTCATGATGCGGCAGCTCGCAGCCAAAACTTTGGCCAAGTGGCCAACGCCTTTATCCGTGTTGTTAATGAAGAAACAGGCACTGAAGTTGTGCGTTTTGATCTAGCAGAAGACTACTCTGTTGAGACAGCAATGGTGTTTGGTGAAGTTTATCGTCACAACGGCGAGTGGAAATTCCGCGCGGTTGGTCAAGGCTACTCAGGCGGTTTGCAAGCGATGTGTCAGCAATACGGTGTTGATATCTAAAACCGTTTTTTACTGATATTTAGTCTACGATCAGTCGCCGTTATCACGTCCAAAATGTAAAGCCGCCATCGTTGCAAATAGTCACAATTTTTAATGGCCAAATGACTAGTAATGCTTTACGTTTCGTTTAAAATTATGCATAAAAAGTGGTTAGTCATAGCCACTTTTTTGCGGTTCATGCCTATACTAGGTAGACCTTAGCTTTACGCAACCAGACAGGATGTGTCATGAGACATTTTTATTTAGACTTTATCTTCACGATCATTGCCTTAGCGATAGCGGCATGGTGGGGATATTCACATGGCGGTATGGGTGGACTAATAACCACGCTATCCATTACTGCTATTTTGGCCGTCATGGAGATTTCATTATCTTTTGATAATGCGGTGGTCAATGCCTCAGTCCTCAAGGGCTGGGATGAATTTTGGAAAAAGATATTTTTAACGGTTGGTATTTTAATCGCGGTATTCGGTATGCGATTGGTCTTCCCTATTGTCATCGTCGCGGTTACCGCTGATCTTGGTATGATGGAAGTCATCAATCTAGCTCTGTATCAACCAGCAGAATATTCAGCCAGATTAATGGCGCATCATGCTGAAATCTCAGCATTTGGTGGTATTTTCTTACTGTTGGTTTTCTTGAACTTCATCTTTGATGAAAAAGAAGTCCATTGGTTTGATTGGCTAGAAAGCCGTTTGGCTAAGCTTGGCAAAGTCGATGCTATGAGCGTATTTGTCGCGCTTATCGTCTTGATGATTGCCGTATCATGGGCCAGTGCTGAGCAGTCAGGTGCTGTCTTGATTGCCGGTATTTGGGGCATTCTTGTTTATCTTGGCGTACAGGTTGTCTCTGGTATGCTCGAAGGTGATCTTGAAGAAGATTTAGAAAACGAAGAAAGTGGTTCGGGTGCAGCAGCGACTAGCGCTATCATGAAAGGCGGTATCATCGGTTTCTTATACTTAGAAGTCCTTGACGCCTCATTCAGTTTTGATGGTGTTATCGGAGCATTTGCCATTACCAACGACGTGATTGTCATCATGCTAGGTCTTGCCATTGGTGCGATGTTTGTACGTTCTATGACCATCTTCTTGGTAGATAAAGGTACGCTTGACGAGTTTATCTATCTTGAGCATGGCGCGCATTATGCGATTGGTGCATTGGCAATTATCATGCTGTTGTCGGTGAAGTTCCACGTACCAGAAATCATCACTGGTCTGATTGGTATTACTTTCATTGGCTGGGCATTTATTGCATCACTTAATTATCGTAAGGCTGAAAAGGCAAGTCTGAATTAAGGCATGTCGTTCATATAGCATCTGCTGTATCTAGTAATGTATTTAAGCAGGTCATATCAAAAAATTGATATGGCCTGTTTTTTTACAGCGTGCCTAAAGTGTTAAATGTTAAATGTTAAATGTTAAATATATGATGCATTCATCGGTATATCAGAATGACCAATAATTAAGATAACCAATCATTAAAATGCAATTCCATGATTACTATCATCCTTTATTCAGTTAAAATCCCCACCCTCTAATGACACCATAAAATACGACTACATGATTCACATACAAAAAATTCTTGATGATATTGCTGTAGAGATGGCAAATGAAACCGATCGTGGCACAGTGGCAGATTACATTCCGCAACTGGCGCACGTAGACCCAAACCAGTTTGGTATTGCCGTCGCAACCCCTGATGGCAAAGTATATACAGCTGGCAATGCGAGTACACTATTTTCGATCCAAAGCATCTCTAAGGTATTTACCTTAACCATCGGTCTTGGTAAGTTGGGCAACGCACTCTGGACACACGTCGGTCGCGAGCCATCTGGCGACCCTTTTAACTCAATCATGATGCTAGAGCATGAATCTGGCAGGCCACGTAACCCTTTTATCAATGCAGGTGCAATTGCAGTGGTAGATGCCATCATGATGGGACATGAGCCAAAAGAGACATTGGGTGAGATACTGCAATTTGTTCGTTTTATTGCAAACGATGATTCGATCAGTTTTGATCATAAAGTGGCCGCATCCGAAATGGCTCACAAAGATCGAAATGCATCGCTCGCCTACTTTATGAAATCTTTTGGTCGTCTAAAACATGACGTGGATAAAGTATTGGGGACGTATTTTCATCAATGCTCGATTGCGATGAACTGCCAACAGTTAGCCCGCGCTGGTCTCTATTTAGTGTCAAATGGTATCAATCAACATACAGGTATTAGGGTTATCAATGCGCAGCGCTCGCGACGGATTAATTCACTGATGATGATGTGTGGTCATTACGATGGCTCGGGTGAGTTTGCCTATCGTGTCGGTCTACCAGGTAAAAGTGGGGTTGGCGGCGGTATTTTAACGATAGCACCAGGTGAAGGCTCTATCGCCGTCTGGTCGCCTGGGCTTGATCACATAGGAAACTCTAAGCTTGGGACTAAAGCATTAGAGCTGTTTGTACAAGAAACTGGCTGGTCGGTTTTTGGCGATTAAAGACTATCATCTCATGCTTTTATCGGTGAGCTATTCAAGACGATGTTTACCCTTAGATATGATAAGTTTTACTGCGGGTCATATTAAATATATCGATATGGCCCGTTTTCGTTTTAAAGCTGTTTTTTGGACAAATGCGTGCTTATTAGCGAAACACTCCTTTATTTAGCTGTTCTAACCTACAAGCTGTAATAGATAATTTACTTTTGATAACAACACCTTAAGTATTACTGCCAAGATTGTTAAAAAGTATCAGATATACAGGGACATTATGTCTCTTAGGAAACATATAGTAAGTGCACAAAATACGCCTTGCTTAGTGAGCGAACGCTTAGTATAGTAAAACGTAATGATATGCAGGGTATAGCGTACAGGTAGATTTTTTACCATTTGTCCCGATATATCAGTCACTGTACAACTTTTAATTTATTTTTTATCATTCAATCCACTTAACTATTAACTCCAAGGATATTTGTATGGCTATTAGCTTAACAAAAGGCGGCAACGTAAACTTATCAAAAGAAGCGCCAGGTTTAACCAACATCACAGTCGGTCTAGGCTGGGATCCACGTGCCACTGACGGTCAAGAGTTTGACTTAGATGCGATTGGCTTTTTGGTCAATGAAGCAGGCACCGTCCGTAACGACCAAGATTTTATCTTTTTCAATAACTTAAAATCAGACAACGGCGCGGTTGAGCACACTGGTGACAACCGTACTGGCGAAGGTGATGGCGATGACGAAAAAATCAAAATCAACCTTGCTAGTATCCCAGCTGACGTTAGCAAAGTTGCTATCTGCGCGATTATTTATGAAGGCCAAGCCCGTAACCAAAACTTCGGTCAAGTTGGTGATGCTTACATCCGCGTTGTAAACGACAATGGCGAAACTGAAATCGCTCGTTACGACCTATCAGAAGATGGCAGCACCGAAACAGCGATGATTTTTGGTGAGCTATATCGTCACAGTGGTGATTGGAAATTCCGTGCCGTCGGTCAAGGCTTCAGCGGTGGTCTTGGGCCATTAGCCTCTTCTTATGGTGTAAACGTTTAACGTTGAAACCAACGTAAATGTCTAGTAAGCCAAGCATCGCAATCAGACGTCTGATTGCGATGCCGATAAGCCATCAAGTGTGCCCTTTTAACGCATTTGATGGCTTTAAGTTTAATTGGCTTATCATTAGCACATAACAGCACACGCACACATTAAGAGCGCTTCTCAAAGATATTATAATAAGGATTTGCAACCCATGGCCGCAACATTCAGTTTAATCGGTACTATTGAACCTTTTTTGCATTGTAATCTCAAACAAGGTGATTCAATCTATTGTGAAGCTAATGCAATGGTGATGATGGAGTCCAATCTTGAGCTTAAAGGTAAGCTACAAGGTGGGCTTATGCAGTCACTCATGCGCCGCTTTGCCAATGATGAATCACTCTTTCAACAACAAATTGAAGCGGTCGATGGTGAAGGTGACTGTTTGCTTGCACCCACGCTAGACGGTGATATGCAAATTATTGATTGCGGCGCTCAGCAATATACGTTGAGTGACGGTGCTTTTGTCGCGGCCCAAACGGGTGTCGATATCAGAGCCAATATTCAACGTAACCTTGGTGGTGCCGTGTTTGGCGATACTGGCGGCTTTATGGTCATGCAGACTCAAGGACAGGGTCAGGTCGTGGTATCTGGTTTTGGTTCGCTGTTTGAGATTGATGTGACACCAGGCAAAGACGTCATCATTGATAATGGACATGTGGTTTGTTGGGATTCGAATCTCGAGTATAAACTGTCTGTTTCAACCAGTAAGAAAAAAGGCATCATGAGTAATATCATTAACTCCGTCACTAGTGGCGAAGGTATGGTTCTAAACTTCTCAGGAAGTGGCAAAGTCATTATTTGCTCGCGCAATCGTGACAGTTATCAAGGTTGGATACAAAGCGTCCTAGGTAGTAGCTCAGGTGGACGTGGCGGCGGTGGTGGCTTTTTAGACAATATCTTATAACACCTTTCGCAATTTACAACACTCTTTAGCGTTATTTTTAAACGGTTTTACTCACAATTATTATAAGGATACTCACATGGCAGTTAGTCTTCAAAAAGGTCAAAAAATCTCACTTAGCAAAGAAGCTGGTGGCGAGCTGACTCAAGTTAAACTAGGTCTAGGCTGGGATGTTGCTCAAGGGCCGCAAGATAAAAAAGGTGGCTTCTTAGGAAAATTATTCGGCGGCGGTAGCGGTGGCGACTCGATTGACTTAGACGCCTCATGCATCATGTTCGATAGCAATAAACAAGCGGTCGATGCTATTTGGTTCAGTCAGCTAAAATCAAAAGATGGCAGCATTGTACATACTGGTGATAACCGTACGGGTGATGGCGATGGCGATGATGAAGTCATCAATGTCGATCTCTCAAGAGTACCTGCTAATGTTGTATCACTTGTCTTTACGGTTAACAGCTTTACTGGTCAGACATTTGAGACCGTAGAAAATGCGTTCTGTCGTATCGTCAATGCCAATAACAACAGCGAAGTGGCACGTTACAATTTATCAGCACAAGGCAGCCATACGGCGATGGTCATGGCAAAAGTCTACCGCCATAACAATGAATGGAAAATGCATGCCATTGGCGAAACCGCGTCTGGCCGCACCTTCCATGACTTGATGCCTGCTATCACGCCGCATGCTTAATTGACTCTAGAAAATTTTTGAATGTTGAATACTCTTCAACAGCAATAAGCCCTTCTATAATAGAAGGGCTTATTTTTTTGTACCAATCGATCTTCTTGCAGCCGTTACTACTTACTACCACGCTTCCAGCTAAATCCCCAATTAAAGGCTTTGTCCATTTCTTGATGACCTTTGAAATATTGATTGATACGTTCAACATTGATACTGCCTTGCTGATTGACCAAACGCGCAATGGCACACATCGGTAGGTTACCAGCACCTTCTGTCAAACGTGTCTCAATCGGTGATTGCTCTGGCACATGGATGGTCACGACCCCATCGGTTTTTTGCCAGTTGGGTGCGCCTTCATAAATAAAGGCAAAGATAAACACTTCTTCTATCTGTGACCACTGCTGACCATTGATATCGAGCCACTCACCGCCGCTGACTTGTCCCGTTCTATCATCCGCACGTAAGCAAACGTACGGCGCTGTTTGCAAGCTACCAAAGCGATTGCCCAATGCTTGAATAAGGGTCTTTTCACCATTTTTTAGATGAATCATCGCGCCAACATCCAAATCGATACCACCCGCTTTATGTTGCTTAAATAGGTCGCCTAACAAGCCTTTTTTAGGCGTTGGTTTATCACTCTCTGGACCTTGATTCCAGTTTAGATTGACTGAGATTTTGCCAAAATCATCCCGTTTTTTGAGATTGATGCTAGATTGGTTTTTGGTTAAGGTGATTTTGCTTAGATTAATCGAAGAGCTGGCAGGAATCGGTGGCGGACTGCTCGCTTGAGTTGTGCTACCCGCTTTTTGAGTATTGATTGGACGCTGCGTGTTAATAGATTGAGGCTGACTTTGCGGTGGGTTCTGGTTTTGAGCGGGTGCATCATCTGCGATTTCGACCCCGAAGTGCTCAGACAAAGGTTTTAACCCTCCCTCGAACCCTTGAGCAATAAATCTAAATTTCCAACTGCCCTGCCTGCGATAACATTCAGCCAAAATAATGGCCTTTTCGTTGCGGCCAGCACTACTAAGCTGACACGTCATTAACACTTGATTGCCTTGTAATACCTGAATATCCACATCACCCACTTGCGCCAATGTTTGCACACTAGAGAACGCCAAGGCTATTTTCTCAATATTCGCAGGCTGCACAGGTAGATTGATATCAAAAAATCCATCGCTGTCGTGGCCGCGAAAGCTGACGCTGCCATCGTCGCTACGTGTCTGCCCATAAAATATCATGTCGCCATCACCGCGTACTTTGCCGTCGGTCGTCAAACGATAAGCGGCACAATCAATGGCACTTTGGCTTAAGATACGGATGCTAATATTGTCAGTTGGCAATGGCGCATTGGCACCTGCAATCAGTTTTTGGGGTTGGGTTTGACTCATCGTACGTCCTTTATATTATTGATTATGTCGTTGTCATTGGTATACTGACCATCGTCATATAGTAGCATGGATATTACGAGAATTTTAAACCAGACACACGTGATATAAGCCTTAAAACAACGCTTACAAATCCTTGCGACTATTTCATCAGTGGTATTTATAACGTGTGCCATTTGTATATAATACGTTCTGTTGAACCGTATGCCTTTGCTGATATTACTACCATATTTGTGATAGCGATGTTGACTTGCTCATTCCCCTACACCCGATGATAACGCTGAGAGAATTATGAATAACCTTGCTGAGAAAAGCGTCCCCTCAACACCAGTCGCTGCTTGGTTAGCCGAAGGTCAGTCTAGCCAGCGTGATATGCTGGAGAGCCTGCAAAACTTAAAGGATACATCTAACGACCCTTTTCATATCATTGCCTCACACCGTCATGACAGACCTGAGATTTTTGAATTTGCGGATATGGTTTATTACGAGCCATCTAACTCAATCATAGACAGTGATACGCAGACGATTACCGACCCTGTTATGCCGCGCTGGCAGTACGTATTAGAGCATGCGCAACAGCACAATGTGAAAGTACTGCTGACTGGTCGCAATGGTATCGACTATGAAGCGCACCGTGAGAAATTTGACGCCGTTGGTATTCGTTTATTGACGGGAGCAACCAGCGTGGCAGCACTGGAATCAATCGACGACAAGTTTGCTTTTATGCAGCAGTGTCACACTCACAATATTCCAGTAGCAGACGCATGGCGTTTTGATAATACGGCTGAGCTTGAGGCTTTATTAGCCGAACATGGTGACCAACCTCTATGTGTGAAACCTGTCGTTGGCATCTTTGCACAAGGATTTTGGCGACTGGACTCTGGTAAAGTAGACTGCAATGCTTACGACAGCTTTGAACATTTATACTTTACTGAAGAGAAAAAAATCAATACCGCCCAATTTGTGAATGCCTATACCAACAGCCAGATGGTACATGAGCGCCCTATTCCAATGCTGTTAATGCCTTATCTATCAGGGCAAGAGTATTCTATCGATGTGGTCTGTGAGTATGGCGATGTACTGGCCGCCGTCACGCGCCATAAAACCGGAAAGATTCAACACGTGGGTTATGAGCAGTCTGTCATGGAGGTGGTGATTCCACTGATTAAAGCCTTTGGCTGTGATGGTATCGTCAGTGTACAAACCAAGGCCGATGATGACGGTCAGCACCGTGTGCTTGAGATCAACAGTCGCCCATCAGGCGGCATTGGTTACACGGCCCACAGCGGTGTAGACTTAACGCAAGTCGGCTTTTCTTATTGGTTAGGATTGACAGAAAAACCCAGCTTAGACGCTAATATTGAGAAAATCACGCCTTGCCAGGTACGCTCTATCATGACAAGTGTCAAAATTGAAGACGTTGCTGAGTAAATGACTGAGTAAGCAAATGATTTGAACCGACACAAAAAAGGTTTTTAGATAGCAATCTAAAAACCTTTTTTATCATATGCATTCTTGAATAATATTAGGCCATTTGGAATTACTCACCAAATACCAGTGTTGCTTTTTTGGGCGCATTCTTAGCAGCAATGACCCATAGCAAGCTCAATACAAACGCTGAACCAATAAAAATCATAATCGATGAAGAAATAGCACTTGCATGTGTATAGTCTGTAGACATCACATGACCCGTCATCGTCATTTCCATGGCGGCTATACCCGTATAATGCATTCCACAAACTGCCAGACCCATAATGAATGCACTACCAAAACGCTGTAATGTACCACGTAGATTGAATGCCAACCATAGTGCCGCAACAGCCGCGGCAATGGCAATCACAATGGATGTCATCAACAATGGTATATTATACGACATGGTGGCGTCCATCTGCATTGAGGCCATACCTGTATAATGCATGGCCGCAATGCCAAGCCCAGTAAGGGTGCCAGCGCCAATCAACTTGCCAACACTTGACTCGCCACGACCTACAATAACGATACCGACAGCGACAAAACCAATCGCCAGTAACATTGAGACAATCGTTAACGCTAGACCATAAGTGACAGGCATCTTCATATCGACTGCCATCATACCGATGTAGTGCATAGACCAAATCGCACCACCGATTGCAATTGAAGATAGCGTAACCCAAAAATACAAATCTGTTCCTGGCTTAGCAGAAGGCACTCGAATGGCAAGATTTAGGCCAACATAAGAACCAAATACGGCAATGGCGTACGAAATCAACACCAAAAATAGGTTATATTCAACTTCAATCATTTTCTCGCCTTTTACATATAAAAAAATGAGCCTAACAACGCTGTTTCAAATCAATCACAGGGCGTTGTGTACTCGTTGTTGTTTTGCATAAACATTGATTGTTCTATGAACAGTTTTTTTACTCGATGGTAAATTCACAAATATTGGTACTATTAGCACCGCAATTGGTTTCTTCGACCTGAACCACGCCTACAGCAGGGTTATTTGCCAAAAAACCTTCTATATAACCCACAACAAAATGACAGCCTGAGTGGCTATGATCTGAGGGGTTGCAAAATGGACATTTGATTAAATAGATGACATTGTTCTTTGCTTTAACTTTAGAAAACCCTTTTAATGCGGGTACCAGCTCACGATTGATTGTCGTAGGCATCTTTAAGGGGCTACCAAGTGAGTAATCACGCTGATAGATGCCACCGCCAACCTTGCGTCCTAACTCATGTAATGCGGCCATGCGTCGATCGCTCGGCAAACTAGCCTCATATTGACTGACAATATCTGCTATTTTAGGATAATAAGCACCAATGGCGGATAAGACACTTTTTTCATCGAGAACCTTTTTGGCAGGTGCTGCTGATGAACTTTCGTCTTCATCTATTTCTAGGTTAACGAGTGTGCATCCCTCAATAAAAGATAAATCATCGATTAGATCCGCTTGCGTTTTAGCACTCTGACTTCTCGCGATCACATAAATGAGGTTGCCACCCTTTTCCGAAGACTCTTGTTTTTGGGAAACAAGCTGATAACCGGCTTTAATAAGTGGTGAAATGACATTGACCAAACGAATGCGTTCGGAAGACGTTTCTAATGTACAAGAGAATTTCAAAGAGCACTCCTTTTTTAACATATAGTCAATCCACCTAATAAATGTTACGATTGCTCTAAACCATAGACAACCAATTAAAGACTATGACTTACCCAA
>NZ_JASDDJ010000029.1 GCF_030407455.1 Psychrobacter sp. 5A.1
TGACGATGTTTGGCAAAATTTAGCTGTTTTTAGCCCATTTAGAGGACACTCGTTTGAATTGAGGACACGCCCTAGTGTTGCAAATAGCAATTTTTTATAAGAGACTATTTGAAATTACCAAGACGGTTAGATAGTTGACTAATGATTTGGTCAATCTCTTCATTGGCTTCATTTTCCGTATCTAAGTTACCATTTGGTGTTAATTGATTCATCACTTCAGGCAGTAGTTCAGCGAGACCCTGACGTACTTCTGCATCATTGGCACCGGTATGCGCAGCTACTTGTTTAATTTCATCTTCATCAAACAAGCGATTGATATCGTTAGGATCAAGGTTATCGTTAGTTTCTTGACTACTCATCCAAGAGCGCGCTTTGCTTTCATGACCCATAGCAGTAATTTTCGATAGTGCACCACTTAAGCCACCATTACGCTTGATCCAGCTGAGTACCATTGGCATCAATACAGCTATTAGCATGCTTTTCCCACCAAAGCCGCCTTGTTTTTGACCGCCACCCAATACACTGCCTAATATATCTCCTAAGCCACCAGCACCTGAGCTCATACCACCCAGAATATCATCCAAACCAAAACCATTATCGGCCTGACGATTATTTTGTGAATTATTAGCACTTGTCTGACTGCCGCCACTCAGTACACTGCCCAATATATCACCCAAACCACCAGTACCACGCGAATTCTCGCTTTGGTCGGTAGTATTACGCTGTGTACTTTCTGGATTCATCGCACTACGGGCAACTTGGCTCACTAAATTCCCTAATAAGCTCATGATCTACTCCTCTTTTTATCATATTGTTTACTACAAAAAATACTGCTTCAATCCATCAGTACCTAAGGCTTATCCGTACTGATATTGGCTAAGATATTTAATTCTCGCCACTGCTCGGCACTCACTTGATCACGAAATATTGTCATTGATAAAGAACGTTGATAAGGTTCTACAATATCGAACTCAAAGATCATAGCCCACCGATAATTATGAATATCGACCATTTGTGCCTGCCACAGCTCATCACCTCGACTTGTCCTAATCATCAGCTGCCACCCTCTGTCAACACGCTGACTCAGGGGCGGTTGGCTCATATGCAATAGTACAGGCCGTGATAATATCAAATACCCAGTAACCGCTGCTGCCACTATTAAGATAACGACATACTGCCATATGTTTAAAGAAGCAAGCCATGCGAGTATAACCATAGCACTCGTCAAACTCATATAAAACAACACGCGCAAATAGCTAGCAGGCTTGATAGCTGTATCTATACGTAGCGAAGTTGCCATCGTCATATTTGAGTGCCACAGTAAATATGAAGCATTAAGCCAAATCTTTGGTATGGCGCCATGTTTTAATCTTATTGACCAACGCCCAGATGTCGTCCTCTTCTGGACGATTTTGATTGGTAAAGTAGTCTAGCAAGTCTGGGTCTTCATGAGTGAGCATTTCTGCAAATGTTGCTTGCTCAGTAGCATCTGCTGTCAGATACAGCTCTTTGACGTAAGGATCAATATAAAAATCCAATTCTTTTAATCCGCGGCGAGCTTGATAAATGATACGGCGCTGTTCATTGGTTGGTTCTGGTTGTGTGGTGGTCATAACGCTACCTTCGTCAATTTAAATAATTTTTAATGGTGTATTTAGATGTTTCTAAAATCGTTTTTTATTTCTTTAAATAGAGCATAAAACATCTATAGCATTGGACAACAGCGCAAACGAGTATAAAAGTCTATTTGTGACAGTCATACTCAGACAACTGACTCCATAGCGATACTGCTTGCTGCATCATCGTCACATTATGCGTGCGAATGATACTCGCCCCTTGTTGTAACGCAAAAATACCTGCTGCCATTCCTGCTGCATCACGCTCTGTTGCTTGAGTATTAGCCACTGCTTCAACCCCACTTTTACTCAATACTTCTGCTAAAAATCGCTTACGTGAAACGCCAAACATCATTGGCAATCCCAGTGTCTGCAACCGCTTAAGCTGGCTTAATAGTGCGCAGTGGTGCTCATGGTTTTTTGCAAATCCAAAGCCTGGATCAATAATTATTTTTTCACGTTTGACGCCGATACTAATTACCTCGTCAATACGGGCTCCTAGCTCGGTACTCACATCATCTATTACATTATCATACTGTGCCAAGTCATTCATTGTCGTCGGCTCACCGCGCATGTGCATGAGCATAACAGGTATATCAAGCTTAGCCGCTAGCTCTGCAGCGCCAGTACGTTTTAGTGCTCGTACGTCATTCCATATGTCAGCACCTGCATCAAACGCTGCCTGCATGACTTCAGGGTTGCTGGTGTCAATAGACAGCCAAACATCATTTCCAAAAGATTGTCTAATGGCTTGAACAACAGGTACAACGCGATGCATCTCATCATTCGTAGCGACAGCATCCGCATTTGGGCGAGTAGACTCTCCGCCAATATCAATAATAGTCGCGCCTTCTTTTATCATCTGCTGACAATGAGCAACGGCCGTATCTACTCCGTTAAACTGCCCACCATCTGAAAATGAATCTGGCGTCACGTTCAAGATACCCATGATATGCGGCTGCGACAAATCTAAAGTTTTATCACGACTAGATATCTTGTAGTCAGGTAAGGCTTGGAATAATGACATAACCAACTTATCTCTCATAAGAACAATTTTAATTATTACTGTCTATGCTCATGATACCAGTAAATCTTATGGGGTTCTAAATCCTTCATAAAATGACGACAATAAAAAAGCCCTCTATCATAAAGGGCTTTTTATAAAACATGAATACGCTAGCACTTACATCGCTGGTAATGGTGGCGGTGTGGCACCAGTTGTTTTCACATCATTTTTCGACAAGTTTACTTCGTTATGCTGGTAGACTCTTGGTGGACGCGGTGCTTCACCCGCTAAGATATCTTGCAGTTGGTCACGATCGATGGTTTCCCAATTCATGAGAGCCTCAACCATCGCATGCATCTTGTCTTGATTGGCTTCAATCAATTCACGAGCGATATCGTACTGCTCTTCTAGCATACGGCGTACTTCTTCATCAACCTTTTGCTGCGTGGCTTCTGAAATCGTACGACCACCACCGCCGAAATATCCTTGCGAGTTGTCGTCATCTTCGTACACCATGATACCAAGTGCATCAGACATACCGTACTTCGTGACCATCGCTCGTGCCATTTTGGTGGCACGTTCAAAGTCGTTCGAAGCACCCGTCGACATTTGATTGATAAATACTTCTTCGGCGATACGACCACCGAACAAAATAGCAATGTCGCTCAACATCTTCGATTTATACATACTGGTCTGATCGTGCTCAGGCAACTGCCAAGTCACACCAAGGGCAAAACCACGAGGCATAATAGTAACTTTATGCACAGGATCTGTACCAGGTAGTAGTTCAGCTACTAACGCATGACCTGCTTCATGATAGGCAGTCGCACGGCGCTCTTCTTCGCGTATCACCATAGACTTGCGTTCAGGACCCATATATAACTTGTCTTTAGCATCTTCAAAGTCATTCATATCCACGCTGGTCTTGTTATGACGTGCTGCAAATAATGCGGCTTCATTTACAAGATTGGCAAGCTGTGCACCACTGAATCCAGGCGTACCACGAGCAAGAGAACTTGCATCTACACTAATCGTGTTTGGCAATTTCTTCAAATGGACTTTCAAGATTTGCTCACGGCCTTTGATATCCGGCAAACCTACTTGTACCTGACGATCAAAACGACCTGGACGCAGTAAGGCTTTATCAAGCACGTCAGCACGGTTGGTCGCAGCAATAACGATAACGCCTTCATTACCTTCAAAGCCATCCATCTCAACCAGTAATTGGTTAAGCGTTTGCTCACGCTCATCATTACCGCCGCCCATACCAGAACCACGATGACGACCGACTGCATCAATCTCATCAATAAAGATGATACAAGGGGCACTTTTCTTTGCTTGTTCGAACATATCACGGACACGTGATGCACCGACACCGACGAACATCTCAACAAAGTCAGAACCTGAAATCGAGAAGAACGGCACTTTAGCTTCACCAGCAATGGCTCGTGCTAGCAATGTTTTACCCGTACCTGGAGGACCTACCATGAGGATACCACGAGGAATCGTTGCCCCAAGTTTGGTAAATTTATCTGGATCACGCAAGAACTCAACCACTTCAACGACTTCTTCTTTGGCTTCTTCACAACCAGCCACATCTTCAAAGCTAACGTTGATTTGATCTTCAGTCAGCATTTTCGCTTTTGATTTACCAAAGCTCATCGGACCGCCGCCTTTACCGCCAGCGCCGCCTTGCATGTTACGCATAAAGAATAAGAACAGACCAATAATCAGTAGAATCGGGAAACTGGCTATCAGTAGTTGCATCAATACGCTTTGGCGCTTTGGTGCAGTCCCTTGGACTTCGACTTGGTTCTCACGTAGCATTGGCATTAGCTGGTCATCTGACACAGCTGGTCTAATGGTCTCAAAAGATGAGCCATTTTTCTTTTCGCCGGTGATCTGTTCGCCGTCGATTTCAACACTGGCTACTTGGTTTTCTGACACTGCGGTCACAAACTCAGAGTAGTTAAGGCTATCCGGCTCGGATGATTGATCAAAGCCGCTAAACACCAGCACCAAAACGCCGATTACCACCAGCCACAATAAGGTATTTTTTACCATGTCGCTCACTAGTTATTCCCATCCCTTACTTATTGGTGTGTTTATTAAACACGTGACGTCTATAAACGTATTGCTCATTTTTAATAAATATCCTGATACCAACCACTTCTAACTTAGACTTATATGATCTACGAATAGCATAAAGGCTGTTTTGACAAGCAATTAGTATGAGATAAATACAAATTTATCGTAATTGAGCCTATATAACGCTTATTATCAGACGACTTTGCCTAAAACGTATGCTAAAAACAAAGGTAATATACCATGATATGTGGTGCTAACCCGCATAATTCAAGCAGGTTTCACGATTATTCAGCTAACGATTGTCACGACTTTTATCCTATGACAATGACACTTTATGGTGATTCATTATCACGCTTACAAGAGCAGCAACCTATTGATGTTAAAACTATTTAATCGCTATCCAAAACATCTCTTTTGAGCGTGGTCGTGACGCACCTGGCTTTATACTACGAATCTTACTAAAATCCTGCTGCATCTGCTTGCGTAATTCCTGTGTACCCTCGCCCTGAAACACTTTCATAATAAGTGCGCCACCTTCTGGTAAGGTTGCGAGGGCAAAGTCCACGGCCAATTCACATAAGTACATCATACGCGGCTGATCAATGGCGCTATTCCCTGCCGTATTGGGTGCCATGTCAGACAATACCACGTCAACTTGTCTGTCACCTACTTCTGCCATAATGGCGTCAAACACCTCGGCTTCACGAAAATCGCCTTGGATAAAGGTAACATCAGGCAAGGTGTCCATCGCCAAAATATCAGAGGCTATCAAGATTCCGTTTTCACCTACCAATTGACCAGCAACTTGAGACCAACTACCAGGTGCACTGCCCAAATCGACCACCGTCATACCTTTTTTGATCAGGTTGGTTTTTTCATTAATCTCTAATAACTTATAAGCGGCACGGGCACGGTAGCCATCTTTTTGAGCTTTTTGTACATAATGATCGTCAATATGCTCTTTCATCCAAGCACTGCTGCTCTTTGACAATTTTTTGTTTTCGATACGCGTGGCCAAAATACCTGCTCCTATTACTTTACTAACGCTAAATCCAGCTTCTTCAATCGCTCTATCACCTACAAACCGAAATCAATCAGCTTTAGATGCGCCGTTAATCAGAGTGTTTATTGATGATTCGTCGCAAACTGACCAATTCTATTGGTTAAATAACTGTTTTATAAGGCAGTAGCGTTTATAATGTGACCAAACATTCAGTTTAACATTTTCGTCACGTAAAATCGTGCAAAATCCTGCTGATCTCATGCAAGATGGTCACAGATTATCTATAATGATCAATAACTGTTTTTGACAGTACCATTTTTATTTTTACCAACACCTAGGAATTCTATGCAACTCGATAACGCTACCATCAAACGCCTAAAAGGCATCGGTCACGAGCTAAAGCCTATCGTTATGATCGGCAACAAAGGCATTACCCCAACCATTACCGAAGAGATTGATCGCGCTTTATCAGATCATGAGCTTATCAAAATAAAACTGCCTGCTGGCACGAAAGAAGAGCGTGATATCGTTGGGGCTCAACTTGCCAAAACAGCTAACGCATCTTTGGTTCACTCTATTGGTCGTATGGCGCTGTTACTACGCAAAAACCCAAATGCCAACTCAAAACTGTCTAACCTAGCACGTCACGCGCAATAATATGTGATACCAAGCTTAGTTTGAGTGACTGTATGCCGCAGCAGCTTATATCATAGCTAAATAATGACGTTGAAATACGAAAGCCGCGATGCCTCTTGCTCGCGGCTTTTATGTTGTCTGGTAGCCCTGATTTTACTTATCCTATAGTATCAGTGCCTCTAATCAGTACAGTTTCTCTTATCATTACCTTTTTACACCCACTTCTTTATTATTACTGTCGAGTTTAATGAATAATGAACCAATCTTTTAACCTCTGTATAGCCAGCGAGACAGTAGCAAAAGATGCACTACAATTAGGTGTGTCTATAGATGTGTTACGCCGTATTTGTATAAATGTGAATGCGAAGGTCATCCGACAACCAGCATTGCAGTTACAGCTGACCTATCAAATCATCTTACCCAACCAAATTCTGGTAAATCAACTACATTGGCCAATCTGGCAGCAAACACAAGTAAACTTCACTGATTATCTCTGGGAAACAACGTGTCTTGAATGCTTTATCGCTGGTAGCGAGGTTAGTAATACAGATATCACGATAACTCATCAGACAGTACCTCATAATACAGCACTTCAACACACAACCTCTTACATAGAGATCAATGCCAGCCCTGATGGTCGCTACGCACTCTATCAGTTTGAAAGCTATCGCAACCCTGCGACATTACCGCCAGTACCGTTGTACGAAAACGATGGACACACGCGCGCATCCATTGATTGGTATGATGATTTAAAGCCCGCAATGATATCTGTAGAAAGTTCTTTATCTAGCTCTCCATCGATCGCCACTAAACCTCATGACTATGAGCGCAGCTTTAGCGTGCCTATAGCCCAACTGCCTAACCAACAATACGCTATTGGAAATACTATGATTGAGCAGATACATCCTTGCGTCATTTTATGGTTTGGCGAGACTGCTTTATATTTTGCCTCAAACCATGCCTCCCCGCCTGACTTTCACAATCGCGATTACTGGTCAAGATTTGAGCTTTAATTCGGTTATATGAGCTGTACTCACTTAAACATCCCCATTTAGAGCACAAAAAAAACCAGCAATGTCATAAAGAGCATTACTGGGTTTGGAGAAAGCGTTTAACTTAGGTTATATATGACGGATGTTTATTTATCAGCCATCGCAAGGTAGATACCACGGTCTGATGCATCATCAACATATTGCGAATCACGCCATGTGGTATAGCTATGAACACCACTGTAAGGACTGATGCTATTTTGACGGAAATCAGATACCCAACCATTGCCATCAAAAATTTGGATATGGCCATGTGGACGGCTTGAGCTACGGTTATAGACCACGACATCCCCAACTTGCGGTGACATATCGTTACTGATCTTGGTAAAACCTGCTTGGGAAAGAGTGCCACGAGAGGCATACTGATATGCTGAAGGGTTAGGCGTAAATTCATAACCTGCTGACTGTAGTGCTTTTCGTACATAACGAGCACAATAACCAGAGCTTCTAGACAACGCCACTCGTGAGGCGCGTGCCGCAGCGATAGCAGGTGCAGAGTTACTATCAGGAATACGACTTGCTTGCTGCTGACGCTGCTCGTAAGACAAACGACTGGTTAGCGAGGCTAGTTTATATTCTTTTTGCTTCGCATGAGCGCTCAGGTTGTCAATGGCTTGACTAATTTCATCGTTGCTATATACATGAGCACCACTGTTGGTGCTATAGATATTGCGGCTAGAACCATAGTTCGCAGCACTAGAAATATTTGTAATGGTATGACTCAAGGTATTATTCGGTTGAAAGGTTGTTTCAGCAGCACCACTCGTCTGTGCGATACCCATTCCCAATACTGACAAAATTAATAAAGCTTGTTTCATAAATTTACTACCTATTGTTAATACAAGTCTGCTCGTCATCCGTGACAAAGCATCAATTAATTTAGAGGATATAATCATTAAATAGACGTGATAAAATCCCTATTACAACGGTTCACTCTTTTGTAAAAAGTGACTAGTGCCAGTAGTATCGCCCACTTAGTCAGCTATTTCGTAAATCGTTTGCTATATATTGCTTTTAGCATGTCTGTTATGAATATCGAGTTTGTCACCTATTAGATGAGTACTTACGATGTCAAAAAAACAGCCTAATCGGCTTGCCCAGCTTATAGATCATCAGGCTTTTGCGGGTAGTGCACTACCTCAAACCCTTGCTAATAACATGCGCTTATATATAGAAGCGACCAACGAGATAAAAGAGCTGTTGGTAGACTGTCTACCTGAGGAAATTCTCAATACCTGTTGGGTCGTAGGCTTGACGTCTGAGCAGTTAATATTAAGTGTTAGCTCAATGACAGCAGCAAATCATATTCGCTATTTACATAGCTCGTACTTGCAAGTGCTAACAGAGCAGTCCATTACATTTAAACAACTCAAGCAAATTCGCGTCGTTGTAAGCCAACCAACTACTGATAATTATTCATCTAAACAATCGTCAGCATTATCAACAAACTTGCCAAATTCTCGTAAAGCCAATGAAAATCAGGCGCTTAGCCAAAACACAAAACGGACTATATCACAGGCCGCAGAGCATGTCACCACCGATGAAAATCTCAAAAAAGCCCTTTTGCGCTTGATAAATCATTAAAAACATTCATCACATCATGTAAACTTATGTAACTAATGGCCTAAGATATGGTTGATAAAGCTGGAGTTTTGTAATGAATGAGATAAAAAAAATCCTCCATTGGTCGTATTCATATTATGAATATAACCAATAGAGGACCCAGAAACCTTCTACATCTTTTGTATTATCTGCCCTGACGCAACATTAATATAATTATATATAAGCTATATTTAAAATATCACACATTATATATATGTAATAATAACCTGATTATGTAATATTGCGTAAATGTTTCGATGCTTCCTGTATTTATCCTTCAATAGCTAAATCACCAAGCGGTAAATACTCGATAGGACAGGTTACATTGTCATCAAAAGTTACAATTTCAAAATTATCTTCATCAGACAATATCTCACGTACCAATAGATTGTTTAATGCATGGCCAGACTTATAGGCATTAAAGCGACCTAAAATTGGATATCCAATCAGATATAAATCTCCTAGCGCATCCAAAATTTTGTGACGGACAAATTCGTCATTAAAGCGCAAACCTTCTACGTTAAGTATATTGTCATCATCAATGACAATAGCATTGTCCATACTGCCACCCAACGCTAGATTATTTTTGCGTAGCGCTTCTATATCACGTAAAAAGCCAAAAGTACGCGCGGTACTTAATTGCTCGATAAAGTTTTGCGTAGAAAACTGCAACTGGGCATGTTGAAAATTCTTATCTATAGCTGGATGGTCAAAATCAATTTCAAAGTTCAACTCAAACCCTTCGTAAGGGCGTAATTCTGCCCATTTATCCTCTACCTTTACTCGTACTGGACGTACAATTTTAATAAACTTTTTAGCGGCTTCTTGCTCGCAAAATCCTGTGTCGAGTAACAGTGCAACAAAAGGTGCGGCACTACCATCCATAATCGGTATCTCTGAAGCAGAAACACGAATCAGCAGATTATCTACTCCAAGTCCAGCTATAGCACTGAGCAAATGCTCAACAGTCCCTACTCGCGTACCACCGAACACCAAATTCGATGACATCATGGTATCTTGTACCAAAAAAGCACTGGCTGGAATCGGTTGACTCCCTTCTATGTCAGAGCGCTCGAAAACAATACCTGTGTCGACTGGCTGTGGATGAAACTCCAAATCAACAGGTTGACCACTATGTAGACCAGTACCCGTAACGGCAATTGCTGTCTTTATGGTTCGTTGGTTCATGGCTGTCTTCTCACATATTTTGTTACAATTGACATAGTGTACCATTACCTACCCCCCATTCGCTATATATAAAAAGTGCTAATTTCCTTATCTCTTTGATTGATAACACTTATCGTCGTTATTTTGGTGCTGAATTTCACACTGATATGCCTTGTCTAACGCTTTAAAACCGTAACTTTCATACACAAGTTGACAGCCATACGTACTTTTATTATATGGCGAGTTTTCATACTCTTCTTTTATAGAAAAATGGTTTTGCACTTTCTTAAACATAAAAAAACCAGCGTTTGGGCGCTGGCTCTTTTTAACTCACGATACATCAAACATATTATTGATTTTGTTGACGCTTGAGATAGTCTTGGATACTGTTTGTTTTGGTCTTAGGCTGCTCTTGAGGCGCGCTTGGACGTGCAATGCTATCTTGATACATCTGAGCTTGTGATTGCTTTTGACTGTTTAAAGCGCTGGTATGCACGTTAGGATCGACAGGTTGCGTGCTATTAACAGAAGGCACTGGTGGCTCTACTACTTCTGGCTCTTGGCCTGCATTTTCATCTAACGTTAAGCCAGTTGCAATAACGGTTACATGCAGATCATCACCCATTTTCTCATCGATAACTGAACCATAGAAAATATGCGCATCATCGATATCAGTAATTTCTTCGACGATGATACTGATTTTACTCATCTCATCTAGTGATAATGATTCAGAAGAAATCACGTTGACCAGTAGACCTTTAGCATTCTCTAAACGTAAATCATCAAGTAATGGAGATCTGATGGCTTTTTCAGTCGCTTGACGTGCGCGATCATCACCACTTGCACGACCAATACCCATCATCGCATGACCTTTAGCAGTCATAGCAGTACGGATATCGTTGAAATCGATATTGATCATACCTTCACTAGCGATGGTTTCAGCAATACCTTGAACCGCATGCAGTAACACATCATCCGCTTTTTTAAAGGCATCTTGCATAGAGATGTTACCATATACGCTCATCAATTTATCATTTGGAATCGTGATAATTGAATCGACGAAATTGGTCAGCTGCTCAATACCGGCCTTAGCCGCTTTGATACGCTTACCACCTTCGAACTTAAATGGCGTGGTCACAACAGCAACTGTCAGCACTTCCATTTCTTTAGCAATACGAGCAACCACTGGTGCTGCGCCTGTACCAGTACCGCCGCCCATACCAGCAGTGATGAACACCATATCTGCATGTTCAAGTAACGCACGGATGGCCTCTTCTTCGCTTTCCGCGGCTTCACGACCCACTTCTGGGTTTGCGCCTGCGCCTAGGCCACGATTGGTTTTTGCGCCCAGTTGTAGTTTGTGCGGTGCAGTAAGACGATCTAGCGCTTGTTTATCTGTATTGGCACAAACGAACGTTACACCTCTAATGCCTTGCTGTACCATATGCTCAACCGCATTACCGCCGCCGCCACCAACACCGAATACAGTGAAGCTCGCTTGGCCATTATTTTGAAGCTGATTATCATCTGGCATGGTGTATTTTGACATAAAAAGGATTCTCCAGTTGCAGATAGCGTGTAAGTCGATACATAGTAACGCACTCATGTGGCGCGCTATCGACATACTATATATAAATGTATTTAAATAAAATAGGGTATGGCTTAAATCAATCAGTGTAGACAGTAATATGTCATCATCACCTAGTACGTTATTATCACTTAGTACGTTGTTCTCAATGTTACTTTTTTCTTTGCTCAATCCATTCAGAAGCATTTTATAATATATTCACGCTCTAAACATCTTGTCCAGAAAATCTACAGTATCTTTTTTAGAACATTCGCAAATCGTTGACCTGCATTGCGAAAAACACCCGATACTCGATTTTTTTGAATCGCTTCAGGTTCGCTTTTTTCACTGCGGCGGAATTGCTCACTTTGACTATATAATAAAGTACCGAACGCTGTTTGATAAACACGATCGTTTACTTGACTATTAAGTTGTTTAAATGACTCATCATTATCAAAATGGTTATAAGCACTAATAGCAGGATGGGTATTGGTCAATACAACTGGCATCTTTAGTAGCTTTTTGGCAAAGGGTATCATACCTTTAATAGTACTGCCGCCACCAGTAAGTACAATTCCTTTATCGATATAACCTATCAAACCTGCTTCGTGCAGTTGACGCGCCACTTCAGTGAATATCTGAACGTAACGAGCTTCGATGATACGCGCTAAGTTATAAATACCGATATTGATTTCGTCGCCCGACCCTTGAGGTTTAAACAAAAAGAATGAGCTCGGATCGACACTATTGGCATCGGCAGTCCCATGAGATTTCTTCAGCTTTTCAGCCTCGATCATGGAGATACCAAAATCGGCTGAGATATCCATCGTTACTTCATGGCTGCCCGTTGCGATGCAATGCGTAAAAATCAATTTATTTTCTTTATAAACACAAATACTGGTGGTACTCGCACCAATATCTACCAAACAAACGCCTTGCTGGCGCTCCTCAGTCATCAAGCTATACTCAGCACTGGTCACCGCATCAAAGACGATGTGATCAATACCAACATCACAGCTTTGCAAGAGTTTTTGGATATTTTGACGGCTAGCGACAGGCATCATCATCATGTGGTACATGACGGTGATGTTGTGCGCCATCATCTCGATGACATCATCCACCATAAAGTCTTGTTCATCAACATAGATACCCTGCTGGCAACAATGCATCAAGTAATAGTCTGATGATAAATCACGCGACTTGGCATTGGACAACGCCTGTACCATATCTTTGGCGCGCACAACTTCATCCTCTACGGTTACTTCTCCCGCACTATTTTTACTAGACAATTCAGGTGTCGCGAGGGTTAGCCAAACACTATGGACACGGCAGTTAGCCATATCCTCTGCTTCTTGAATGGCTTGTTTGATGGCACTCTGTAGACGTTCACGATGCTTTATTTGGCCTTGATAAAAATCACTGTTTTTAACTTGTCCCACACCCAAAATACGAATGTCTTTTGCAGAGACAACATTGCCTATTACGACATACACTGCCGTGGCACTTAGATGGACAACAACCAGATTTTCATTATTTTTCATGGTACCAGACAAATTATCGCAAACAGAAGAGCAAAGAATGCCCTTCCATTAAATCATTAAAAAAAGCGCTAATAAAACGCTATGATGTTGTACATATCTTTTTTGGACGAGATAAACCGTCTTCGCCCACATATCGGTTATTCATAATTATTCTATTTACTTAGGCTATTTTGATTCATCGCTCGGTGTCACGTTCCAAGCAATGGTAAAGCCATTTTTGTACCGTAAATCCACAGACTGCATCTCGTCTCGACGGCTGCTTAACTGATTGCCAAGTAGCTGGCTTAAATTCAGTAATTTTTGTGCTGTATTTTCATTGTCTACAATCACACGCAGCCCATTGTCAAAACGAATCAGCCACGTCATTCTTGGTGACAAAATAATATCTTCGACTTGCATATCAAGTGGTGCATACCAATCATTCACTTGTTGCATCTGTTGCATAATGACTGGTGCTTGAGTCATCTCACCCTGTAAGGTAGCAAAATGCGCTTGGGTCAAATCGCTACTATCAGCAGGGACAAACACAGCGCCTTTGGCATCAACCAAGCGTTCTGTACCAAAGTTAGCAATCGCTTGCTTAGGCAATGCCGTAATAACAATGCCGCGTTGCCAATCACGAGAAACGCTGACTTGGTCAACCCAAGCTAAGCCCATCGTAATGTCTCTCAATACCTGCAAATCAGAAGTAAAAAAGCTGCTTACTTTTTGCTGTTCCATCACTGATTGTAATGAATGATACTGCGCAACAGACAAACCTTGAGTACTGACATAAATATTGGCTGGCGGTGCATCACGCAACGCTTTGCCGCCCATCATCAATATTAGCACTAGCAAACCTAATACCAACATCATGAATAAATACTTGACCACCGCTGGCATTTGAATCTTGGATTTTGGGCGACCGGCTTTATCACTCATCAAGTCAGTTACCTCGTTGACAGTTTGAGCCATAACGACCTTTGTCCCTATATGTGCATAAAACTGATCATGCTATTTATTGATATAAATCTGCGTATATTTGGCAGAAGCTTATTAAGTCGATATGTTATCAAATTTTGTTAAAAATATAGCTTATATACAGCGATTACGCTCATTTAAACGTAACATTTTTCTTAGATTATGAATAACTTATAAGTTGCATCCACAAAAAAACATAAATATCACTGAAACAGACCTATTCTTACAATATTAACGTATTTTATGGATAAACAATAGCCTAACACTAACGAGCAGCATCGAATTTACACAATTTTACAAGAAACTGTGGTATAGCAGCTCTAGTGACACAAAGAGCTATCATTATTTAATCAATCACACGCAGACAGACAACTATAACGTTTGTGCCAATATGTGCCAGCATAAAGCATCAAAATCCAGTCCTCGAGCTTTAGCAGCCATCGGCACCAAACTGTGACTGGTCATACCTGGTACCGTATTGATCTCCAGTAACCAAAAATTGCCTGCTTCATCTTGCATGGCATCGACACGCCCCCATCCCTTTGCGTCCACTGCGCGGAATGCCGCAAGGCTCAAATCTTGCAAATGCTTTTCATCAGCATCACTTAAGCCACAAGGGATATAGTAGCCGGTGTCGTTACGATTGTACTTGGCTTCAAAATCATAGAAGTTAGTAATGTCGGCAGGCTCAAGGCGAATAACGGGATAAGCTTCGTCATCGATGATAACGATCGTAAATTCACGACCTGTAATCCAGCGCTCTGCCATCACGGCATCACCACATTGAACCGCTGTCGCATAAGCAGCAGGCAGCTCATCAAGTTGATTGACCTTTGTCATGCCAATACTTGAGCCTTCATGAACGGGCTTGATGATAAGCGGTAAGCCTAACATGTTAACCACTTGCTGCCAGTCGGTATCTGCCGTCAATAATGAAAACGGTGCGGTCGATAAGCCGCAACCTTGCCATAATTGCTTGGTACGTACTTTGTCCATACCCAGTGCCGAGGCTAGAATACCTGAGCCTGTCTGCGGTATATCAAACCATTGCAAGACGCCTTGTAACAAGCCATCTTCGCCGCCACGACCATGTAACACATTAAACACGCGATCATATTTGCGTAGTTCAGTAATATCTTGGTGCTTTGGATCAAAATGAGTGGCATCAACGCCTTGGTTTTGGAGCGCTTGCAATACGGCGGCACCACTGTCCAAAGACACGCTGCGCTCATTGCTACTGCCACCATAAATAACCGCTACTTTACCAAATTGACTGGCATCTTTTGCATTATTAGTCGTCGGGTCTAAAGATATATCATTGATAGCTGAATTCTGAGTGCTGGTTTTTTCTTTATTATCAGTGGTCATGAGGATCGTCCCTAAATTTTAGCTTACTTAATATAAAGGTTATTGGCAGCCAAATCGATAGCAATCTGCCCAACATTACCAGCGCCTTGGGTAATCAGCATATCGTTGGCTTTTAACAAACGCTGCATAACAGGGGCTAGATTGTCTTTATCAATGATAGTCGGTTCAACTTCACCGCGCAAACGGATACTACGCGCTAGTGATTTGGTATCAGCGCCCGTAATCGGACTCTCACCTGCTGAATAAACATCTAATAACAATAGCTCATCAACACTCGATAGCACTTCCACAAAATCATCGTAACAATCACGCGTGCGGCTGTAACGATGCGGCTGAAATAACATCACTAAACGACGATCAGGGAAACTTTGACGAGCCGCTTTGATGGTCGCATCGACTTCTTTTGGATGATGACCATAATCATCAATTAATAAGACATTGCCATCATCGATGTCGACAGAGGCATGCTGCTCAAAACGACGACCCACACCTTCAAACTTTTGCAGAGCACGCTCAATCGCTGCATCATCAACGCCTTCATCGGTTGCCATAGTGATGGCAGCAAGGGCGTTATAGACATTATGTGTACCAGGGATGTTCAACGTCAGGCGCAATGGTTCACGGTCACGGCGCAGTACGGTAAAGTGGGTTTTAGTGCCTTCAGTCACTAAATCAACACCTTGCACATCATTGAACGGCTCAAGACCAAAGGTCAATACGGGACGACCAATATCATCAATCATTGCATATAGCTCAGGATCATCACCGCAGACCACTGCCAAACCATAAAACGGCATGTTTTGTAGAAACTGGATATAGGCGGCTTTTAATTTATCAAAGCTGTTCTCATAAGTTTCCATGTGATCTTGGTCAATGTTGGTCACAATCGCCGCCATCGGGTGCAATGACAAGAATGATGCATCAGACTCATCGGCTTCTGCTACCAAGAAACGGCTGCTACCCAATGCTGCATTTTTGCCTGACGCATTTAACTTACCACCGATGACATAGGTAGGATCTAGTTGTCCTTCTGCCATCATCGTGGTGAGCAAACTGGTCGTCGTCGTTTTGCCGTGCGCGCCAGCAACCGCAATACCATGACGATAGCGCATTAACTCGCCAAGCATATCGGCGCGGCGTACTACTGGCAGGCGAGCTTCAAGCGCTGCTTTTATCTCAGGATTGCTACGATCAATCGCTGATGAGACAACGATAACGTCAGCATTGGCGATGTTTTTGGAGTCATGGCCAATCGATATCTCGATGCCAATTTGTTGTAGACGCTTAGTCACCAGACTCTCTGCGATGTCAGAACCACTGACTTGATAGCCTTGATTGTTCATTACCTCAGCGATACCGCACATGCCTGAGCCACCAATACCGACAAAATGCAAATGCTGAATACGGCGCATTTCTGGTATTTCAATCAAACGCTTAGGTAGAGCTTTCGCAGAGGTGGACATAAGGATCTCTCTTTATTAAAGGTCAATAAAATTTGGTAAATTAAAAATGATGAGGTATAGATTGCAGGTTACAGTGCCTGCCAAATAATATCAGCCACTTGCTTACTCGCACTACGATTGGCTAAGGCATGGCCTTTTTTTGCCATCGCTAAGCATTTCTCTCGATTGAGCACGCCAAGCTCGTCACTCAGACTCTTGGCTGTCAGCTCTGACTGCGGCAACAAAATTGCAGCATCATGTGAGGTCAGCGTACGCGCATTGGCTGTTTGATGATCATCAACGGCATGTGGCAATGGGACAAAAACAGCGGCAATTCCGACGTTTTGAATTTCGGTGACCGTCAATGCCCCTGCACGGCAAACGATGATATCTGCCCAGTTATACGCCGCAGCCATATCATCGATGAATGGCTGTACGGTAAACTGATGACGACTTAGGTCTTGGTCGCTATAAGCCGCTTGCGTGGCTGCTTCATTATTGCGGCCACACTGGTGCAGCACTTCAAATGGTTGATCTAGTAATGCTAATGCCTTTGGTACTGTATCATTTAATACCTGAGCACCAAGTGAACCGCCCACTACCAACAGTTTAAGCGGTGAACTGTCACTTACATCATAGCGTACCGTTGGCTCTGACACACCAGTGATGGCATTACGCACAGGATTGCCCACTGTCTCAAGCTTGGCATCTTGCTGACTATTGGCAAAGGTATTCTCAAACGCTTGTAATGTCTTGGTCGACAGCTTAGATAGGTAGCGATTGCTCATGCCAGCGATGGCATTTTGCTCATGGATAATCAATGGTGTGTTGGTCATGCGCGCAGCGATACCGCCGGGTGCAGTGACATAACCACCGAACCCAACGACCACATCAATCTGATTACTACGTATCACTTTTACGGCAGCCATCGTCGCCGATAGCAGAGTCACAGGCAGCTTCAATAGGCGACCAACGCCTTTACCACGAAGCCCTTGCATATTAATGGCATGAAAGGGATAACCTGCCGGCTCAACCAACCCATTTTCCATACCGTTTGGCGTTCCCAACCAGTGAATCACCGCACCGCGTTGGGTCAACTCATCGCTCACTGCAAGCGCTGGGAAAACATGCCCGCCTGTACCAGCTGCCATCATTAATATATGCGGTGTTTTCATGAACGCCTGCCTATCTTTACTTTATTTATATGAAGGGTTTATCCCGCTGCCGTGATGTCACTCATTGAAAATATGCCATGGCCAAAGCCCGCATAGTATAGAGGAAATCATTGGCTTATATACAGTACTTTATGCAGCAAAAATAACAAAAATCCAAGCCATGATCGGTCACGGCTTGGCGTCGTGTCATGCTAATAAACGGTAAGAAAAATCAATGACTAACAATACCTCAAAATATGGGTTTTACGTAGTCAAAATATTCCTGAGTATAGCTAAAGCTACGCAGTAAATTTATTCTCAATCGCCATGATAAAATCGGTTGCGATATCTGTACCGCATTGGTCATCAATCTCACGTACGCATGTTGGGCTAGTAACGTTAATCTCAGTGATGCGCCCACCGATCAAGTCTAGACCAACGAACATTAGGCCTTTTTCTTTGACGATTGGTGCCACAACTTCTGCTACTTGGCGTTCGATATCAGTCAATGGCATGGCAACACCGCTACCACCAGCTGCTAGATTACCACGGGTCTCGCCTTTGGTTGGAATACGAGCCAAACTATAATCTACCACGACGCCATCGACGATCAATACGCGCTTATCGCCTTCTTTAATTTCTGGCAAATAACGCTGCGCCATGATGGGCAAAGTCTCGAGCTCAGTCAGTATCTCTAACGTCACTCCGATGTTTGGGCTATCAGCAGTTAAACGAAAAATACCAGTGCCGCCCATACCATCTAATGGCTTGACGATGACGTCCTGCTGTTCAGCGATGAACTTACGAATGTGTGCTTGTTTGCTGGTCACAATCGTTGGGCTCATATAATCGCTAAACCACGTCGCAAATAACTTTTCATTGCAGTCGCGAATTGCTTGTGGATCATTGACCACGAGCACGCCTGCTGCTTTAGCATGGTCAAGCATATAAGTGGCATAAATAAAGCGCATATCAAACGGTGGATCTTTACGCATCAAAATCACGTCATAGTCGCCGACTGGCCCTGTGCTTTTGTCACCCAATGTATAGAAATCTGCAGGATCACGCTTTACTGTCAATGGCTGCGTATCAACCATCAACTGACCACGGTCCAACCACAGGTCATGAATCTGACAGTAACCAAGCTGATGGCCACGGTCTTGAGCGGCCCACATCATAGCGAGACTGGTGTCTTTTTTATAATTGACTCGCTCGATCGGATCCATAATAACGAGTATTTTTAGCGGTTTTTCTTGGTTTTGTCGGCTCATGATAAGACTCACTTACGTTATATTATTAGTATAAAACAGGCTCAGTGCCTAACTATACGCCGTACTGTTCACGGTAGTGTTGCATTTTGGCTAACTGGGTCGCGTCTTTGTATTGGCTATCTTCGTCTGCCAAATAACTGATTAAATCATCGATATCAACCAATGCACGCACAGGCACTTGTAAGGTCGCAGCAAGCTCTTGAATCGCAGAGTGCTCAGCTTGACCTTTTTCTTTACGATCAAGCGCGACGATGATACCGGCAACGCTGGCACCTGCTTGCTCTAAAATCTCAACCACTTCGCGCATGGCTGTACCAGCTGTAATGACATCATCGAGCACCCAAACGGCCTTGCCATTTACGTCAGCACCTACCAAATTACCGCCTTCGCCATGCGTTTTGGCTTCTTTGCGGTTATAGCCCCATTTGGCGTTGATGCCATGATGTAGCCATAACGCTTGTGCCGTCGCTGCGACAAAAGGAATACCCTTATATGCCGCACCAAAAATGACCAGCTCTTGCGCATCAACACCATCATTTACCGCACTCATTTGCTCAGCTAAGGCATCTGCATAACCGCGTGCGAGTAACGACAGCATCTCGCCCGTCGCAAGCAAACCTGCATTAAAAAAATACGGACTGATACGACCAGACTTGAGGACAAACTCACCGAATTTAAGTACTTGGTTGTCGAGAGCCAGTTGAATAAATTGATGAGATGAAAACGTAGGGTCTTGAGGGCGTGATACATGAGACATTATGACATTCCTATCAGCAAAAAGAGGGGCAAAAAATTTGCATTATTGTACGCATTATTGATCAGCTTGACCAACCATTGATCTCATAATCCTGCATATTGGCGTAGCGAGTCAACAAGCCACTACGCGACGAGATATTAAAATAGCTCTGACCATCGGCTCGTACTTGTATCTCCCAGCCCAAATGATAAGCGGCAACAATAATGTGACCAGCAAATAATCGAATCTGGCGATATGCGTGGCGCTGCGACGGCTCACAAATGATCTGACTGAGCAAATAGCTACGCACATGCTGGCAAATTTGCGCCGCGCTATAACTATGATTGATACTTTGACGGGTACTACAGTGCTTTAAAGCCTGAACGGCCACGCTACATGCCATGATATCCGTCGCCAAACTGCCCTCGCCTGTCTCAAACTGCTGCGGTTGCAACACTACTTGCCAATCATCGGCATACAAACTATTGAGCAGCTCATCAGGATTATAACGCTTGGTCAATGCTCGCATAGACACTGCAGGCTTTTCAGCCTTGCTGTCATTATCTGAGCCGTTATCTGATTCAACCACTGTGGAACTATCAGTAGGCAAAAACCCATAACGGGTCAGTGTTGGATGAGCACGAATCGCCTGCTGAATATCTGACATATCTAACAACGTCATATCCGATAATAATGGCAATAATGGCTGCTCGCTATGATTCTGATAAAAACTGTCAGGCAACTCGACAAGCCGTGCCGCAGTCAGCAACGACAAATGCTCAGCTAAGGCTTCTGAAGCCATCAACGACCACTTTGACAAACTGTCTGCATTGGGCTGATAAAACCGCGTAGAGTTACCATAAAGCCGACGCAATTGACCATTTAGGCGGCGAGCAGGCTCTGGAATATCGCTCAAGGGTCTGGCAGGATCAAGGGGGAACTGTTTGGGATCAAAGTTAGGATGTACGATCGCAGGCTGCTGTGAATCAGCCAACATAGACGATTGCTCAGCCTTTTTTTGCACATGACTTTCTGCCAGCTTACCGCCTTCTGCTGCCAGATTAGCATGAGACAAACGGTCATCAGAAGTAGAAGGCTGGGTCATGAAATCTCCATAGATTATGAGGTATAAAACGGATATAAAGTATAAAACGGATGAGAACGATCAAACCAAACGGCTATTTTACGCTTTAAAACTTACTTTTAGAGGCTGACTCTTGATGGGTCAAAATATCACGGTAGCCTGTTTGCCAATCAGCATAATCAAGCCAAGCTAACGGAATGTTGCTGTGCAAGCGTTTTCCTGTCACTGATGTTTTTTTGTCATCAATAGTAGGAGGCGTCTCGCCAACTTGCTCACTGAGCCAAACCCCTAGCTCAAACGTAGTAACAGGTCGATAGTCTGTCGCTAGATATATTGGCTTTGGTGCTTCTATCGTCAATACATGGGCAATAATATTGACCAAATCGCGATCCATAATACGATTGCTCCAATGGCTAGCGGGCACTGGCTCTTTGTGTGGCTCGCGAGCCTTCCGTAGTCGCATTAACCGCTCGCGCCCATAGATACCGCTGGGACGAATGACCACGGCTTTATCTCCAAAGCCCTGTTGCAACGCTTGTTCTGCTTGCAATATGACCTTTGACGCGTCGCGCGCAGGCGTGATGGGTGCAGTATGCTCATCAATCCACTCACCACTGTCCTGACCATAGACACCAGTAGAAGAGATGAATACCACACGCTCAAGGTTGGTCAGATTTTCTGCAAGATTTGCCAAGTGCTGACAGATCGCTAGATAACTGTTGTGATAGCCGCTGGTTGAATACTCGTCAGGGGTCACGATAATGGCAATATGCGTAAAACCTTGTAAGACTTGAGCAGTCAGCGTTAATGCATCGGCTTGTTTGAACATGGCTTTATCATCCAACGCATAATCATACCGCTCACCACGAGCCAGACCCGTGACATTCAAGCCATCCTGCGCAAGCTTATTGGTCACTGGTAATCCAATATCACCTTGCCCAATAATCAGTAAATTTTGCATATTCATAAATAACTCTTCCCTTTATACAACCATTACGGCGCTTAGAAGCAATTTTTTTTAAATTAATGCCTAAATCAATGTCTAAAAATAGCGTCTGTATGACAGCTGTATATCTTCATTGGCATCGATACGTTCTTGCAATTCGTAATTGGCATTAATACGCAATGCTTGTTTTTTATCAATATCGTATTGCAGACCTAGTGTCGATATCGGTTGCCAATAATGACCGCGAACGTTCGACTCATCGCTGCTGCCATGATACCAATATGGCAGTTGCAATTCAGCCTGTGCGCGTAACTGATTGTTAATTTGATAACGACAGCCCGCATTCACGCCTGCACCGACACGAAAGCCTTTATTGATACCACGACCTACTTGCGTCGTGCCGGACAATAAGGTGTAGCATAACTGCGGCGGCATCTCACCAGTTCCTGCAGTAGGCGTTCCAAATGCCCAAGACCACCCTGTCTCGTAGCCCACGCTCCCCACTAAATGGTCTGTACCGTCTTTCTGCGAACCGTCATTCACGCGCGTCGCCTCGATACTTGCGCCCCACGTTTTACCTTTTTTGGCAGAATTAACAGGATTAAAAGAGCGACCGCGAATTAACGTGGCATTTTGCAAGACCACATTTTTTGGCTGATTGGCTTTATCATTATCTGTGTCATATAAACGTAAGGTCGCCGCAATGCCTTCTAAATTAAAAAACTGTGGATATCCTGAAGAGCGGTCAAGCGTATCATGAAACCCTGCCCGCAAGCCCAAATCGATATAGCTATTGTCACCGCGCTGCCCTATCCCGATGCTCCCCAATGTTAGAGGATGTCTGTCAATAGGGTTATTGTCTGATACAACGATGCTAGTCGGCAGTAATGTTTGTTTGTCAGCTGACATGCTCGAGACAGCATTGAGCTGAGCAGATTTTATCTCATCAATCGTCTGTGTGGCGCTGTTGTGATAGCCAAGTTGCTCACGCTGCTGCTTCACCTTATTTAACTGAGATTGGCGCAAGGTACTATCAGCTGGGGTGTAAATACTGCTGGCAAGCAAACCTTCACTATTCAGTAACTGCACGACATCTGAAGGAATGACCGCATAAGGCAATCTACTCAATAAATGCTGCTGCGGGCGCACGACGTCAATTAGACGCAACACTTCAGACGCGCAATTATCTGTGGTGAAGTAATACGGTAACTTTAAATCTTTGGTTTCCCAGACATGCAACATGATTTGCTGAACTTCGCTTGGCGTCAGATCCAATTGATAGGTCCAGGTATCGCGCTCATCTCCCTGTAAATAATTAACGAGCTTTTCAGGATAAGGATCAATCTCAATAAGACTGTCATAAGCACCAATCATTGACTTGACGGAGTATATCGGAAAGCTATCCTCAGGATTGCCATCTACCGTATAATTCAACGCATGAGCGTGATGAATTTGGCTAGGATCAGCGACGCTTTCTTTTGAGTCGATACGCAGTAGAGTATGAGCAAACGCTGAAAGAGGATTGTCCAAATACTCTTGTGCAAACATGAAAGACAGCTGCTCAGGTGCAATGGTCTGCATCCACTTATCTAGCTCTGGACAGTCAGCTTGTAGCACAGTGTCGTCAATATTCAACGTATCAGTCAGCCATTGTACTCGCGCTGGAAAACGGCATAGTACAGAGTTGCTACCGACAGCACGACTACTGACAGAAAGTCCGTCACCTATTTGGGCAGAATTTTTATTAGCAGTTTCTTGGTTAGTAGCGGCCTGCATTTCGTCGGCAAGGGCAACAAGCAGCGCATCAAGCTCTGCACCTGAATCACTCCGGCCATTTTCACTTAAAAAGAAACCAGCATCATCAACCATACTGGTGTTTTTTTTCTTACCAATTAAGTTCTTTTGATCATCAAAGAAATACAGTAATCGTCGCCATGTTGTATGCTGTGCCAGATTTTCTGTTTTTGCTTGTGTGCGCCACGTGGCTAATAACGGTTGAGCACTGCTGTCTTGTACGCCTTGCATACTTTGCGTGCTATTAGTTTCTTCTGCAACGTCATCATGTGGCATGTTATATACCACGGTATGTGCCGCATTACTATCTATCGTCGCTTGTGGCTCACTCGCCAATTCACCTGTCGTTACTAGCGAGTCTGGCGTTGGCAAAAAAGCCTGTGCTTGGCCAGAGAATAGTAACCCAGCGATAGCAAGTGGCAAACATGCTCGTTGGCACGTTATTGTTAAGGTACAATCGACTGATAGAGACATAGGCTTTGTAGCCATGAGATAAAACCTCGCACGTTATTATTCATACGCTGATAGCGTGATTAGGAGCTGACTAATAATACCTAATGTAATGTTAAATAAAACAATCCAAAACCCGTTTTCGACCTAGATCGTTTAAATCTCTGGGCGTGTTTGATAAATTTTAGTAAAAGAGAATACTATGTCTAAATCATCCTCAATGACTATTAAAGATGGCTTATTATCTGCAGCCACATGGCTCGCATCGCCCAACAAAAATATGCGACCAGCAGATATGAATATCGACACTATCGTCATTCATAATATCAGCTTGCCACCCAACGAGTTCGGCGCTTGCGACACTGATGGCACTCACTACGTTAAGGCGCTGTTTACCAATCAACTAGATTGGAATGCCCATTCCTACTTTAAAACCATAGAAGGGGCCGAAGTTTCTGCACATCTATTTATCGAACGTGATGGTTCAATCACTCAGTTTGTGAACTTTAACGAGCGCGCTTGGCATGCGGGTCGATCAAGCTACTTGGGGCGACCTGAATGTAACAATTATAGCATTGGTATCGAACTTGAAGGGTCGGATTTTACGGCTTTCACTGACAGGCAATATGACAGGCTCGCACAGGTCGTCAGCGCTATCTACGAGGCTTATCCCAAAACTCGTCGTCACTTGACAGGACATAGCGATATTGCACCAGGACGTAAGACCGATCCCGGTGATTATTTTGAATGGACAAGATTACGACAATTAATTGCTGATGCAGCAAAAAATGATGCACCGTCATCGCAAAAATGATTTCCACATTCAATCCATTTATCTCGATTATGAAAGTGCTATAATTCGTCAGTTTTTCAACACAGCAAATCATCACACAACCCAATATACAACTCAGCAAGATAGGTTCTCATGGCAAAAAGTCGGTTATTTCGTTCAACCATGGTGGTCAGCAGTATGACCATGTTGTCGCGTATTTTAGGTTTGGTACGTGATGTCGTATTGCTAGGGGTTTTTGGGGCAGGTGGTTTGATGGATGCCTTTTTGGTCGCCTTTAAGATACCCAACTTTTTGCGACGTCTATTTGCAGAAGGCGCTTTTAGCCAAGCTTTCGTACCTGTTCTATCCGAATACAAAGAAAAATACAGCCTACAGCAAGTACAAATTTTAGTCAGTCGCACCTCAGGCGCATTGCTGCTAGTGTTATCGATGCTGACGGTGGTGGTTATCCTGATCGCCCCTTGGGTCGTGACATTGTTTGCCCCTGGATTTACCGATCAACCCGATAAATTTGCCATCACTGCTGAATTACTGCGCCTAACCTTTCCGTATTTGCTCTTCATTTCTATGACGGCTTTTGCCAGTGGTATTTTGCAAAGCTACGGCCGTTTTGCCGCACCTGCCTTTGCACCAGTGTTATTAAACTTGTGCATGATTGGTGGTGCACTGATTTTCGCACCGATGTTCGATACGCCTATCATGGCACTCGGTTATGCCGTCGCTATCGCAGGTTTGCTACAATTCTTGATTCAACTGCCGCAGCTCTGGCAACAAAAACTGCTGGTCGCGCCAAAGATTGACTTTCAGCATGAAGGCGTTCGCCGTATTTTAAAGCTCATGCTCCCTGCTATTTTTGGTGTTTCTGTCACTCAGATTAATTTACTATTAAACACCATTTTTGCCTCATTAATGATTGGTGGGTCGGTTTCTTGGTTGTATGCTGCAGAGCGTATGAGCGAGCTGCCACTAGGATTGATTGGCGTGGCAATTGGTACAGTTATTTTGCCAAGTCTGTCAAAAAGTGATGCTCAAAAAGACGATGTCAATTTTAGAAAAACCATCGACTGGGCAGCGCGTCTCATCATCTTGGTCGGTGTGCCTGCCTCTGCTGCGCTATTCGTACTGGCAGATGTATTAATGCAAGCGCTGTTTTTACGTGGTGAATTCACCTTACGTGATGCACAAATGAGCTCACTGGCATTGCGTAGTATGGCTGGTGGCATCTTAGGATTTATGTTGATTAAGATATTTGCCCCTGCTTTTTTTGCACGTCAAGACACTCGAACGCCTGTAAAAATCGGTATCATCTCCGTTATAGCCAATATGGTCTTTAGTGTTATTTTTATTGGTATTTTCTATTTTTTAGAGATTCCGCTACACGGTGGTTTGGCATTGGCAACCACAGGTGCGGCATTTGTGAACGCAGGCTTGCTATATTACTTCTTGCACAAGCGCGATATTTTCCGTTTTGGCCCTCATTGGAAAAAACTGTTCACACAATTTGCGGTTGCAACTGCTTCCATGATTAGCGTCCTTTATATCATGCTGCCTTACTTCCCTACTGACGACGCCCAGTGGCAACGTATCGTCGCACTAATCATTATGTGTGCAGTGGGTGCGCTGGTCTATGGCGTGGTCTTGCTAGCAATGGGTTTCCGTCCTCGCCAGCTCAAGCATGGATAAATAAAAGCAAGGACAAAAAATAGGCTTACGAAACCAAGACAAGCCTGTTATGAGAAATGACAATGCTTGCCGCTGATCATTGTCATAATTGACCACTAATGCATATATGAAATTTGAGGTTTAATATGACGACGAAACAGCCAATCTCCAAGCGCTTACCCATCCTACTCGTGACAGGTATGCTGAGCACTGGATTACTGCTTAGCGGTTGCAGCAATAATGAGCCTACCGATACAGAAACGGCCGCCAATACTGAAACTGTCGATACCAATACTGCCGATAACGAAGACGTAGCAGCGGTCATTGATACCTCAGAAGACGTCCCATTAAACAATGATACGACTGACCAAGCGATGACCGATGACAGTGATAGCGAAGCAGATGAAATTACAGATAGCGCTGAAGACAAGACAGCGATTGATAGTGACAATATTAATCCAGTCACTGATGCAACTAAACAGAAAAGCCTAGTAACCAACCCGACTCAAGCTGGTACGCCAGAACACACTGTCAAACAGGCCTTAAACAGCTTGTATTATGGTGAGGTGAAGGATGCGGCATCATATTACCAAGTGGACATGGCCAATTTCGAAGAAGCGCTGACCAATACTCAGTCTGCGTTTCAGCAAACTGTCGATGGCGTTACGATTACTGATACCAAGTATAATGATGACAAAACTCGTGCCACCATTACTGGCGAGTTGATGCTCAAAGGACAGAGCGATCCTGCACCATTGACCTATCAGCTACAAAAGATAGAAGGCCAATGGAAGATTTTAGGTTAAGGCATCTTAAGTTAAATTGTTTCAGACGCTTTATCTGAGATATCGTCTGACGTGACTGCTTTGCCAAGCATCACGACATCAGCGATAAACCCTTCCATATCGCAAACGGCTGGCATATAACCCCATTGCTCAAAGCCAAGCTTACGGAACAATCCTAAACTTGGCTGATTGTGAGCAAAAACAAGCGCGATGACGTTTCGAATTCCTAAGTTTGGTGCTTCGGTCAACATCCAGCGTGTCAACAAACTGCCCAATCCTTTACCTTGATAATCTTGATTCAGATAAATACTAACCTCAGTACTGATATGATAAGCCGTACGCGCATACAAATCACTAAAGCTACCCCATGCGACTACCTGCGACTTCGCTGGCGCTGTATCACCGTCTTCTCGCGCCATTTTGACCACATAGATGGGTCTGGTGAGGCTGCTTAGATGCTCATCAAACCAAGCAGCACGCTCATCTACGGTTACCAAGGCAAGGTTAGCCGTTGCTTGTTTGCTAGGGATGCTTTGATTATAAATGGCCAAGACTTCTGATAAGTCTTCTTTACTCGCACGCTGCACCAGAAACTGATCGGTGAGCTGATATGTCAACAGATCAGTTGGGATAGCATTCAAGGCAGCATCAGACATAGGATCTCCATCGTTGTTGGCATTGTGATTGGTATTACGCGTAGACTATAGGATGTTAGTGTGGCTATTTTACTTTATAATGGCTGGTTTTAGACACATCAATTTTAAGTATAGATGTGTTTTTTCGTTTTTTATTTGGTCTCATCATAGCTGAAAACTTATGAAAACCTATTTTCTTGAGCAACTGATTTCGTCGCCAAACATTTCATCTACGGACGCTGACTTAGTAGAGCTGGCACCCTGCGTGCTTACTATCGGCAATTTTGACGGTGTTCACCTTGGTCACCAAGCAATGCTAGCCCAAGTTCGTGAGATTGCGTACACCCAAAACTTGGGCGCAGCGGTCATGATATTTGAGCCACAACCCCGTGAGTTTTTTGCACCCGCCAAAGCACCTGCACGTCTGACCAATCTGGCAGAAAAAAAAGCATTGCTGGCAGAGTATGGCGTTGAAACATTGATCGTGGCAGGTTTTGATACGGCGTTTCGTTCGCTATCAGCACAAGCATTTGCGGATATATTGGCCACGCGTTTAAACGTCAAAGCATTGGTACTGGGTGATGATTTTCGCTTTGGCCATGACCGTACTGGCGACAGTCAGTTTTTGCGTGATTATGGTTTGCATGTGACCAATCTGCATACGGTCACTGATGGCAATACTCATTGCATTGATAGCGATAATGTTATTGACGACCATACTGCTGACATCAATAGCGACGCTGCCCGTATCAGCTCTACGCGCGTTCGTGATTTATTGTTGGCAGGTGATATTCAAGCAGCCAATAGGCTACTCGGTCGCGAATACGCGATCACAGGGTTGGTCGTGGGTGGTGACCAGATTGGTCGCACCATGGACTTCCCTACCGCAAATATCGATTTGCAGCGAATCAAACCTGCTTTGCACGGTATCTTTGCGGTCGACGTGGTGAGCTTAGATGACCATGGCAATGTGATAGCTGAAGGTTTGACCGCCCTTGCCACTGATGACCGTACAGGTGTGGCTGGGTTGCGTCCACATAGTCTGTTTGGCACAGCCAGCATTGGTATTAGGCCCTCTATTGATAAAGGCAGTGACTGGCGTTTAGAAGTCCATTTCCCGACGTTACAGGCTGATTTATACGGGTTGAATTTACAAGTGCGCTTCCTGCACTATTTACATGGTGAGCGTCGCTATGATGGATTAGCAGCGTTAAAAGCGGGTATTCACCAAGATGTCGCTGATCTCCTTGAGTGGCGCGAAAAGCAAATTTAGCGTTTGTTATCTCTTACTTACACAAAAAAACCCACAATAGCTATAACTATTGTGGGTTTTATCATAATGCGCTTATTTGCGTTTAGGCATCAGGATGCATACGCACATTTAAGTCATCGATAACTTCTACCCATTCCGCATCTTTCTGCCATTCTTCTTGCAAGAACATACGCTGATTGTCCGTCCAAATGCTAGACTCTGTCAGTTTTTCTTCGCTGGATAATTGGTGCTCTGTGACGAATTTATCAATCGCTTCATCAGAGCTGTCTAGACCTAATTGAGCAAATAACTCATTCATATTGTATTCTGGTTCACCCAACATAACTTTCTCCTTAAATGGTACGAATAGGGTCGTACTTATTGTTTAGCGTGTTTATTATTCACATTGACACATTTATTGTAGCAAGCTTTAGTTTAATAGCTGTTAATCAACGTTTATCTAACGTTATCAATTGTATTAACGGTAAACGGCTTTTAGCAATTTAAGAGAGTGAATTAGGTTGCTTCCATTTTCCTATTTTTCACAGACATAAAAAAAGCCCTCATATTTCAGAGGGCTTTTTTATGTGCTGCTTTTAGTCTTACCATTTAAGCAAAATATCTACTTATGGTAGTAAGTGTGCTACTGCATCACGCTCTTCGCTAAGCTCTTGCTCAGTCGCAGCCATTTTCTCTTTAGAGAAATCTGATGATACATCAACGCCGTCTACGATAGACCAGTCGCCGTTAGTACAGGTGCATGGGAATGAGTAGATCAAACCTTCCGCGATACCATATTCGCCGTTAGAGTAAACACCCATAGATACCCAATCGTTCTCATCAGTACCAAGTGCCCACGTACGCATGTGTGCGATAGCAGCGTTGGCAGCAGAGGCGGCAGATGATGCACCGCGAGCTTTAATGATCGCTGCACCGCGCTGTTGTACTTCTGGGATATAAGTCGCTTCGTACCAAGTACGATCAACTAGATCTAAAGCTGGCTTACCGTTTACAGTACAAGCCGTTAGATCTGGATACTGAGTTGATGAGTGGTTACCCCAGATGATCATTTTTTTCACGTCATTTACAGTGCTGTCAGTTTTGCCAGCCAACTGTGCCATAGCACGGTTGTGGTCTAGACGAGTCATTGCAGTGAAGTTACGTGGGTCAAGATCTGGCGCGTTACGCTGAGCGATAAGTGCGTTGGTGTTGGCAGGGTTACCGACTACCAATACTTTTACATCACGGCTAGCGACTTCGTTCAATGCTTTACCTTGTGCTGAGAAAATCGCAGCATTGGCTTCTAGCAAATCTTTACGTTCCATACCTGGGCCACGAGGACGTGAACCGACTAGCAAAGCATAGTCAACATCTTTGAATGCAACGGTCGCATCATCAGTTTGAACGATACCGGCCAATAATGGGAATGCACAGTCTTCTAACTCCATGACCACACCTTTTAGGGCGTCAAGTGCTGGGGCGATTTCAAGCAATTGCAAAATAACTGGCTGATCTTTACCTAGCATCTCGCCAGATGCAATACGAAATAGCATCGCGTAGCTGATATTACCAGCGGCACCAGTGACGGCAACACGTAAAGGCTGTTTCATTGACATTGAATACTCCCTAATTGATGATTAGATAATTCATGATTCTGATGGATGATTATCGTTTTAGATATCGACTTGTTCGCTGCATAGCAGCATCTATAAACCGAGGGTTAGTGTAGCACTTCATCCCAGTGACCGTCTAGATACAGTAATAGACCCATCAGGGATTATATTGTTACATTTTATACAGAGTAGGTGTTATATAGGCTAAGCACTTATGAATAAAGCACCAGAGAAAGACGCGATAATGATGTGCATTATCACTGTATTATGGATAGATAGGATGGTCAAAACAAGACGCTAATACTGTCAGACTAAGGTGTGGCCTAGATTAAATAATATCGAAAGAGGTATTTAAGCAGGGGCGTAAATGAAAGCTAGCTACCGCCTGAAATGATAAACTTACTGCCGCAGCTGTCCACAATATCCTGACAAGTGCCAAAACTACTCCCTTCATAACACACATGGATATCCGTCAATATCGACTGCCGTCGGCTACCCTCTTGGCAGATGAGGTCAACACTGTTTGAGCTCATACCACTATTCAGGCGGGTCATCTGACCAATAAAGCGCGACTTGGATACCGTGTAACTGTTGCCAGTATTTAGCTCATTTGGTAATTTCAACCCACCAGCATAGTTGGTGATTTGACGAAAATAACTGCTGGCGCTCAGCGGGCTACAAACACCGTAGCGCTGCCACGCTTGGCTGCGTACTGTTGTATCAGGCATGATGCGATTGACGACTTTTAGCTGTAGCGGCGTGAGTCGTGGCTCACTACCACGCCCGCAACGCTCACCGTATCCCATATCCAAACCTGAGACGGTTAACGAATATCCTTCTAAACACTGCCGCATACGTGCCCGCGTCGGCTGTAGGCTACATAATGCTGGTGTCATCTCAACCATCAATACACGCTGACCAGTTTTGATCGTACTAGCCGCCTGTGCGGGTAGTAGCATGATGCCTTGTATGATCCATAAAGCGCCAAAACTCGTCGTTGCTTTGATACTCGCCATACTGTGCCTGCCTGCCAAGTTTGCACGCAATTGCACCAAAAAATTGGCAGTCTTGATGCTTAAGTGTGTGTCTGTCTTTGTATTTTCCTCTGCATTCGATAACGAGCGTATCCGAGTAAATAGCGAATACTTGGTTTTCGGCGACACAGACAGACGAAAGTATTTTTTGATCATAGGACTGAAGGCAGTTAGTTAGCAATGATAAGACATAGGCTATCACTTAAATCGTTGTGCTCAAGATATTAAGCACGCATTGATCTAAGAACAAGACTGAAAGATATGGTTTTCCATTGAGGCAATGGTAACAAAACGTTTTTTTTAATCTATAGCAAAAACGTAAACGTGGGCGCAAGCGTCAGAAAATACCATAGATCTAGAAATAATGTTGATTAAGGGCTGACCGGAGAGACACCTTGAGCAGATATAGTCGCTCCATTTTAAAAAAAATACCATTCTACTGGGGTAAATTTTTCGAAGCCTCTCTCACGCTTGCGAACAGCCAGTGAGGAAATTTATATAGGGTCTGTCCTCATTTTAAAAATGGTGATAAAAATGAGATAAATTGCCGTCAAACGAGAAACATAGTGCAGATAATACCGAGATATGGACTAGGGCGTGTATTCATTTTATTTAGCATCGACTATACCAATAAAACAGGATGGTCATATATATCGCTTTTATGCTGGATTTACTATAATTGATGACACGCCTTAAGTGATGGTTGTTTTAATTTAGCCGTGGCACATAAAAGCAGCACATAAAAATAGACCACTAACAATACATCATTAGTGGTCTGTCACATACAAATTCAGTGATTAAAGTCCAGCAGGCACCGTACCCATACGCTGACTAATCGGCTGACTGCGACCCAACAGACTACTGTAGATGGTGGCGTTTTCCATCACATGCTTGACGTAGTTACGGGTCTCAGGAAAGGCAATTGATTCAACATACTGATCTGCGGCGATTGAACCATAAACGGGCTGCCAGCGCTTAGCATTGCTAGGGCCAGCGTTATATCCTGCGGTGGCCAATACTGGTTGATAGTTGAGCTTACCCAAGATATCACCCATATACCATGTGCCATAGCGGATATTGGTATCACCACTATTAGCACGGCTAGCACTATAAGTTTCACCTAGATTACGAGCGATATATTTCGCTGTATCAGGCATGACCTGCATCAGTCCACTTGCCCCAACATTTGAGCGTGCTGAAGTCACAAAGCGACTCTCTTGACGCATAATACCGTAAGCCCACGCTGGATCGATACCAGCGGACTGGCTATAGCGCACTACGGCATCTTGGTGCGGCATCGGATGCGAAAGTGCTAGGCTGTCAACTCTATCGGTATTATCAACCGCATAAATCGCTCGATCGAGCCAGCCCATATCATAGGCTTGACGAGCAGCAGCAATGATCAGATTGTCATCACGATTGTCGCGAGCTTGCTTCACCGCCCAGTTCCACTCGCGGTTGGCATAAGCGCGGCTGGCATCAGAGTTGTATAAGGCAAAAGCACGAGCGAAGTTGCCATCCTGCATGACGCGTGCACGGTCAGCAGTACTCACGTTAGGCAAATTACTACCACCTAAACGGCTGGCATCAAAACGCTGACCTGCTCTGTCTTTTGCCATCAGGCCATAATAATCATTACTTTTTGCTAGGTTTTGATACATTTTTTTAGACGTATTGCGCTTGCTGCTATCGCTTGACTGCTCATAAGCACGAGCTAGCCAATATTGCCACTGGTTCTCTTTTTGAGTTTCACCATCCATTTTTGCAATGGCTTCTACCACATCATCCCAACGGCCAAAGCGAATCGCTGCCATGGCATAGTCTTCAGCTTCTTCAAAATTAAAGTCGTTGTCTAAACTGTTGCGAAACCAATCCACTGCTTCAGCATTAAAACCATCATCAGTATTGTGGTTCATACGCTGCACCCCAAGTGTGCGATAAGCGTAACGACGGGTTTCGTCATTCAACAATTTGATGGCACGCTGGTTGTCTTGTTTGATATCAAAATCTAACTGTAGTGCAGCCTCACGATAAGACTTGTCAGCCATACGGCCGATTGCATACATGTATAGGTATTGATTGGTTTGACTGGCAGGCTCGCGACCAAAACGGCTAAAAAATGCAGAGGGATTTAGCTGAACGTCACTCAAGGCAGAATAAGCAATCGGTGTGCCAAGGCGTGATGACAATGCCATAATGTCGCCTGTTTTACCTTTACGCAGCATGCGCTTGAGACGTGCGGCGCGATCTTGATCGCTGATCAGCGCGTTGTTATTCATCTCCATCGCTAATTGCTCACACAACGCTGGCTGCTTTTTGGTGGTCAGCCATACATCAGATTTGGCGGCCATTGCACGCATGGTATCACCACCATCATTAAACCCAAGCGCCACGGCGCAACGCTCACTGGCATCAGCATTGGTAATCAAACTGGCTACTTGTCTGACCGAGGCATAATCATTCGACCCTGCTTTGGTCTCCGCAAAATCAGCCACCAATTTCTCAGCCATAACAGTGTCTGGATACTGACGCACAAACTGTGAGACAGCCGCTGAGCTCTGTGAATTAAGATCTAGATTCATTCGCCAGTAAGTTGGATACATTGCAAACAAACCACCGCTCATCGCTTGCTCATAACCATAAAGTGCACTAACATCACCTCGGTCCGCTGCAACGGCTGCTGACATAAATGTGTCAATACTACCGTCTTGCTGATAATTGTTTTCTGATTGGTAGCTCTCGCCATCGCCCCATGTCAGCTCTGCACAAGCGACTTGCGATATGCCTAGCACGCTCACTGCTGTTGCCATACTCAGCGCGCTCATCCGTAGCGTACCTACTGTGAGCCGCTTTGATGCGTGCTTTTGATTGATAGACTGCTCATCCTTGATGCTATACGCAACACGCAACTTTGTCATACTGACTCTCTTTATGATATCTCTATAAATATATGAATAACGGCTCGCTAAGTACCGCCAAGGGTATAGCAAACATCATACTATAATCATTGCACTTTCAACTATCGCCTTTACCTTTTGTTAATAAATAGGACAGTACGGTGTAACATAGAGGTGATAATGAGGTTCGGTTTTTATCAGCAGTTTTTATGAATAGCAATATGAATGACAGTAAATAATTGATACTGCTATGAATTATTTATCATATTGATGGCCCATCGCCTGTGCTAATTTTTCACATTGGTAGAGGGTTGTGATAAAATACGCCACCTGTTAATCGTCTACCCCGCTATATTTTTGGTCAATCATGGACTTATCCTTATGAGTGTTACTGTATTCAACCCCCGCATCAAAGACGCTGCTGCTGAAACAATCGCAAGCGCGCCTGCTGTCACTGCACTCAATGAAGCAAGTTCAGCCCAAGCGCCTGTCGAAAAACCAGCAACAAAAAAGGTCTTTGTCACTACCCAAGGCTGTCAGATGAATGTTTATGACTCTGGCAAAATGCTCGACGTGCTCGGTGACTCCCACGGTATGGAAGTCACGCATGATATCGACGAAGCCGATGTACTGCTAATGAATACCTGCTCTATCCGCGAAAAAGCGCAAGAGAAAGTATTTTCAGAATTGGGTCGCTGGCGCAAACTAAAAGAAAAACGCCCTGACCTCGTCATTGGCGTCGGTGGTTGCGTGGCCTCACAAGAAGGCGACAACATTCAAAAACGTGCGCCTTATGTCGATATGGTTTTTGGCCCGCAAACCTTGCATCGTCTGCCAGAGTTGTATGATCAATCAAACGAGCAACGTGAAATTGCGCCTAAAAATCGTATTGGTACAATTGATGTGTCATTCCCTAGCATCGAAAAGTTTGATTTCTTACCCGAGCCAAGAGTAGAAGGCTACAAAGCCTTTGTCTCTATCATGGAAGGCTGCTCAAAATATTGCTCATTCTGCGTAGTGCCTTATACGCGTGGTGAAGAATTGTCTCGTCCACTTGATGACGTCTTGGCTGAGATTGACAGCCTTGCCGCTCAAGGTATCCGTGAAATCAACCTGTTGGGTCAAAACGTCAACGGTTATCGCGGCGAAAAAGACGATGGCAGCATTTGCCGTTTCGCTGAGCTGTTGCACTATGTCTCGCATGTCGATGGTGTTGAGCGTATTCGCTATACGACCAGCCATCCGCTAGAGTTCACTGATGACATCATTGATGCGTATGCACAATTGCCAGAGCTGGTTTCACACTTACATTTACCTGTTCAGAGTGGCTCAAACGCTATCTTGGCAGCGATGAAGCGCAACCATACGATTGATGTGTATATCAATCAGATCAATAAGCTTAAAGCCATTCGTCCTGATATTCACTTATCGAGTGACTTTATCATTGGCTTCCCTGGTGAGACGGATCAAGATTTCCAAGATACGTTGAACTTGGCAAAAGAATTGAATTTCGATCACTCTTATAGCTTTATCTACTCTAAGCGGCCAGGCACGCCAGCGGCAGAGTTGCCAGATGATGTGAGTTTCAAAACTAAAAAAGAGCGCTTGGCAGAATTCCAAAAAGTCATCATTGACTCAACGCTAGCGAAAACGCATGAGATGGTCGGCACCACGACTCGCGTCTTGGTGGAGCAAGTTGCCAACCGCCATCCTGACTGCTTAATCGGCACGGCAGATAATACCCGTACCGTTATGTTCCCTCATGATATTGAGAAAATGGATGAGATGTTGGGTAAACTCGTGAGCGTACGTATTACTGATTTTGTCAGTCCGCACATGGTCAAAGGTGAGCTAATCGAAATATTGGCGTAACTGTTGAATTATAAGTTTGAGTAAGAATAAAAAAGCCGTTCACTATAATAGCGAACGGCTTTTTTGTGCGTGAATGTTAACCATCATTATTCTGATAACCAATCTGTCTTCCGTAGCTGCTGCTTAGTCTCACGGCGGCGTTTTTTTCGGACGATATCGATATCCTCTTTTTCATGAATACCACCTTTTCTTAACAGTGGGTCCAATGCCAAATAGTTGCGCGGTTTGACTGTGCCTAGTGAGTGCTGGGCACCTGTTTCAGCTTGCTGCTCTAACTGCCGCTCAATCTGTTTAGCCTTTTTTAAGGTTTGTTTTAAGCTCATTATTTTTTCTCATTATTTGTGTCAGCAGTGAGCCATTTTCTTTAATGCTGGTTCACTGATTATAAGTTGCCATTTGTGTAAATTTTTTGTTACATTGGTTTCTGACATGTTCACTCTCCTGATTTTTTATGAGGTTCTTTTAAAAACCTAAATATGGAAAACTTGCTCAAAAACTCCGCTGCTAGTCTTTACCATTTTGTATAATCTATTCACCGTAATTATCTTCATAATTATATAAAACAAGCTTAATATGCTTTCTTAACCTAGAAAGCTGCTCATCCGTTAGTAAAATATTATCAATCCATAAAGATGTTAAATTTGGTATTTTTATTAGCTTTGAAATTGCTTTTTCTATATCTAAGTATCTTTGTCCAAGATAACCACCAATGGATAAGTAGCTTAAATTTTGTAATTTAGTTAAGATTTCCAAATCATCAGCTCGAACTTTAGTATTCCAAATATCCAGCCACTCTAATTGTGACATTTTGGTGATTTGCGCTAATCCTTTACCTGTCAATCCCGTACTCGCTACACTTAGATGAGTGATAGTCTTTGAGCTAGAAATAATACCCACCATATCAGTGCTAAGATGAGAACCCTCTAATTCAATCCTTGTTAAGGGTTTGTCAATGAGATGGGCCAACAGCTCAGTTGAGAAATCTGTACCATGCGTTATCATTTCAGTTAAATTGGGCAATCTTGCAAAAATACGCATATCAATTTTTGATGGGAAACTAATATTTACCACCCTCAAATTCGTTGCTTTAGAAGTATCGATGACCTTACCTGGCAACACTAACTCAAATAAATTCAATATCTCTAAACTTCCAATTGAAAAGCAATCACGCAAAGCCGTTCGAGTCATAGGGCTCCATACAGTTAATTGCGTTATCGATGCTATCTCTTTCAGTAAATGTGTATATTGAGTTGTGACTGCCTTATCACATCGCACCTCCAAGTGATCGATATGCTGACCTTTATATAAAGCTAATAACTCTAAGGCTGGTAAACTATTGTGACTTTCAATTTGGACGGTTACCATAAATCCCTCCCCTATCTATTGCAATTTATCAGGTTGATATAGTGCTTAAAAAGCGTTCATACGCATACATTGTTAGGGCATGTCCTCAATTCAATCAATATTTATCTAAATGGGTTAAAAATGGCTAAATCTTGCCAAATGGCGTCAAATAGCTGACTAATATCTCGATATTATCTGC
>NZ_JASDDJ010000003.1 GCF_030407455.1 Psychrobacter sp. 5A.1
ATAGATATTAAAGCTATATTTGAGAAACTAAATGAAGCAAAAAACACGCTATCAGAAGCTGAAATTATTAAAAACAAAAATATAACTAAGATAGCCTTAAATGACTTAGTTACTAATTATAAAGAGATAGCTACGGATTTGGTGAAATCAGGGTATAAGATATCTGAAACATTTGGCTCATCTAGCCACACTAAAACGGCTCCTAAACACCTAACTATCTCATTTACTGACAATATAAATAAACCCGCTTTGGCGGAGTTATACGCTTTAGTTAAAAAATATGGATTTAATCGTATTGATTTTTCTGAAGGAGATATAGACGATTCGGATATATATATTGGTTCATATATTGACGATTTTACAGATGAGAGAAATTCTATATTGATATCTGAAGAAATAGAATCAGCGATACTTAATAATGATATATCAGTAAAGGAGTTGGGGAGTTTGATCGTAATAAATAGAGAATAATACATCTCAGTAGGTTTGTAGTCAATAAGTAGAATTTATCTCTCTAGACACTTCAATAATTTCACTATAATTTAACTGATGAGCTTTTCAGTATTTTTTTATCTTTTACATTATTGTTAAGAAGCCGTTTTAGTAAACGTATAGAGATGTCATCTTTTGGAATTAAAATTTATACAAGTTTCAACCTCAAGCATTAAATTGTTTGAGGTTTTTTTGTGTCTGTGAATTGGTATAAGTAACTGATTTATGTAGATGCTGCACTACCTAATTAGCAATCAAGGTTTTAGCGCTACGGACGCTGACTCATGCGGCTCACACTGGCAATCAAAGCCACCATCACCACGGCCATGACAATCAAAATGCCAGACATCATGTGCGCCGCCTCATAGTTGAGCGCCTCTACTTGCTCATATATCGCAATCGACACCACCTTAGTCTCGCCTGAGATGCTACCCCCTATCATCAATACCACACCAAACTCGCCAATCGTATGTGCGAAGCTCACCAAACCACCCAAAATGATACCTACGCGCGCTTGCGGTAAGGCGACTTTCACAAACCGTCGCATTCGACTGGGTTCCAATAGGTGCGCGACTTCCGTAACGCTTTTTGGAATACGCAAAAACTGCGCATACACAGGCTGTATATAAAAAGGTAATGAGTAAATGATGGAGCCAATGACCAGACCTTCAAAGGTAAAAATTAATGGGCTAATACCATGTTCATTCAGCCATTTACCAATACCCACACTAGGACTCAGCAACAATAACAAATAAAAACCAATCACGGTAGGCGGTAGCACAAGAGGCATGGCAATGATGCCCATGAGTAGGACTTTGAGACGTGACACAACTTGCTTGCGGCTCGGCTTGGCAAGCCAATAAGCCACAGGCGTCGCAAATAGCAATAAGCAGAAGGTGGTCACGCAAGCGAGCTTAATGCTCACCCAAAACGGACTGAGCATATCTGACATAAGAGACGGGTCGATCATATAATGTCACTGCTCGTTCTATGATGAGAGGGTTTAGGGTCTGTTGAACATTCGAATAACCCTAGTCTAACCTATTACTGAATGGCCAGATAGCCTGCTTGTAAGAAGTGCCGCTGCCCTACTTCTGAGCGCAAGTAATTGGTGAAGTCTGCTGCTGGAGCGGTGTTATTGATAATTATGCCATCTTGTAAAATAGCTGGATAGGACGCTGGCAGTAAGGTAATAAACTGTTCAGGCTTGGCCCTAATCGCCACAAGCTGAGACTGTGCTACAAAACCATAGTCTACGCTACCTGTATGAGCGTATTGGAACGCTTGACCGATATTCTCTGACTGTATCAAGCTTTTTTGAGCATTTAACTTATCGTACATGTCTTGTGATTGTAGATAGGCTTTTGCAGACGCACCATAAGGCGCAAGGTCAGGGTTCGCGATAGCTACCTTGCTATCCTGAGTAAAGTCAGCACTGGTAAACACATAACCTAGCGATGTTGGCGTGAAATCGTTCAAAGGTTTGGTGACACTATAGAGTGCTAATTGACCTCTGGTATACGTAAAGGGCTTGGTTAACTTATTATTTTCATCAGTGCCGTCAGTTAAGGGTTCATTAGCCAATTTGGCAGGAAACGTTTGATTGGCTGACAAGAATATATCATACGGTGCCCCTGCTTTGATTTGCGCATATAACTTACCAGAAGAGGCATAAGTAACTTCAATATCTGAGATACCTGAAATATTTTGGACAGATGAGCTATTATCCGCTTGGTAGCTATCAATGATATTAGGGAGTACATCGGATAAATTAGCGGCGGCAGCGATACGCAATGTCTGGACTGGTTCAGTTGTATCAGCAGCATTTGCTATATTCGCTCCCCTGTCTTGTGTACACGCATTTAGAGCTAATAGCAAGCAAGCAGATACACAGACAGCGGCTGTTAATTTAACCATTATTGCTAAGCCATTTAGACGAGTCGTCTTCGTAGTACTCTTGCTTCCACACAGGAATGTCCGCTTTGATAGTATCTAATATCCAGCGACACGCATCGAATGCTGGATAACGGTGCGCTGACACTACCCCAACCCACACAGCCACATCGCCAATCTCTAACGCACCGATACGATGTATCGCAATAGCATGCGTAATTTCAAAACGCTTTTTGGCCTCTTCTATAATGGCACGGCCTTGATTGATGGCCAAATCTTCATAACCATAATAGGTAAGACGATCAACGCTCGTGGCATTATTATGGTTGCGCACTCGCCCTTCAAAACAAACAAACGCGCCGCAGCTGTCATTGTCTAACGTACTTTTTAGCCTATCTTCGTCAATCGCAATATCTAATAGCGCAAAACCATCGCGCTCAGCTATCAGGTAAGCGTCATCAGCAGTACGTTTGATGGTCATTGAATGGTCATGGACGTTGTCGGTCATTTTTCTTCTCTATTTATTATTTTCTCTTTATCGCAACTGAATAGCCCCTGACAAAATGGACACTAATAAACGCTTGTCTAACCACCAGCGACTGGCGTAATAAAAACCACGCTATCACCATCGTTTATCTGGTCAGTCCATTTAGCGAAGTAGTCATTCACTGCGACTCGTAGCTCTGACTGTGGACGGCTAAAGCGATGCTTTTGACTAAGCTGTTCATATAGTTCAGTCAATGACGTATCCTGCTGTAAGCTTACTGTCTCTTGCTGACAATTGGCCTCGTCAGCCAAACTGGCAAAATACATGACATTAATATTCATCGTTGATTCGATATCAGCTGTCACATCGATAGCACTCATAAACCTCTCCCTCTTATGCAAGCTTCCTTGCTTGGCACTTAGCATATTTTTATTAATTGATGACGCACTCTGCAACTTTGTCACTTTAGGCATGACTATAATCTGATTTGCCACCTGTTTTTTTAACCAGATGGATATCATCTATAACGATGTCATGCGATAGTGCTTTGGTCATATCATAGATAGTTAAGCAGGCAACGCTCACCGCTGTTAGTGCCTCCATCTCAACCCCTGTCTTGTGCGTGACCTTGACCACAGCCCTGACCGTAATACTGCTGAGCGCGTCGTTATACTCAAAGCTTAGACCAATCTTATCTAGCGGTAGCGGATGACAAAGCGGTATAAGGTCATGAGTGCGTTTGGCCGCCATGATACCAGCGATATGAGCCGTTTGCGTGATGCTGCCTTTTTTGGTCATCCCATCAGCCGCTTTAATCTGTGTATAAATCTCATCAGGAAAGCGTACTTGCCCAGTGGCATTGGCTTCTCGCGTCGTTGCGACCTTGCCACTGACATCAACCATGGTAATATCACCATCACTATCCAAGTGGGATAAAGTAGATTGCTGACTTATCTGAACGCTGTCACTCATTTATATAGCCTTTTCTTGGTGATTTCTTTATTATTTTGATAGAGCGGCACATGCCCGCTTAAAATCTTCGGGCGTATTGAAGTTGGTCAAATTGTGCCACTCTTTGATAAATGGTACGGAGTGTACAATCGGTTGAATAAACTGCATCACTCTACGCTGACCACTATCTATATAGGCCTTCAAATCAGGCTCGATGCTTAACTGATACAGCCCTAATAGTGGATACAAATGACTGTCATCTTCTAGGCAAATAACCCTTTTGTCGGGCGCTTTAGATGCTGACTGCTGTAGCGTCTGCCATAAATCTGTCGCAGGTATTAAACTGTCACAGCTAATGACCAGTAACCATGATGCGTATTGGTTTTTTGACACCTCTGAATCAGTCAAATCGAACAATCCTTGTAAGGCTGATTCGATAGCGACCAAAGCACCGCCAGCTTTGATCTGCTCATCATGCTCACTAGAGTCAACATCAGCACCATAATCAGCAATGTGAATAACAGGCGCATTAGGTTTTTCTGAATGGATATCTAAACCAGTCTGAAAGCCGCGCCCATTATCTGCAATCAAAATAGGCACCTGTAACTTGCTCGCATGACGGACATGATAATCTAGCAGCTGCTCACCTGACGGTAGCGCTAGCATCGCCTTAGCCGTTCCCATGCGCTTAGATGCCCCGCCAGCCAAGATGACCACACCTGCCAATCTGTCCAAATTAGTTGAGCGCTCTGTCATTGTGCCATTACCTATCAGTTTTGATTTAATATCAATCTTGGCTCAATTATTTATAACTCAATCATGGCTAGGGTTTTGTGCCAAAAAATGCGGTACAAAATTACACGGACGAGTACGGCTATCAAACTGTTCCTTTAAGATATTTTCCCAACCAGTACGGCACGCACCAGAGGAACCTGGCAGACAAAATATACCCGTGCCATTGGCCATGCCAGCAACTGCTCGCGATTGTATAGTAGACATGCCAATCTCATCTCTTGAGATTAAACGGAACATTTCGCCAAAACCATCGATCGACTTGTCAAACAGTACACTCACCGCTTCTGGCATGCTATCTCTGATGAAGAACCCTGTGCCACCAGTTGTGATAACCGCATGAACGTTTGGACTAGCAATCCAACCACTGATAACTGCGCGAACTTGGTAAATATCGTCGGTAATTAACTGACGATCTGCTAAATGATGCCCTGCTTCGGTCAAGCTGTCTACTAAGTACTGGCCTGACGTATCTTCTGCCAGCGTACGGCTATCAGAAACGGTCAATACAGCAATATTAAGTGGTGTAAATTGTGCAGCAGGCTTACTCATAAATAATCCTTTATAGATGTCATTTTATAATTGTATTAAGAAGCGGTTGTATCAAAAAAAGCTATGTTGAAAAACGATTTCATTGGAAGACAATCTCTATCATCGTCATAATTACAGATTCAAAAACTTCTATCCGCCGATTATCGACAGATTGTGCATGATGCCACTGTTAGAGTCATGCAAATGATGATGCTCAGGTTTGATCGGCATAAAGCTATGTAAAGTGTTCACCAGCCCTTGGATATCGTCTTGCTGTAAGTATGGACGGATATCGTAGTTGCCTTGGTCAAACAGACACAAATGCACCTTACCTTGGCTGCTTACGCGCAAGCGGTTACAGGTATCACAGAAGTGCGCCGCATATGGGGCAATCATACCGATACGACCGACATACTCAGGATGGCTGTACTCTACTGCTGGACCATCGGCACTACCGCGCTCGTGCGGCTGCCAGCCATTCTCTAACAAATAATCGGTGATAATATCAGACTGAGCATGCTGAGCAAAAAACAAATCGCTATTATCACTGGTCTGCATAAATTCAATAAAGCGATAAGTCACTTGTCTGTCTTTAACATAGTCGATCGCCGTGATTAAGTTCTCAAAAGCAGTCTCTGCCATCAAGACACTATTTATTTTCAGTTTGATATCAGTCGTTTCTAACAACGTATCCATGTCAGCCAATATCTGCGGCAAGGTATCAAAGCCAGTCATTTTATGAAAGGTAGCAGCATCGAAGCTGTCCATACTGATATTGAGCTGATCAAGTCCAGCAGCTTGCCAGTTGGCTATATGTTTACCCAATTTATAGCCGTTACTGGTCATCGCGACCGTCTCAATACCGTCAGTTTGCTTAATCGTTTCGATAATTTCGACAACATCACGACGAATAGAAGGCTCACCACCTGTAATTCTAACTTTTTTGGTACCTACTTGAGCAAAGCCGCGCACCAAGGTTGCAATTTCAGAGATACTCAGCTCATCATCAGGGCGCTTACCTTGATAGCCATTTGGCAGGCAATACTCACAGCGAAAATTACAAAAGTCAGTAATAGACAGACGCAAGTATGTCAGACGCCGTGCAAACCCATCGGTTAGCGGCTGGTGATAGCCACTCATCTGCTCAGTAGGCACGATCAAGGAAGGCTGTATGTAGCCATCAGATAATGCCGGTGCCAAGCTCGGTGAATACAGTTGCGGGCTGTCTATTTTATGTTTGTCATCTATGTTGTCATCAATCATATGTTACTGCCATCAATACTGCTTACTATAAGCACTACTTTGTTATTCGTGTTTAGCATACCAGTGTAAGGCTATAGGGTTACTCTCTGGCTTTATTTAGCCACCTTACAATAAATTGGCAAACGATGAATTAGCGATGTAGCCAAGGAAACGGTTGTACAACGACGGCATTGCCAGCTGCTACGTTCCCACTGTCTTTGTCCAAGACGATAAAGCAATTGGCGCGGCTCAGCTGTTTGATTCTATGTGACTGCTGACTTGAAAAGCACTCAACTTGATAATGACCTGTCTCGTCTTGTGACAATACGCCGCGCTGAAAATCTTTACGGCCGGAAGATTTTCTAATGTCACTAGTGAGCAAGGCTTTGATAGTTAGTGGCAGGGGTTGCTCCGATACACTAGCACCTGACATTTGCCACAATGCAGGTATTACAAACTGTAGCGCACCAACGACTGTCGAAAGCGGATTACCTGGTAGGCCAAAATACAATACTGGCTTATCGAGATTTTTGCTTAATTCACCAAATACAAAAGGCTTTCCAGGCTTCATTGCCACTTTATAATGATTAATCTGCCCTAGCGTTTCGATCACAGTGGTCAAAAAATCATAGTCGCCAACTGAAACACCTGCTGTCGATATCAGTACATCACAGTCCTGCATGGCCTCATTGACCGCGATCGTTGTCTGCTCTAGGTCATCAGGAATGATGCCATAGTCACGAATGGTGACAGGCAAATCCGACAACATACTTTTAAGCGTTGGGGTGTTGGAGTTATATATTTGGGCTAGGCTTTGCAGCTCATTGCCAATAGCCACGAGCTCATCACCTGTTGCCAATACGCCTACGACGAGCGGCTGGAACACGCTGACTTGGCTAACGCCTAGATTTGCGAGTAAGCTGATATCAGCAGGATTGAGTCGTTTACCGATTTTTAAAACGGCTTCCCCAGACTCAATCTCTTCGCCCTGTGAGCGGATGTTATTGTCAACTTTGGCGGTTTGCGTGAGGGTGATGTTGTAAGGTCGAGATTTATCAACGGTCGCTTTAATCTCTGCAAAGTTCGTATTCTCTTGCATAATGACCGTATCACAGCTGTCTGGCACGACCGCACCCGTAAAAATCCGCACCCCTTGCCCCGCAGCTGTCTCACCAGTATAGGCACTGCCAGCTTGCGACTCACCAACGATTTCGATAGTACTGTTTTCTGATAACTCACTACCTTTGGCAATCGCATAGCCATCCATCGCAGACAGATTTTGTCGCGGCACATCGAAAGGTGAAGCGATATCTTGAGCCAGTATATGGTTTAGGCTGCCCAGCAACTCTAGAGTGTTAACGGCTCTTTTTTGTAGCGGAAAGTCAGTAATATGATAATTGTCTATCCGCTGCTTTATCGCAGCTTGTAATGCTTCCATGGTAATCATAAGGTCACGCTCTTTCTGTCGTTCTAGTTATTTATAATCGACACTGTTATTAAAAATGGTCGCTGGTCACCGTCGCTGAAAACTGTCACTAAAAACCATGAGTAAAAATCATCGTTAAAAAACACATTATCTAGAGTCTAGCATTCAAAGTATCAATTTTCTTGTATTAACCTTGTCCTGATAAGTTTTGAATAACGCTAAATTGAACTGATCTCAATGCTTGATACTTATCGTATTGTCTATTGCATTGATAAATTTCAACAAAATCAAACACAGACTGAGGCAAAAAAAGCACCTTGGCAAGGTGCTTTTTGTAGAACAAAGTAAATTATCGTTTGATGGCTAGGGCGTGTCCTCAATTCAAACGAGTGTTCTCTAAATGGGCTAAAAACAGCTAAATTTTGCCAAACATCGTCAAATAGTTGGTCAATATCTCGATATTATCTGCACTATTTTCCTCGTTTGACGGCAATTTATCTCATTTTTATCACCATTTTTAAAATGAGGACACACCCTAGTGACTAAAAACGTTTAGAAATGGCAACTTTTATACAGTGTATAAATACCGTCAGCCTACCTCACCACCCAGCCAATGAAGACGCACTACTTTGCGTAATGAATCCATCTGGCGTTTGGCCATTATCAGCTTGCCAGCGTTGGAACGCCAGACGCGTATTGGTACCAACGATACCATCCGCACCTTTGGTATCATAGCCCATGCCTGTCAAACGACGTTGTAGGTTAGTGACTTGCGTGGTCGATAATGGGCGCTCATAACGAGGCCAAGATTTTTGCAAACCGCTTTGTCCATTAATCGTTTTGCCTAGTAAACTAACACCCAACGCATAGCTTGATGAGTTGTTATAGACTTTGATCACATCAAAGTTTGGGCTTAACAATAATACTGGACCGTCTTTCCCAGCTGGCAACCATAGCTCCATCTGGGTATTGGCATCTAAGTAAACATCCGCGATTGTATCAACACCCATCGACGCCCATTTAGCAGCAGGTTGCTTAGTACCAACCACTGAGTAATCGAACGAAGCTGGCACAGTCGCCTCATAAAAAGGCGCTAAACCACGAACCCAACCTGAGTTACTGAGATAGTTGGCCGTCGAAGCCAATGCATCACCAGTGGCCCAAGGGTTGCGATGTCCATTACCATCACCATCAACGCCTTGCTTGAGCCAAGTCTCAGGGATAAACTGCGTCTGTCCCATTCCGCCTGCCCAAGAGCCATCCAGCTGTGACCAAGACACATCGCCACGTTGTAGCAGGGTCGCCAGTGACAGTAGTTGCGCTTCCGCAAACGCTTGACGACGACCGTCATAAGCAAGACTGGCAAGCGAGCTTGGCAAATCGCTACTACCCGTCACAGCGCCATACGATGATTCCATACCCCATATCGCAGCGACAATCTCGGCATTAACCCCATACTGAGATTCTAGCTGAGAGAGATAAGCACGCTGCTCGGCAAACTTACGCTTACCAGTACTGACGCGCCCACTCGATACCGCAGAATCCACATACTCCCATGGCATCTTAGAAAACTCAGGCTGCCCTGAGTCTAGTGAGATGACTTGCTGATTAAGATAAGCAGAATCAAGCAATCGGCCAATAACCTGTGCATCATAACCTGATGATATGGCACGCATATAAAAGTCCGACTTCCAATCAGAGAAGTTACTATAGCTTGGCTTGGGAGCTGGTTTTGGCGTCACGACTGGCGCGGGTGTCGGCTTTACCTGAATGGTTTGGGTCTGAGTAATCTCGACGCTGCCCTGACGAACGGGCTTATTTTGCATCGCCTGCTGGCTTGTACACCCAACCATCACTAACGCTGGCATAAAGGTGAGGTATTGCTTTTTTAATCTCATAAAAAGTCTCAAACATGAATAAGTAAAATGGCTCACAGTCGCCAAGCTATCCGTCGCTATATTTTAAGCCTAACGCCCAAGTACGCTACGTGGGTCAATAGGATTACCATTTAAGCGAACTTGAAATTCTAAGCCTACTTGATTGGTTTGACCGCTGCTACCCATATTGGCAATACGTTGACCGCGCTGTACTGCATCCCCTTCTTTCACGAGCAATTGGCTATTGTGTGCATAGGCAGTGATATAGTTATCACTATGGCGAATCATAATTAAGTTGCCATATTCTGATAACCCGTTGCCTGAATAAAGCACCGTTCCTGATTGGCTGGCAAGCACTGGATCACCCACGTTTCCTGCAAACCACATTCCCATGTTGCCCGCAGCTGGATCAATGTTACGAGTTACTTTATTGCTGGTGGGATACTCATATCCTGAGGTCGAGTTGGCAGTGACTTCATATGCTGGGGTTTGAGACTGAGTGGCAGGCGGCGTATAGGTTGGTTGCGACTGTGGTGCTGCGCTGCCTTGCCATAGCTTAAGCCACTGGCCACTATGAATCGTATATTTACTGTCTAAATTATTCATCGCCCCAATTTGGCGATAGCTGAGACGATAACGCGTCGCAATCTGGCTGACCGTATCGCCGCGTTGTACACGATGATAGTTAGGGACGCCTTGCGCATTCGTCGTAATCTTAGGTCCCGCTTGGCTGGCTGCTTGATACGTGGGCTTGGTTGCACAGCCGACGACAGACAGAGTAGCGACTGCCATAGTACCAATCAACGCTGCCTTGACAAGGTGCGATCCAGCTATGATTTTTTTCATACAAGGTTCCTATTCTTTGTGTTACTTATCCGTTGATTTATCATTTAAAAACTCTTGATATCACTCAAAAGTCTCTGGGTATTCTCATGACACTTGACAGTTTAGCCAGTGCTGCCGTTGGCGTATGGTGTAGACGTACAGGTGATAAACTGATATACCCTGCCTCTACGGCTTGATAATCTGTCATATCCAACGCTGATGACATGGTTGCGCCTGCCATCGCACTCTGTTCTGGCGCTACCGTGTCAATTGACGTGTTTAATGGTCGCTCATTTTTACGCTTGCGGAGTGACAACCAATACGCATCTCGACCACGTGGATCAATCATATGACGTACTGGCTGAGCAACTTGCTGGTGCCCTAGCGAGGTAATTTTTCGACCTTTGATATCACTGCTATTGCCCACATCAGGAATATTAACGTTTAATACATGATAGGGCAAATTTTTGAGAACCTCTAAAACTGAGGTTTCAGTAAGCAGCTTGACAATCTCATGGGCCGCCACTTGATAATCAAGGGCCGATTCTTGCCCGCCATTTTTGACACCAGCACCGACCAAAGACGTTGCGATGGCAGGGATTCCAGATAATTGCGCAGTCAGTGCAGCACCAAAGGTACCAGAAAACATCACATCTTGTCCCAAATTAGCACCTGAGTTGATACCAGTAATCACGCAGTCAAAGTCCCTATCACGATACAATTCATGCAGCGCTAGATACACACAGTCAGCTGGTGAGCCATTTACTGCCATAAATCCAGAAGGCAGTTGATGCGTGTGCAATGGCTTCGAGACACTTAGGGCACTGGCATAGCCGCTTTGTTCGTCATTTGGAGCAACGACCACCACTTCTCCAATGGTCGATAGCGCCTGAGACAACGCCAACAACCCTGGCGCATATACCCCATCATCATTACTAACTAAAAATCTCATTTTTGCTCAATATGTTAAGGTCTGTTGAACGATAAAAATAGTGCAGATAATACCGAGATATTGATCAGCTATTTGACGATGCTTGGCAAAATTTAGCCATTTTTAGCCCATTTAGATGACTGTCGTTTGAATTGAGGACAGGCCATCGCGAGAATAAATCATCATAGCATGGCCGATTATAACTCAATAACCCATCGATACGAACGCCGTCTTTATCTAGGCGATGTCTCATTCTATACCCACAATCACACCACCGCGTTGGTATTGATTCAACGACAACCATCACATTAAGTATTACGTTACAATCAGCAACACCCCACAACAATACAAACAGATGTGCTGATACTAAGGCAACGTCTTTAGTGTATGCTACTGATATGTTGCTAAAAAATGGCTTTGGCTCACAAGATATCTACACATAAATCAATATTTTATGTGACTTTTGTTTTCTTACCGATTAACATATGACCATTCAATAAAGATGAGCGAGTGTAATACTGAATGAAGAATCAATCGATATTATCTATAGCTTCTGTGATAGCAAAGACTGCCTCAAAAGTTGGGATTGCAGGATTGATAACGTCTGTGGCGATGCTGTCTCAAGCCTCCAATGCTGCCAACAACCCTGCGACTACCATTCCGCTCGACCTGTCTGGTGTCAATATTACTAAGCATGAGATTGCTGTGATGCAGGTATTATCAGAGATATGCCCACCGATGTTAAATGGTAAGCAAAAGCAGCGGTTTTATAAATCGTACACTGTGCAGTTGCATGAGTTGATGCCTTCTTTAGAAGATCCAAAAGCAGCCATTCAATATCTGTCTACACAGCAAGACTATCGCCAGATATTGCAGGGTATTCGTAGCTGGACGATGGGATTCTCAAAACAAGAAAACAAAGCATTGTGTGAAGATTTAGCAAACGCAGATTACTAAAAGACTGGCGAGTCAGTCTCAATGGTTAAAACGGTCTGTTTAATCTATTGGTCATGTTTTTTATGACTTCCGTTATATTAGGGCGTGTCCTCATTTTAAAAATGGTGATGAAAATGAGATAAATTGCCGTCAAACGAGGAAAATAGTGCAGATAATATCGAGATATTGACCAACTATTTGACGATGTTTGGCAAAATTTAGCTATTTTTAGCCCATTTAGAGAACACTCGTTTGAATTGAGGACACGCCCTAGGGTGGTTTTAATAAACAGAGACATGAGTCAACGTTCAATTAAGTCGATACTTATAATTAAAATGATATTCCCAGTCAAAAACAACGACAATAAAACAAAAGTAATATTATCTTTAGAACGTTGGACAAGTCAGCATCATCTGTTGATTTTTTAGATATCTGTAGCATCAAAGCTTGCTGTAATGTTGCTTGTAAATCACAAGCCGTGCAGCAGGCTTTTTTGTGAGCGTTGGCTTTGCCACTATCACATACCCCTTAAAGTGCCGTAAAAACCACGCTCAAATAGGCACACTTTTTTCTTTTCAAACCTGCCTTATTTTTTGCATTTATCGATTCCCCATCGATAGGCATTTTGCTAAGATAAGGCGTTAATTTTATGTCTATTGCGCAGTCGTTACTATTTTCGGTGATACATTATTTTAAACATTGCATTTTAGACATGCTGCTTAAAATAATGTATGGAAATTGGTACAGAACATAAGCGATAGATACATTTAGTTCCATGATGCGGTGTAATGATATATGACAGTAAAGCGTGTAAAAAATCAGCTGGTACAGCTGGTAGTTGGTGTAAGTATCTCGATGAGTGCAGTAATGGCAAACGCAGCCATACAGCCACCTGAAATGGATAATACAGCCTATGTGTTGATGGACTATAACACTGGCGAAATTTTGGCACAAAAGAACGCAAACGAGGCGCTACCACCGGCCTCTCTTACTAAGATGATGACCAGTTATATCATTGAGCAACGCTTAGCATCAGGTGATCTCAAAGAAGATGAACAAGTGCTAATGAGTGCAAACGCATGGTGCCGTGGTAGTAGTAGCCAGTCTTGTATGTATGTACCAGTCAATAAAACCGCCAGCGTCATCGACATGCTACGCGGTATTATTATTCAATCAGGCAATGACGCATCAAAAGCCATGGCTGAACACATTGCTGGCAGCGAAGCCTCATTTGCCATTCTGATGAATGAGCAAGCGCAAAAAATTGGCATGGAAAACACCAATTTCGTCAACTCTACTGGTATGCCTGATGAAGGTCACCAAGCCTCAGCTCTAGATTTTGCCAAGCTTGCGCGCGCTATCATCAAAAACAGCGGCGACTACTATGGTATTTATGCAGAAAAAGAATTTACCTATAACGGCATCACACAAGGTAACCGTAATGCACTGCTCTCAACTGACCCTACGGTAGACGGCCTAAAAACAGGACATACTGATGCGGCAGGCTACTGCTTGGTTGCATCAAGTAACCGTGAAGGCATGCGTCTCATCTCAGTTATCATGGGTACAAAGAGCCAGCAAGCTCGTGCCGATCAGTCACGCGAATTACTGAACTGGGGCTTCGGTCATTTCACGACTGTTACCAAGGCACCAGCAGGCCAATTCGTCAGCAAAGTCCCCGTATGGTTTGGGGAAGCAGAGGAAGTAGAGCTGGCAACTGCTGACAACTTGCAAATTCTGACCAGTAAAACACAAAAAAATAAAATCACGACAGTGGTCGATATTCCTGAGAGCCTAGAAGCACCTATCAAAAAAGGTCAAGAAATTGGCAAGATGATGGCTGTTATCGATGGTAAAGCAGTCGCCTCAGTACCTATCATCGCAACCAATGATATCGAACAATCAGGCTTTATGAGTCGTACTTGGGAGCATATCGTACGTTGGGCACAGAACCTTTTCTAAGAAAAACATCCTCTATAGATAGTATAGTCAAAGAACTCTAAAATGGGCACAAGGCAGCCGACTGCAGATTGTACAAATAGTACATCTAAGGAGGATAACGCCGTAGCGGTTTAGTAGTTCACCGACTATAGTGCTGATTGAACGTTCGTTAATAAAAAAGACGCCTTAATATGGGCGTCTTTTTTTATGGCTACTCTGACTTATAACAGCATTGATAATAAAAAAGGTCAAAAGCATAAAGTACCATCTCCAGTAGGCCAAGCAAGCCTGACTAGAGCATATTCTCAATCTAAACCCTAAACGGTAAATGGGCTAAGCAGGTCTCATAAGAATAGCACTATGTCCAAACCAACCATTGCTTTAATAAATCGCTCAGCGCTTTTTCTCTATAAGTCGCAATATGACAATAATCAATGCCTGCCGCTTTCAAACCATAATCAAAACTGTCTATATAGCGGGCCCGATGGTGCGGATACCAATAGACCAATAAGGCACGGTGCTCGTTCTTATTACTCTCATCACCTTCATATTGACGAATACGCTTGGCTAATGATTCAGCTTTATTCGGCAACACGTCTTCAGCAAACATCACCATATCAATCTTACGTTTATTCACTTCCTCCATCACCAATTGTGAATTTTGGTGACAAACAATCGTTGCCCCTAAATACTCCAACTCACTTAACAAAGCACCTGTCTCATGATAATAGTAATAAACAATGCGCAACCCAGACAATAAGCGTTGCTGTTTGGATTGCTGCTGATTGGGCATCGCTACGGTCAGAGTAAACTGCGAACCTACTCCGAACACACTATCGACCTCAATAGTCGCACCCATCAGCTGCGCCATTTGCTTGACGATAGGTAAGCCAACTCCAGACCCTTCATATTGGCGTGTTTGTGACGAATCTACCTGAAAAAATGGATTAAAAATATCGTCTATATGTTCGCTATCGATACCAATACCTGTATCTTTGACACTAATCTGCCAGCGGTTACTCTTATTGAAATGTGTGAGCTGCGATGTAATCGTAATCTGTCCGATAGGAGTAAATTTAATCGCATTATTGAGCAATATCGATAAGATTTGATGTATTTTTTCTGAATCACCATAAAGACTATAGTCTATATGATGAATATTACTAATGAACTGTAGCCCTTTTTGAGTGGCAATGGATTCAAACTTTGCTAGGAGATCGGCAATTAATTGCAGGGGATTAAATTCATTTTTATGAATCCGAATCTGACCTTTTTGTATTTGGTTCAACTGTATAATATTGTCTAAGGACAACACCAACTTATCACTCCCATTACTGATAATTTCTACCGCATCTTTCTGCTCTCTGCTGAGGGTCTCATAATCTAATAGCTGCAACCCGCCCACGATGGCATTTAAGGAGGTTTTTAACTCGTGAGAAATCATGCTTTGAAAATTGTGCAGTTGTACATCGAGCGATACATCTTTGTTGTGCAGTTGCTGCTCAAAGTCAGCAAGCGTTTCATAACCTTGTCTGGCTTCCTGTAAACGACTGAACAACACAATCAATGCTTTTTGAACCCGCACCAATTCTTGAAAATTAAACCGCTGCTGAATAACCGGTAACTGCGCTAGATTTGCATTGTTTATAACGATGTCACAAACATCCGTTAATGCTTCGATATCTTTGATAGGCCAATTGAGCTTTCGAAAAATATATAACGCAAAAATAACAATCAGCACGACTACTGCTAACCACAACCACAAAATATTGCGAAACCAATGTAAGCGTAGTAACTCAACATCCATCGTAATATTGATATAACCAATCAATGTGCTGTTTTGGGTCGCTTCATCCGTTGATGCATCTGTCACCGACGCTTCGCTCATAATATCTGATAAAGTCATCGCCAAGACTTGATTGGTATCAAACTTATTTGACACCACACTACTGGTATCAATATCTTTACTAATCACTGGATAGTTGAAACTGACGGTATCGGCAAACAATGCGTTTTTCCAGTCATCAAGCGACTGATTGATGTCATCAATTGGCTCAGAGGTTGAATAAAATACGATGCTCTGAATGGTCGGCTCATTCTCTAACAAGACACTCACTTGCTCAGCAACGATATCTGCCCCATCTGCGGTCGATGCACTAATGGTGAGCAGTGTCGCCAGCTGTTGAATCTGCTGATTTTTATCTTGATAGTGATGCACTAAACCATAAATAAAAGGCAGCAAAAAACCTGCCAGTACGGCTAAAATTACAGCCTGTATGACAGAACGCCAAATAAGTATGGGAATGGTTTGAGAAGAACGGTTGTTCATATCACTCAACTGAGTTAAGACAACTTTTATTTATATTACAGGTATTTAGGCGGTGTGATAAGTGAAACATTCAGGTATTTTGGTATCAACTTGACGGACGTTAAAAAAAGCCATCAGGACAGTGTCAAACTAAGCTTACTTTATCGCACCCTATGATGCGATAAAGCAAATAATACATCAGATAACTTTATGATTAACGAGGCTTCTTGTCTTTGGTGGTGAATTTCTGAGTTCGATTACGCTCACGCTGACGCAATTGCTGCGCTTTAGCCTTGGTTGGCGTATCGCTCTTATTGGCATATGGGTTGTCATTTTGCTTCAAGATAACGTTAAGAGGTGTGCCTTCTAGCTTAAATACTTGACGGAATTGATTCTCTAGATAACGTTGATAGCTCTTCGGAAGCGCGCTGGTTTGGTTACCATGAATAACAATCACAGGTGGGTTGTGACCACCAATATGCGCATAACGCAACTTAATACGGCGACCAGCAACTGTCGGTGGCGGATTGGCCGTCACAGCATCTTGCAAAATCTGGGTCAAACGATTGGTCGATACTTCAAACATTGACGATTTGTACGCGCGCAAGATAGACGGATATAAATTGCCAACACCCGTACCATGTAATGCTGAGATCAGATGCACTTTTACATAAGGAATAAAGCTAAAACGGCGATCCATTTCAATCTTGATATAGTTTCTTTGATCTTGCGTGAGACCATCCCACTTATTAATCGCAACCACCAAAGCACGACCTGCATCAAGTGCATAACCAATCATATGCAAATCTTGATCGACAATGCCTTCGTGGGCATCAATAACAATAACGGTGACGTTAGAATCTTCAATCGCTTGCAATGTTTTGATAACAGAGAATTTTTCTACTTTTTCGTCGATTTTACCACGGCGGCGCACACCAGCGGTGTCAATCAGTACGTAATCTTTACCTTCACGCTGATAAGGAATGTAGATACTGTCACGCGTCGTGCCTGGCATATCGAATACCACTACTCGGTCTTCACCCAACAAGCGGTTCACTAGCGTTGATTTACCAACATTGGGACGACCAATAATGGCAAGCTTCAAGCCTCTTGGCTCTACAATATTCTCTTGCTCAGGCATATCTGCCGTCAATACTTCAAGCAAATTACCCACACCGCGACCATGACTGGCCGCCATTGGGTACGGCTCGCCCAATCCTAATGCATAAAACTCAGCAGGCGCAGCATCGTGTACACCATCGACTTTATTGGCAACGACATACACAGGCTTGCCTAGCGTATGCAAAAATTTGCCAATTTCTGCATCAGCGCCAATCATACCCGCACGGGCATCAACGACGAATACAATGATGTCCGCTTCGTGAATGGCCGTGTGCGACTGTTCAGACATATAGTCATCGATGTTGCCACTACCGTCGTCTGCTTCACCAATACCACCAGTATCTACAACGATAAAGGATTTGTCTTCATAGGTCGCATCACCGTATTGACGGTCACGAGTCAATCCTGATAAATCAGCAACCAATGCCTGCCGACTTTTTGTGAACTGATTAAATAAGGTGGATTTACCGACGTTTGGACGACCAATTAAGGCGACCACAGGCTTGATACTCATGGGTTACTCTCAGTGAAAGGCACAATGACGGGCCGTACAGTTATTCTTATAACCAGTGACATAGCATTAGTAGCGAATATGCTGCACTTGACCGCAAATTAAAATGAATGATAGAACAATAGCAAAAATAATAGATGGCTATTTTACGACAAAAAATAGTATATAAGATGACCTCATTATATACAGTACATATGGATAGCGCATCGGTCGCATAGAGTACGCGAAAGCCTGTGTTTAAACAAGCAATTTACACAAGGCACTAAACGCTGACTGAGCAGCGTTTGTATTTTATAACATCAAGGTCAACCCAATCGCATAATAGCACTATAGTCAATCCTCTATAAAAGAGTTGCAGCGTTAACCTCGCTTGAAGTATCAGATATACATCTGCACTCGGTTGCCTTGGCTCTCTTTTAAACTGAATCAACTATATTAAAACATACTATTTAATTTAATGCTTATGAATCAAAACCTTAGCGGGCCAATTGCCAAATCGCAACCTGTCCTGACGCGCTTTGAGTCATCAAGCGACTGCCTTGTACTTGCAAATTAGTCAACGCGCCTTTTGTTTGTACACGGCTCACGATATCACCACTGGCAGGATCGAACAAATGCACGACGCCATCGAAATCACCGATCGCGATATAGTTTCCAATCATCACAGGGTTGGTCAGATCGCGATACGCCAAGGCGTCACTTTCCCAAAGAACCTCACCATTGCTACGATTATAAGCGACTACTTTACCCTCTAAGCTAGTAGCAATGACTTGCTGAGAGTTGACCGCAAGTGATTTGAGACTTGCCATTTCATTGACAAACATGACCTGACGCGAGGCCAAATCAATGCCTAGCAACTGCCCACTATAACTGATCGCAAACAGTTGGCTTTTATCTACGACAGGTTTGCCATCGACATCACTCATGCGCTCGACTTCACTACTACCAGCGCCTACGCCAACACGTCTGGACCACAGTGGAAGACCATTATCGATCGTAATCGCGTGCAGACGACCATCAGCCGTGGCCAGTAGTGCTGTCTCATTATCTAATAGCGTTGGCGCAGCACCACCTCGGACACTGATAGCAGGTACTTGAGTCGCAAACTGCCATACTGATTGCCCAGTTTGTAGAGACAGACCATGCAAAAATCCATCATTCGCTGACAGTATCACACGATTGTTGGAAATGAGCGCTGGTGTCAAAACAGAGCCTGATAACTGTTGCTGCCAGCGCTTTGCACCAGTTGCACTGTCAAATGCCATTACTTGACCACCGCGAGTACTAACGACAGCCGTTTGGCTTAGCGCATCTACCGTAACGCCGCCTGTGATTTGATCACCAACATTGATTGACCACAAACGCTCGCCTTTAGTATTAAATCCTGTCAATTCACCACCACGTGATGCGGTAACAATCTGACCATTGGCATAGCCAACTTGCAAATCAAGCGGATCTTTTTTGCTGACTTTTTTATTACCGACATCGGTGCTAAAAACGGGCTGTAGCACACTGATTGGCTGCGCAATCTGTACCAATTTGACGGGATCATTGACGACAGGCTTAATACCGCGGTTGCACCCAATGACTGCCGTGCTCATTACTGCCAATACGGCCACATGCATGACTGTCTTTTTGATGGTCTTGGTGCTTAACATTTTGCTAGAGCGAATAGATTGAGTCATTATATGTTCTCACTACAAATAAATTATTATTAATTGGTACATTGGCCAACAGCAAATGAGTAATCATTAGGTCATATTAAAAAGGGGCTTTGGATGATTACCAATTCTCAATACTATCCTACTGACTTACTGCCCAGCTTCAACCGTTGCATCATTTGAACTATCCACAGCTAACGGCTGCGCAGCAACAGAGGGCACTTGAATAAGACTCGTTTGCTCAGCAATCGGTTCAGCAGTGATGCCCAAGCTTTCCATCTTTAATGCCAATACTGCACGCGTTTCTTGACGGCTACGTAATAGCTCCCAAGCATTGGTATAAGACTTAATCGCTGAATCTTTATTGTCTTGCGCCAAATAAATGTCGCCTAGCAGCTCTTGCTGACTGGCTTCAAACGAGCTTGGCATATCATTGTTTGCTTGCGCTAACGCTGCATCAGCATCGCCTGCGGCCAACAGTGTTTTTGCATAGCGTAAACGAGTAATCGCCTCCAAACCTGCATCACCCAAATCGATAGCCAATGCTTGCTTAAATGTCTCAGTTGCCGCCGAAAAATCATCACTATCTACTTGTTGGCGCGCCTTTATCATCAGTGCTTGCCACGCATAAACTGACTCACCATGCGTGCTCACCAAAGTATCAATATCTTTGTCTAACTGCGTGCGACTCTTTGCAAGTGCTTCTTGAGCTTCTGTTTCTAAGTCTGGGTTTTGTGAGGCCAAATTGACCTCTTCATTCAACTGCTGGATATCGGCATATTGGTCGGCAGCGACGGTATCTACTCGCGCATGATTGTCTTGCCAGTATGTCCACCCAAAGTAGGCGGCCAATGCTAACAAAATCGCAGTGACGATATAACTGCCATATTGCTTTAATGCTTGCATAGAGTTATCTGCATTCGGCGAATTAGGTGTCAGAGCCATATATGTTTACCTGATAAAATTTACATTAAATTGCGAGTGCTAAAATCAAAACCGATCAATTACGAGATGCTTAGCTAGAAGACATTAGCTACGAGAAAAATTGTCTTTACTTGATAGCCAGTCTTGTGCGACGGTTTGTTGTTCACCCGTTTGCATGTCTTTGACACTAATCGTATTATCATCTAGCTCTTGCTGTGCGATGATAACCGTCAATGCCGCACCTGACTTATCTGCCTTTTTCATTTGCGCCTTTAAACTCGTTGCACTTGCCATTTTTACTCGTACATCTGAACGGTTATAACGCAAGTTTTGTGCATAGCTTATACCAGCACTATATACATCAGGATGCGCCACAACGAATACATCACAAGCAGGCATATCAGCAATTGGTGCTACCGCTTCCATCAGTAATAACAGACGCTCCAGCCCCATCGCAAACCCAACACCAGGCTCGGATTTCACAGGATTACTACCATCTGTACCGATTGATTTTAGCTGCCCTATCAGACCATCATAACGACCACCAGCACAAACGGTTGCTTGGCTTCCGAGCTTGTCTGTTACCCACTCAAAAACTGTTTTATTGTAATAATCAAGGCCACGTACTAAGTGCGGGTTGATTTCAAAATCGATATTCAGCGCAGTCAAATAGGCTTTGACTTGCTCAAAATGCGCCACACTCTCTTCACCCAAGAAGTCCGCCAGCTTTGGCGCATCTGCCAATACTGCCTGTGTGTTCGCTTCTTTACTGTCTAGGATACGTAGTGGATTGGTCGTTAAACGGCGCTTACTGTCCTCGTCTAGCTGATCTTTTTTATCCGTCAGATAAGTGACCAGCGCTTCGCGATAAGCATAGCGCTCGTCCAATTCACCTAGGCTATTTAATTGCAGACGCATCTCATCTTTTAGCCCTAGCTCCTGCCACATCAAGTGAGTCATCGCAATCAGCTCAGCATCCGCATCTGGTAATGCACTACCAAAGCTCTCGACACCCAACTGATGAAACTGGCGGTAACGGCCTTTTTGCGGGCGCTCATAGCGGAACATCGGGCCGATGTACCAAAGTTTCGGGGTATCACCGCGCAATAAGTTATGCTCGATAACCGCGCGCACTGCCCCAGCTGTGCCTTCAGGACGTAGCGCCAATGGCGTTGGTGGCTCAGATTTATCAGTGAAGCTGTACATTTCTTTTTCGACAATGTCAGTAGCACCACCAATGGCACGTGCAAACAGATCAGTTTGTTCAACGATAGGCAAGCGAATATGCTCGTAACCGTACCTGCCAAGTACATCAGCCAATATCGCTTCTAAATGCAACCACTTTGCTGATTGATCAGGCAAAATATCATTGAACCCTTTAATAGCTTTGATCATGGTACGGTCATATCCTTAAATTTTTGACAAGTATTCTATTATTGTTGTCTAAACACTCAAATGAGTTTTATACCTGACTTGAATGTCATGGCCTAAAATATCACATCGCTCTATGGCTTATTTTACGCGAATGATTTCATTTTCACGCTTTTTCGCCAAATCATCGGCATGAGCACGAACCATACTTTCTATTTCATCGACTAAATTGTCTGTATCGATAAGATGGCTTTTTTCGCCCATACGGTATACCAATGATCTAGGTGCAGCACCAACGATACCAATATCCGCCTCTTTTGCCTCGCCTGGGCCATTGACCTTACAGCCAATCACGGATAGGTTCATCGGCTCACGAATGTCTTCGAGACGCGATTCTAAAGCCGTCATCACTCTAATCACGTCGAACTCTTGGCGCGAGCAACTTGGGCAAGCGATAAAGTTTACGCCGTTCGAGCGAATATTAAGCGATTTTAAAATATCAAAACCAATCTTAATCTCTTCTTCAGGCTCAGCTGCTAAAGAAATACGAATGGTGTCGCCAATACCGTCTAGCAACAATCCACCCAGTGCAATAGCAGATTTAACGGCACCCGTACGGTATACACCCGCCTCCGTCACACCCAAATGTAAAGGGTTGTCAATTTGTGCTGATATCAAACGATAAGCATCTAATGTCAAAAACACATTACTGGCTTTGACAGACACTTTGTATTGGTCAAAGTTAAGACGCTCTAAGATATCGATATGACGCATTGCCGATTCAAGCATTGCCTCGCCAGTCGGTTCAGTATATTTACGCTGGATGTCTTTTTCTAAAGAGCCTGCATTGACACCAATACGAATGGGAATATTGTGATATTTGGCACAAGCGACCACTTCACGTACCTTCGCATCACTGCCAATATTGCCAGGATTGATACGTAAACAGTCCGCACCTGCTTCAGCGACCGCCAGAGCAATTTTATGATCAAAATGCACATCAGCGATTAAAGGCACGCTCACCAATTTACGAATTTCACCAAAGGCTTTAACGGTATCCATCGTTGGCGTTGATACGCGCATCAGATCCGCACCCGCTTCAACACAGCGCTCGATTTGAGCAACGGTTGCTGCCACATCGCAAGTATCGGTATTGGTCATACTTTGTACGCTAATTGGTGCATCACCACCAATCGCGACATCACCGACATAGATTTTTTTGGTCAGACGGCGATTAATAGGCGATGGCATTGACATACATAAATCCTTGAATCAAAAATTGAAAAGCGCTAGGCTTTTGCACATTAGACGTTTGCACATATGGTATAAACCAGCTAAATCGGCTTACACACGTGAGCATTTTATTGAAAAATCAGCGTTTATGAAACTAAGAGACCCATTAAGGTGTCAACTCAAAGGTGGCTTGCTTGTCAGTTGCATAAGTCCCTAGGGCAATCGATTTTTGATTGAGCATTAAACTGACATTGTCGATATTATCAATTTGTACATTAAATGGCGGCATACCAGACAGATCATAATCCCCAGGAGATTGAGTACCACTAATGAGGCTGTTGCCAGATGCATCTGTAATACTGATAACCGCATCATTTGTCAGCTTAACATTCAAAAAAGCAGTGGTTGCACTGGTATCCCCTACATTCAATGCTGAACCTGAGGCACCAACACCATTGGCATCACTATTGAATGCAGCACCTTGCGCTTGCTCTATAGACGACATATCTTCGAGGGTAGAGACAGGCTCTTGATTGTTTTCTTTACTAGCGTTACTCACCATACGGAATAAAAATACCGCCAAAATAATTAACCCAATGACACCTATGATCAATAGGGGATTAAAACGAATTCGGTTATGGGTATCGCGCTGCAAAGTTCCCATCGGACGCAGTGGTGTATCAATGTTGCTCGTTGACTTGGCCTTTAGCTCATTGGGATAAGCGGCATCAAAGCTGCTAGCGATTCTGACTGAATCCAAGCCCAGATATTTGGCATAGTTAATCGCAAAACCACGGGCAAATGCAGCTTGTGGTAACTCAGCAAAGTTTTCGTTTTCTAGCGCTTGCAAATGACGCTTTAAAATAAATAGCTCGGCCGCCGCCGCTTCTAAGCTTACTTGCTTATTTTTGCGGGCTTGCTGCAACATGGCACCAAATGATCCCTGAGCGTTAGATTGAGTGTTAGTTGATGGGGTGATCATTTCCATGGTGCCTCTGGATTGTTAAGCCAAGTCTTAAGTTGTTTTGCTTCATCGCTTAGTGGATAAGCGGATAAAAGCTTCTGTGCCAATTGCTGGCGCGTCGTTATATTGTTTTGTGCTGCCGCAAGTTTGATACCTTGTAAGAGCAAACGCGGGCTAATACCCTGCCCCTGCACCAACATCAATGTCTCGTCATACAGTCTCTGTGCTTGCGGTACACGGTGCTGTTCAAGCAGCAAATCTACCAACTCGATATGGGCAATGATGCTATTACGATTGCCATCAATCGCGCGCAAAAATGCCTTTGAAGCGGCACTACGGTCATCTAACTGAAGGTAAGTGCGCCCGAGGTTTTCTAACGCACCAATACGGCCTTCGTAGCCTAATGATGCGCCTGCAATCTCAAACTGCTCTGCCGCTTCACGGTAGCGCTTTGTCTGTGACAGATAAACACCGTAATTATTGTGCGCTTGCACAAACTCTTTATCGAGCGTGATCGCTTTTTTAAAGTACTCATCGGCTTTTTCGAGATTGAGTCGGCTGCCTTCTTGCTGCAACAAAACGCCCATCATATCATAGGCTGGCGCATAACGGCTATCAGCAGCAAAGGCTTTTTCGAGTTGGCGCTGAGCCGTATCAAGCTCGTTTTTTCGGATGTATTGCGCGGCAAGTGAGGTACGCACACGGGCAATTTCCTGCTGATCTAAATTCCGATCATTATTTGGGCGCGTGGACGATTGATAAGGAGAGCTGCCCAGCAAATCATTGGTCGATGTGCTTTGGCAACCAGTCAGCAGAACCACCGCAAACGCCGTTGCCAGCATCACATGCTTCGACGTCGCCATCTGGGAAGTTGCTGTCATCAACTGCTTACCATCTTTAGAAAATAATGTTTGATATTTGAACTGACAAGAATTTTTAGAAGTCATCATAGCCGCCATCATAAAACTGTGATTCAATGCGTTCGATCAAAGAAACATCAGTTTAATAGATTTAACCCCTATAAGTACAATTTAGTTGTTATTAATTGCTGTGTTCTTCAATCTCGACCGTTAATGATACATTTTCATTACCATTGCGACAGATAAAAGAGAGCTAAAAATCTATACCAATCAGATATTAAGGCTATCTTCTGAAGAATCCCCTAAACGTTTTCACGGTCTTTGATACTCTGCTGCCATGCGGCTGAGCGTCTGGTACGATCCGCCACTTGCCCAACCAATTGGCCACAGGCCGCATCAATGTCATCGCCACGGGTTTGACGAATGGTACAAACAAAACCTGCTTCGCTCAGTATATTACTAAAAGCGTGAATGCGGTTGTTGCTTGATTTGTCATAGTTTGCATGCGGAAACGGATTGAACGGAATCAAGTTAATCTTACTTGGTAGCCCTTCTAGTAATGCAACCAACTGATGAGCATGCTCGTTGCTGTCATTGACGCCATCAAGCATCACATACTCAATCGTAACGTGCTTTTTGTGACGTGGATTGACGTCAAACACATAGTTTTTTGCCGCAGCAATCAACTCTTCTAAAGGATACTTTTTATTAATTGGCACTAGCTCATTGCGCAGCTCATCATTTGGTGCATGTAATGAAATAGCCAATGCCACATCGATATCTTGTGCTAGTTGATACATTTTTGGCACAACACCTGAAGTCGATAAGGTAACGCGACGCTTTGACAACCCGTAAGCATGATCGCTTAACATCAGCTCCATTGAGCCAACCACAGGCTTATAATTCAATAGCGGCTCACCCATACCCATCATCACGACGTTGGTGACATTGTTTTCCCATAGGCTATGGTCGACGTTTTCTAAGCTGTCATTTTCGTCAGTCATATATGACGCATTGGCCACCCACAACTGCCCGATAATCTCAGCAGCAGTTAAGTCACGCTCAAACCCTTGCTTGCCGGTACTACAAAAACTACAGTCCAGCGCGCAGCCCACTTGCGAAGACACACATAGTGTCTTGCGTCCATTCAGCTTGCTGTCATCTGCAGGGATAAGCACGGTCTCAACCAATGAGCCACCCGTGACTTCAAATACCCATTTACGCGTGCCATCATCACTATATTGACGATGAATCACTTTTGGCGGAATCACACAAGCGTTGAGAGATAATTTATCACGCAATGATTTGCTCAAATTGGTCATTTGCTCAAAATCTGTCACGCCTTGCTGATATATCCACCTAACCACCTGTGTTGAGCGAAAAGGCTTTTCGCCAATACTCTTAAAATACTCTGCAAGTTGCGCTTGCGTCATACCCAATAGATTAGTTTTGGCATGTGCCTCGTCGACCAACTTAATGCTATCAGTAATCTTAGCAGGTACGTGCTGGATGGGTGCTTGAACAGTAGACATAATAGGTAACCTTTTTGCAGGAGCTTAGATAAGCGGTGCAATTATTTATATGGATGTTGTCATACATACATAATATATGAGTGCATGAGCAATCCGTTATGAGCGCGGTTTTTCAAAGTGACAAAAACATGCTGATAAGGGATTGATAACGCTACGTAAAATTAATAATGAGGCAAGCCATTAAAAATTTCAATGAATAATAGCTAAAACGGCTTATACCCATAAGATATAAGCCGTCTCGCGACACGACTGATTGACAGCTAATTTGCTACGTCAGTCGTATACAGTGAATCAAATATAAAACCAGTACGAATAAGACCAGTGTAAATCCTAACTAGCTAATTATAGCAGTTACAGCAAACAAGTCTAATGCCGTCATTGTTTATAGTTGGTTTACTATATTAGCGCGTACGTGCACAAACTTCATCATCGCTGAAGAAGTAGCTGATTTCACGTGCTGCTGATTCAGCTGAATCTGAACCATGTACTGCGTTTTCGTCGATGCTGCTAGCGAAGTCTGCACGGATAGTGCCTTCAGCAGCGTCTTTAGGGTTAGTTGCGCCCATGATTTCACGATGCTGAGCGATAGCGTTTTCGCCTTCTAGTACTGATACCAATACTGGACCTGACATCATGAACGATTTTAGATCATTGTAAAATGGACGCTCAGCGTGCTCAGCGTAAAAACCGCCTGCTTTTTCATCATCAAGTTGCATCATTTTAGCAGCAACGATTTTTAGACCAGCTTGTTCGAAGCGGCTATAGATAGCGCCGATGTGGTTGCCAGCAACTGCATCAGGTTTGATGATAGATAGAGTACGTTCGTTAGCCATGAGAAGCTCCTAATAAATGATAAATTCAATAAAGAATGAAAAGGTTGATACTTTGTTTTAGCTTTGGCCACCATGTTGACTTTAGCTGATTGGCACAACTCATGTCATATCAATACATAACCATGAGCATCAACATAGGATTGCTGCCTATTATAATGATTAAGGCTATAAATGATAGGGTTAATTTATGACCATACCTTGCATAAAAGTAAATTTATAACAGTATTTAATCTCCCCACAAGGTGAGTATTCATCAATAGCGAATGCTCACACTATCCATCTACTTGCTTTATTAGGGTCTGTTGAACATTCAAATATTAGGGCTGCTGATTGCTAAAATTGCACCAAATTAGGCGCAAGCCGACGATAATGTCGAGACCTTAACTAGGATTGCAACAACGTTTGGGGTGATTTTAGCATCAGCCTTTCAGGGCAGTACTATTTTCTGCCAATATATGGCGAAATTGTTTAACCTAGAATGACTAGGCGTCAAAAATTTCACTGCATATTGTCTAAAAAATAGTGACTGCCAGCACCACATTTGAATGTTCAACAGACCCTACTCATCACATTTATTATTTATAGTAGCAAGACTGAGTGAGATTTTTCTATAAATGTCACTAACGAAAAAACCCTCAGCACATCACGCCAAGGGTTTTATTAATCGCACATTATATTGACCAGCTATTTGATGATGTTTGTTGACAACGTTTGGCAAAATTTAGCCATTTTTAGCCCAGTTAGATAACTATTGTTTGAATTGAGGACAGGCCCTAACGCTATCACCCAAAATAACTAATCATCTAAGCGACTGTCTCGGCAGCTGCCCGCATTACATTCACGCACACGTTCATTCAAAAAGTTAACTCGAGTTGTTGTCTTGTTAGTAGCACAGCTCATATTAACAAAAAAACCGCCATCATCATTGTAGCTACATCGATCGTTGCGCTCACGCATCCATGCAAGCTGTCCACGTTTTAGCGTGGATTTTTGCTGTCTGTTCAGGAGTTTGCTTAATTTATTGTAAGAGTTATTGAGCTCTTTATCTGCTTCCAAATAAACTTTTGTCAAACAATATAACCCATCAAAGTCATTATTAGGTCTATCACAATTTTCTGCACCCCAAGACAGCATAGGTAGCATAAAGGCTGCGGATGTGATGATTGCAAGAGAAGTATTACGAATAGAGCGCTTAATCACATTCGTTGTCATAGCAGATTCCTTTTCATATATTGATAAGAGTACATTCATTTATGGCATATTATACAAAATTAAACCAAAATAATGTCAGTAAATTCTGTTTAAATTACTTATAACTTTCTTCTTATCCTAGGGCCTGTCTTGAGACAGCAGGCATAAAAAAATCCCAATGCTCATGCACTGGGATTTTTTTAATACTAAAAGCAATTTAATCAACTTTATAGCAAAAACTAAGCGTCATATGGATCGCGCAATACGATAGTCTCTTCGCGGTCAGGACCAGTTGAGATAATATCAACTGGGCAACCAATCAAGGCTTCGATACGTTTGATGTATTTTTTGGCGTTCTCTGGTAGATCGTCATAGTTGGTTACACCAACGGTTGACTCACTCCAGCCTTGCATGGTTTCGTACTTAGGCGTGACTGACTCATAGAATTCAGCATCATGTGCGCCTGCACACTCAGTTTCAGGTAGGTTGTAACCCACACCGATTAGCAACTCTTCAAGACCATCTAATACGTCAAGCTTAGTCAAGCAGATACCTGACATAGAGTTCAGTACCACGGCACGGCGTAATGCTTCGGCATCGAACCAACCACAGCGACGCGCACGACCAGTGGTCGCACCAAACTCATGACCGACTTTGGCCAAATGAGCACCAACATCATCAAACAATTCAGTTGGGAACGGGCCACTACCAACACGCGTGGTGTAAGCTTTGGTGATACCAAGTACGTAATCTAAATATAATGGACCGATACCCGTACCAGTAGACACGCCACCAGCAGTGACGCTTGAGCTGGTCACAAACGGATAAGTACCATGATCGATATCAAGTAACGTACCTTGAGCACCTTCGAACATTAGGTTTTCGCCAGCCAAACGCAATTGATTTAGGTCTTCAGTTACATCAGTAACCATCCCTTGAATCTCTTCTTTCCATTCTTTGCAAAGCTTAAGCGTTTCATCAAAATCAATCGCTTCAACTTTATAATACTGAGTCAATTGGAAGTTATGATATTCGATTAGGTTACGTAGTTTTTCTTCTAAGTCTTCACGGAATAAATCAGCAAGTTTGATGGCACGGCGTGCAACTTTGTCTTCGTACGCAGGACCGATGCCGCGACCTGTTGTACCGATTTTACCGCTACCACGTTTGGCTTCACGTGCTTGGTCAAGCGCTACGTGATATGGCATGATTAGTGGGCAATTCGGTGAAATGCGCAGACGCTCACGTACAGGTACGTTGTTGTCTTCTAGCTCTTTCATCTCTTTTAGCAATGCGTCAGGGGCTAACACGACGCCGTTGCCGATGAAGCACGTCACGCCTTCACGCAAGATACCTGATGGGATTAAATGCAGGACGGTGGTTTTGCCATCGACAACTAACGTGTGCCCAGCGTTATGGCCGCCTTGAAAGCGCGCGACTGCTGAGGCTTTTTCGGTTAGTAAATCAACGATTTTACCTTTACCTTCATCGCCCCATTGGCTACCCAAAACTACGACATTCTTACCCATGATCAATCCTTACCTTTATGTATTGAGGTGTGTGCGATAACAGTTGAAAAATTAAAATGACTTTGTTAACTATATCTTTTTATCTCAGTGATTCATGAAATAGAAAAACTGAGATATTTAATGAATCACTTAACGTTTTAATAGCATGTGTCGAATACAGTTGTACTTAATGCATCAGCAATTAAACCGTTTTTAGCTGCCATTGATGGTCTGCCATGCTCAACCGATGAGTGACGTCATCTGGACTGTCCTGTGCATCTAATGGCATCGTGACGCGATAGCCTTTCTGACGCAGACTCTCAACTTGTTGTAATAACGTCTGCATTTCATCTTCATTTGCGTTAGTCAATGCGGCAAAGTCTACCAAGACAACGGCGGGTGCATCCAGCTGCGTATGAGCCAGCAAGCGGCTGACATCCATACTAAAGCCCGTGGCTGCTCGCAACGTTTGTGTCTGACTTTGCATACCATCGAAGCGACCACCACGTACCAGTGGCTGAGTCTCATTATTGATATAGCCATTGAAGACGATGCCAGTATGGTAGTGATAGCCTGATAGCTCTGTCACATCGACACTGACTGGGCACTGCCATTGGTTTTCTAAGTAAGACTTTAGGCGTTGCAACTCGTCGATAGACGTTGCGATTTGGCTGTCTTGCTGCGCCGCATCTGACAATTTTGATAATAAATTTGCGATATCATGACCAAAACGTGCCAACACATAAAAATCATCGCCCATCGGTAAGGCGCGGCAAACACGCTTGAGCTCTGGCAAGTTTTTATTGGCATATAAGTACATCAATTGCTCAGTATCACTGTCTGACAACTCGGCCAATTCAGCCAAGCGCTTAAATATCGCCACGTGACCCAAGTCAATATGAAGCACTGCACTCATATTGAGCTTATTTATCATTGTAAATAGTACGTCTATCAGCTCAATATCTGCGGCTAATGACGCACAGCCAAATATCTCAGCACCCAATTGTAGTGGTGTTCGTGAGCCAAACAGACCTGATGGCAAAGTGTGAATCACATCACCAACGTAGCAATAACGCGCAATACCCGTACCGCCATGATGCGCATCTATACGCAAAATCTGCGGGGTAATATCAGCGCGTACACCCATTAGACGGCCAGTCAACTGATCAATAATCTTAAAGGTTTGACGCTTAAGATCTTCTGAGGCATCACTCAGCAACGACTCAGTAAACTCGATCATCGGCGGACAAACCAGCTGATAACCATGAGTGATAAGCTGCTCAATCAATTGATGTCTAAGCATTTCTTGCTTATGGGCATCTTCAAACAACACGTCAACCACCCCATCAGGCAACAACCAGCTATTGGCAACATCACTACCAAAGTTGCTCAAATATGGCATGCGATTGGGTGCAGCATTGCTTTCAGCAGACTGAGTCACTGTTTCATTGATAGCATTTGGCTGGGCAGGTTTTGCAGAATCAGAACGAACAGACACAATAAATCCTTGTTTGGTGTATCGCTTACCAAAAACGCGGTACTGATGCGGTACTTAAAAGGTGTTTTGCCAGGTATTGACGCCGTGTGTTTTTATTTTTAACGCGCAACATCATTGACCCAATTATTTATAAACAAACCAGGTAACCGCAAAAGGGTGAATAATAAGTATAATTTAGAATGATAAGACGAATATCTTTATGCGCTAAAAAATTGCGACAAATAATCAAGGCACTTTATGCTTTAGTTTAGCATAGCACTCAAGGTTCGCCTAGTGACAATTAGCCACAATCACTATCTAATTACTGCCTAATTGCCACTTATTACCTTAGTCGATGCCACCGTGATAAGTGATATATTTAGCTCGATATTGCATTGATAACGATGAGATTTATTTTTTGTTATCCATAAGATAATGAGTGTCATTGCGGCAGCGTCTTCGGCACAGACTCATGATACACTAACACATATTTTTATCTCGGAAGCCTTATGTCATCTGATTACCACCCAAACCCTGCCACCAATCAAACCAACGTCCTAGGTACTGCACTTGCCAGCTGCTGCTTTGATCCTATTACTGGCTATTATCGCAATGGCTTTTGTCATACTGGCAACCATGATGTCGGTCAGCATACCGTTTGTGTCAAGATGACCAGCGAGTTTTTAAACTTTTCTGCCAGTCGCGGTAATGACCTTATTACCCCATTACCTGAATACAATTTTCCTGGTCTCAAACCTGGTGATTACTGGTGCATCTGTGCCCTACGCTGGGTTGAAGCATTGGACTTTGATATTGCACCGAAAATAAAGCTAGAAGCTTGTCATGAGAGCCTCTTGGCATTGGTAGACATCGACACGCTAAAAAGCTATGCCTTATAGCTAACATTGGCACACGATAAGACAGTGGTAGCGCTCACGACATATTTGGATTATTGAAGTTTTTTATTATATGACAGGAAAGTATATGGAAAATGATAATAATCAATTGATTAAAAAAACAGCTCGTATTGCTCCTGACTCCAATATGAGTCATATCTATGCCAACATGGATGACAAACATCTCTATCTAGACGATGATGATAGCTACATCTATGGTGATGTAGACGCCACCACTGAGGATACCATCGAGACCATGACGGTCTACGATCCTGATTCCGAGCGCTATGAGGATATTGAATCATCGAGTGCGGATGAAGTGGTCAATTGCTACGCTTACTCACGAAAAACAGGTGAGAATCTTGACAGAGTGGCGCTCAATGATGTGCATCGTGTGCTGAGTAACAATGGTCAGTTTATTTGGCTTGGGTTATATGATCCAAGTCTAAAAACCATGGTCAAAGTAAAAGAAGCCTTTGGCCTGCATGAGCTGGCGATTGAAGATGCCTTTGCTGATCATCAACGTGCTAAGGTCGAAAACTACGACAATGACATGGTATTCGTGGTGCTACGTACGGCCAAGCTCGAAGACAATGTCATTCGTTATGGCACGACTGCGATATTTATGGGCAAAAACTACCTGATTACGATTCGTAATGGCCCGTCAAACTCCTACGCCCCTGTCCGTGAACACTGCCACCGTCGCCCCGAGAAGCTGCGTATGGGCCCTATCTTTGTGCTGCACGCCATACTCGATTTTATCGTTGATAACTATATGCCAATCACCGATCGATTGGGTCGGTATTTGCGCGAACAAGAGCGCTATGTGTTTACTTCCGAGTTTGATAAAGGCACCCTAAAAAACCTCTACGAGCTCAAGTCGCAACTGGTACATATGCGCGCTATTATCTTGCCCGTACAAGACATCTGTAGCTTTTTTATCAATCATAAGAAGAGTGAAATCGTCTCTGGGTTTTCTCAAGCAGCCAAGCCCTACTTCCGCGATGTTAATGACCATCTCTTACACTCACTAGATGCCATCAACGGTCTTAATGAGATGTTGAGCGTGGTGATGAATACCTATATGGCGATGGTCAATATGGGTCAGAACGAAGTGGTACGTAAGCTCGCTGCGTGGGCAGGTATCTTAGCCGTGCCAACTGCCATCGCTGGCATCTATGGCATGAACTTTGATTTTATGCCTGAGCTGCATTGGAAGTATGCTTACCTTGTTATTATGGCCATAATTATTACCTTGTGTAGCTATCTGTACTACAATTTTAAAAGACTCAAGTGGTTGTAATACCATGTGCTATGCATAAAAAAAGAGCAACCAGTGGTCGCTCTTTTTTTATGCCGTTTGCCGCGACTCGATCATTATTCACGGCGATGTTTCGTATGACTATCTGGTACTTTCGCATCATCTGGTAAAAGCGCTTTAACCGTTAGATTTGCATGCTGTTGGTCGAGATTGTCTTCGGGACGACCGAACGTCCTTGCCGTCCATGTCAGCACTACGATAGAGGCGCTTAACATCAAAATAGCCAAAGAAATCGTCGCCAGCAGCCACAAATGAAAATAGTCTGAAACCGCCTGCACATCAACCACCAAATGTCGCGACAATGCAGTGATAGCAATAAATATCAAAAACTGTACTGGCAGTCGGTGGGTTTTAAAGTAAATACCTATCATGGCCAACAGTTCAAGATAAATAAACAACATCAATATGTCTTTTAAATCCGCTGAACCTTTTTGAATAATACCAACAAACTCTTTGCCAGCCGTCCAAACGACTACCACACTGATTAAAAATAAAATAACGTAATGACAGATATCGACAAACTCTCTACCAATACTTTGTAATCGCTCATGAACCCCTATGTTTTTTTTAGCCATGCTTAGGTCCTATCAACTGAGATGTGGTTGATGTAGCCTGAGTCGGTGTTGCCTCAGGCCCCTTATCTATCGGCAATCAGCATTCATATAGCCATATTTTTAGCGGACGTTCAAACCTGCTGATTTTTCAGCAGCATCGACAGTTTGGCGAATAAGTGTGTTGATGGTCATTGGGCCAACGCCGCCTGGTACTGGCGTATAAGCGCTGGCAATATTTTCCATGCCCTGCATTTCAATATCACCCATACCGCCATTATCCGTCGGGTGGAAACCAGCATCGACAACCACAGCGCCTGCTTTAATCCATTCGGCTTTAATCAGTTCAGGCACGCCCACAGCACCCACGATGATATCAGCACGCTGGATATGTGACGCCAAATCTTGGGTTCTTGAATGACACATAGTCACTGTACAGTTGGCATTCAATAGCATCATCGCCATTGGCTTACCCAAAATGGCACTGCGACCCACGACTACCGCCTCTTTGCCCGCAAGCTCGATACCGTAGTGTTCTAATAAATGCATGATACCTTGCGGTGTGCATGAGCCATAGGCAGGCTGCTGCATACCCATTCGACCAAAACCAAGACAAGTCACACCATCGACATCTTTTGCCAAATCAATCTGCTCAAAGCAAGCACGCTCATCGATATGCTCAGGAACAGGATGCTGTAGTAAAATACCGTGTACATCTGGATTGTTATTTAGCTCATCTATCTTTGCTTTGAGCTGTTCAGTGGTCGTGGCACTTGGCATCTCAACACGTATAGAGTCCATACCAACGCGCTGACAAGCATTGCCTTTCATACGGACGTAAGTGGCAGAGGCTGGATCGTCACCAACCAATATCGTCGCTAAACTTGGGGTACGTCCAGTCTTATCCTTGATAGCATCCACGCGTGTGCGTAGTTGTTGTTCTATTTGTTTGGCAAGGGCTTTGCCGTCCAAAACAGTGGCTGACTCTTGGGTAGTAGACATAGTAACTCCAATAGAGGGTGCGATAAAAAAAAGAAAGACAGTGCCGCAATTACTTGCATGCCTGTCTTATCCTTGATCAAGGGGTGATTTATACTGATATTGTACCTGCCTGCGGCTAAAAATCCTAGCGTAAGATACAGCCAGCATCACTGTACTTGAGTAACTTATCTACGTTTGGCATGATTCATAGATATAGTCCATCCACAATCATATCGATACAAGGAAACCGAGTGCAAGCGAGATATCATTCTGGCTAGGGCGTGTTGAGTCTACCTTATCATAAGCATTCATTTGTTAACGTTCACCTTTTTCTTGATATCGACCATTAGTAACAACAGGTTTGCGTGCTAAAGCCATCAAAATAGCGTAGAATAGTCAATCCAATTTTTTTACATTGAGAAATGTAAACCCACCGACTCAAGGTTATGATTATGAAAGACGAAAAATTACAGAAAGCCCTCGCCCGCATGGGACTTGGCTCACGCCGTCAGATGGAAGAAGTCATCAAAGCTGGTCGTGTCACTGTCAATAACGGCCCTGCAACCATTGGTGATCGCGTCGAGCAAGGCGATGAGATTCGCGTTGATGGCCGTCAGATTAAATACACCTCTGAAAACGAGAAGCGTCGCCGTGTTATCGCTTATTACAAACCTGAAGGCGAAGTCTGCTCTGCTAAAGATCCAGAAGGTCGCCCAACCGTTTTTGAGCGCTTGCCAAAGCTGACTCATGATCGCTGGGTCATGGTCGGACGCTTGGACATCAACTCAACGGGGCTGTTATTGTTTACCAATGATGGTGAAATGGCGCATCGCTTGATGCATCCCTCTGGTGAAGTGACTCGTGAATATGCGGTACGTGTATTGGGTGAAGTGACACCTGAGATTGCCCGTGCATTAACAGCTGGCGTCATGCTAGAAGATGGCCTTGCAAAGTTTGAAGATATCAAAGACGGTGGCGGTGAAGGTGTCAATAAGTGGTATCACGTCCAACTAAAAGAAGGCCGTAACCGTGAAGTACGTCGCTTATTTGAGTCGCAAGGTCTGAAAGTTAGCCGTCTACTACGCACGCGCTACGGTACGATTGCCCTACCAAAAGAGTTGCGTACTGGTCGTTTCTTAGAGCTCGACAAAAAAGAAATCAACACGTTGACGGATTTGGTGAGCTTACGCCCACGTTATGGCACTGGTCTACATGGCGCAGCCAAAGAAAAGCAAGAGCGTATCAGAAGCAAGCCGCTCAAAGCGCGTCGCGCTACTGACAGTCGTAGCGATACCCGTAGTGGTAGCGACAATCGTAACAGCAGCGCAAAACCTAAAAGCAGTGCTAGCCCTGCCAGCCGTGGTACGCGCAATACCCGTGACCGCGACGACAAGCGCTAGTTAAGTTGGTTTAACATTATTCTAAATCTTTGATAGGTTTAGCATAAACATAAAAAAGCTGCCAGTGATTATTCATCATTGGCAGCTTTTTTTGTATCATTTATAGCAAGTCGTTGTAAATCTAATGACGTAGACTTAGCTATCATGACTATTAATATAGTTTTTCATGACTCGTAACTCCTGCAACTGCTGCGTGTCCATTTGCGCCAGCAAATTATCTAAACGCTGCTCAATATTATTTAACACGCTCTGTAATAATTCATTGGCTTCCGCTTCATTGTCATTACTTATATTATCGGCGCTTATATTTGTTAAATGGTAATGACTGGATAAAATTTCTGGAAGCCGAGTATGCAGCATCTTATTCAATACAAACTGCTGCTCTGTTATCGCAGGCGTCTTATGCTGAGCTTTTAGTGATTTCTGATACGCTTGATAGTGATTCACTTTTTCATCAATACGTTTTAATTGGCGCAATTGAAGCTCTGGCAAATTTTTTAGATGTTTCTTATGCAAATTTAATTGCTGCCAACTGAGTTTGGATAATGGCAATAGTGCATTATCATTCTGATAGACGAGCACACCTGGCGAAATACCAACGGCCTTATGGAAAGCTTGCCAGCCTTTTTTACCCAAATAAAAGGTAGTGACTGTCGTTACAATGCCAATGCCTATTAAGATGCTCATATACGCTTACTCTTCATCTTGTCCTTTAATTATAAAACTCTGCATTTATAGTTTAATGTCTTCGGCACTTACATTAGCACCCATTGGATTTTCAATCGCTTGAATATTTACATCACTGCTCACATCACTACTGGCATTGCTAATATTACTATCGCGCTTTTGAATCTCTGTATTCACAGCAGGATTATCGAAGCGTTTTTGTAGATAGCGATTGGTCGCGAGCAGCTTTTGTCCGTCTTGATGATAGGAAGCATTGAGCAGGTCATCGAACTGCGTATTAATCGTCTCAAGTACGTCTAACAATGCTTCTTTACCAGTGACGTTAGAGTGCTTAATCTTGGTCGTATCAGCGAGCGCACCATCCCCCACATCTAAATCATGCAAGCGGCGATAGTCCGCCACGGCAAGCGGAATATGTCTGTCCATTAAATTTTGAATCATGATATACGTTTCGTTAACGGTATCTTTATCATCAATTTTTCCATCATTATTGGTATCGCCATAAATGACACGCAGCTTCTCACCTTTTTCATTGATTTGGTCGAGGGCTGTTTTGACCTCAACGGGTAAGCTCTTTTCGGGAATATAACCTAACTGCGGCATCGCTTTATATTCAAGCATTTTGGGTGCAGTGAATTTTTTGAGACCACGATATCCTAGGTACAATCCAGCTGCTGGTAGCAGCCCATATAGTACAAACATCACTAGCATCGCAGTCATTTGGGTCATTAGATATTCCTCATTACTTTTTAGAGTATGGCGGCAAGTTTCTTATTATGGATATGGGGGCGTGTTGAACAAAAAAATAAGGCTCTATTAAAGCCCTATATTGTGGTGCATCATACTGTTATGCGTCATATCGTATTGGGTCAATTGTATCGAATGACACCTAACTGTCTCAAGTTGGCAACGATCACTAAAAGCCATTACTCACTAACTTTTTGTGCGGCTTTTGACATAACGATGCGTTGAGGCCAGACGATTCATCACTGTTTGGTGCAGCTCATCCAATAACTCGTCAAGCTCATAATCAATCTCAAGAAACAAATCGGTCAACATATCGCCTGCGGTCATCTTACCTTGTACCGTGTTGTTTTTTGTACGATGTGGGCTGAACCGCTGTAGTTGCTCATAATGATGTAGCGCTTCTGGAATACTCTCAGACACCAGCTTATCGATGACGAACTGACGCTCATTATGCTGCTGCTGTTGCTGCTCGTTGAGCTCGCTGCTCCATTCACGGTAACGCTTCAATTTACCATTAATTCGATCTAGAATTGCGACAGCCTCAATAGGCATGGCATTTAGGGTGGCTTCATCGACCACATCAACAAGCTCAGTCATAATCGGACAGCGTCCATGTTTGAGATACCATAAAGTATCTGGGTCAAAAGGAGGTCTATTGGTCGGGCGCATTTGGGCACGATTGGACAAATAGCGATCGGTCAAAGGCGTCGGCGTTCGAATATCACTCACTTGTGCTAATGCATCACGAATACGACCTGCACGCTCAGGTGGTGTTAGCACAGAGCGCTGACTGATAGCTTGATCGTTTTCATCATTGCTATCCTCCACCTCTACATCTTGGCTGACACTCATCTGTTGAGCATTTTTAGCCGCTTGTGTTGGCAGGTCTTCTTGAGCTTGCCCAAATGACTTTAGCATTCTTGTCAAACTTACCACCATGACCTACTTTGCCTCTCGTTCCGTGCACTCGTATTGTGCAAGTATTGCATATATTGATTCAATGACGTATCTTAACAGCTTTTTTTGGCACTGCCAGTAAGCAAAGTGTCAATATTCCTATACCCTAAAACATCTACTCTCTAAATGATAAGCACTTTACTATGAACGTGACTGATTATACCTCTGGCTTTTTGCTTGGGCTATCGCTTATCTTAGCAATTGGATCACAAAATGCTTTTGTACTTAAACAAGGCATTAAACGTGAACACATCTTTTTTATCTGCTTATTCTGTGCCGTTAGTGATGCGTTGTTAATCTCAGCGGGCGTTGCTGGATTTGGTGCTGTAACCGCTCGTTATCCACATGCAGTAGATATCGCCAGATTCGCAGGTGCGTTGTTTTTGCTGGTTTACGGTTTGCAAAGTTTATACGCCAGTATCAAACGCTCACATGCATTAACCGTCGATGGTCAGGCCGTCACTAGTTTGAAAAAAGCACTGTTGCTGTGTTTTGGCTTTACCTGGCTCAATCCACACGTCTATCTAGATACATTGGTGCTCGTCGGTATGGTTTCAACGGGTGCTAGTAGCAAATTGGCCTTTGGTGTGGGTGCTGTCAGTGCTTCGTTCTTTTTCTTTTTTGCTTTGGGTTATGCTGCACGACTGCTTAGACCGTTATTTTCCAAACCAAAGGCATGGAATATACTTGATGGATTAGTGGGTATATTGATGCTTTACTTAGCTTGGCACTTATATCATAGTTGATATATAGCCAATCCTCTATAAATTGGATACTGTGTCAGTCTCCACATTATATTGAACCGACTATAGTCGCTGAATGTACCACGCACAAAAAAGCCAAATACATCTAAACGTATTTGGCTTTTTATTTTTTATATCAGATGCTTTTAATAGCAACTAATTTTTTACGGCCACTGCTCTTTGTAGCAGCGACTATCTATCTACGATGCTTTCTTGCGCTTTTTAGGCTTAACAAAGCTTAAGTTCAAAAAATGCTCAAGCGAGTCATCAAGGACATCTAGCCAAGGCTCTGGCAATTCGGGTGATAGCGTACCTGTCAATGTTGAACGATAGCCTTTTTCTCTAAAAGTCATAATATTGTCGGTCTTATCTTTTTGCCATTCTTTTAGGATTTCACCCTGCTTCTCTACGGCAAACTCTGGATAATCTGTCGCATTGGTTAAATCGCGAATATAGGCAGCTTGGAAGTCAATTGAGTCGCTGACCGTGACACACTTAGCATACGTTGCCAACCATTCTTTTTCGTCGACCTCACGAGTCGCCAAATCAGGCAGCTCGATATCATCCATGATGACATCACGTGCATACCACGCTTGAGCATCAAACATGTTAAAGGTGAAATACTGATCATGCATGCCTAAATAAATGAGCTTTGGATTGGGCTGCCAAAAAGTCCCTTTGTATAGATTGGCTGGATATAAGCAGTTATGGGTCTGTAAGCGTAGCTCATCCGGCATAAACGGGAAATGGAACAGGTAACCTGTGCACATAATGATTGCGTCAAATTTTTGGCTAGTACCATCGGCAAAATGCGCCACGTCATCTTCAAAGTGAGTGACGAGCGGCACTTCTTTGATACCCTCTGGCCAGTCATAACCCAGTGCTTGTGTGCGATAGCTAATGGTCACTGATTTGGTGCCATATTTATAACACTGCGTGCCAATATCTTCGGCTGAATAACTACTGCCAATGAGTAAAATATCTTCGTCTTTAAATTCTAGCGCATCACGGAAGTCATGAGCATGCAAGATACGACCTGGGAAAGTCTCTAGACCTTCGAAATATGGCATATTTGGCGTTGAAAAGTGACCGGTCGCTACCACGACATAATCGAACTCTTCGACTTCTTGCTCGTTCGTTTTATGGCTCATGACTGTCACAGTAAACTTCTGCGTATCATCATCGAATGAGACCCAACGCACAGGACATTCAAAGCGGATATACTTTTGAATGTCTTGCTTATCGATACGGCCCATGATGTAGTCTTTTAGAACTTCACGTGGCGGATATGAAGGGATGGCATCACCAAAGTGCTCATCAAATGAATAATCAGCAAACTCTAAGCATTCTTTTGGGCCATTCGACCACAAATAACGGTACATACTGCCGTGAACGGGTTCACCGTTTCTATCCAAACCAGTACGCCAACTATAATTCCACATACCGCCGATAGCATTTTGCTTTTCATAACAAACTATCTCAGGTAGGTCGGTTGCACCAGCCAATCGTGCTGCCTCAAAAGCGCGTAATTGTGCTAAACCACTTGGACCTGCCCCTAAAATAGCAATTCTTTTATTACTCAAGTTTAACTCCTATAATATTAGTTGTCCCTCCACTGTAACATGTTTTTATAGGTAGCATTTTTTCGGATACTTTTGGTGATTGATAACATTATTTTAGACATAGCTATTCTATAAAAATCGCTTTTAGCCATTTTATAGAATATTTATGATTTTGGGGCGTTTTAGAGGTTTTTAGCTAATAGTAGAAGTAAGATATAAGCTTTCTTTACAACCTAAAAATTGAGGGGTAACTCTAAATAAAATAAACAAAGGTACAGGCAATCAATTTTTTCGTTAAACTAAAGCAGGAAACAGCGTGCGTAGACCATTAACGATGATTTCAATAGAAACTGCCGCCAACAACATGCCCATGATTCTGCTCATAATGTTCAGACCCGTATCACCCAATAAACGGCTAATACGACCTGCTGCCATCAATGCCAAATAACAAAACAAACTGATCAACAACCCAGCTATTAATATGGCCGATACTTGTAGTACACCAGAAACTTGTGAAGAATAAATAATCACCGTTGAGATACCGCCCGGCCCAATCATCATTGGGATAGCGAGTGGAACGACAGCAGCTGCCATTGATACTGGCGAATCTTGTACATGATCGACATCGAAGTTTTCTTGATCAGGCTTAACGGGATTACCTTCACCATTCATCATATTCAGGGCAATCAAAAACACCAGAATACCACCCGCCAACTGAAACGAGCCAATTGAGATACCAAGCGCTTTTAGGAGCGTCTCACCTGCGACCGTAAAAAAGCTGATCGTGATAAAAATTGTTAAACAAGCCACACGCGCCACTTTGCGTCGATTATTCATTGAATAACCACGGGTCAAATCCAAAAATAACGTCAAAGCGCTAAAGGGATTAATCAACACCATAAAGGCTAGGATTATCTTGATGATTTCAGTATTCACTGAGCGCTCGCTTATCTATTCGTCAAACCGGGCAAAAAGATAAGGTCATCGTGCGAGTGCAACGATGACCCAATAGATGGTTAAAATGGCCTTGTCGCTTATATTGTAACATAGGCAGATAAGCCAATTAAATCATTAACTTTGCTCAACAGACCCTATATACTATCTTGTCGAATCTTCTGTGTGAAAACAAGCCTTTAATAAGCGGTGAATCTATCAGTTCAGTGATAATGCCTTCGATAAAACTAGGCCGTGTTATTCGCTTTTGGTACGCCGTTACTTATGCGCTAAAATCCAGACCAATATCCAATGCAGTGGTACTGTGCGTTAGATAACCCATAGCGATAAAATCAACCCCCGTACTGGCAGCCGCTTGTACCGTTTCAGGGGTAATACCACCTGAAGCTTCTGTTCTGGCTCGACCTTTACACATAGCAACCGCTTGCGACAAAGTTTCAGGCGACATATTATCTAGTAACACCAAGCTCACACCTGCATCCAGTGCCTGTGCTAATTGCTCTAGCGTATCAACTTCGACTTCAATGGGAATCAAATGCCCAGCAAATTTCTGTGCTTGCTGAATGGCTGTCGTGATGTCACCCGCAATGGCGATATGATTGTCTTTGATCAAAATCGCATCATCCAACCCCAAGCGATGATTGCGCCCACCACCGCAGCGTACTGCGTATTTTTGTACGATACGCAAGCCTGGGATGGTCTTACGTGTACAAGTGATTTGCGCAGGATATTGCACCACACTATCAACAATTTGACGGGTCGCTGTCGCAATACCGCTGAGATGGGTCATAAAATTCAGTGCGGTGCGTTCTGCTGTCAACAAGTGGCGTGCGTTACCCCGAACGGTGGCCAATACTGTGCCAGCTTCAACCAACTCGCCATCCTGTACTTGTGCAATAAACTCAATTTGTGCATCGACTAAAGCAAATGACAACCGTGCCAAATCTATACCGCATATCACGCCCGCTTGCCGCGCTTTGATCTGTAGCTGCGCTTGCATCTCAGCTGGAATAGTGGCTTGTGACGTCACATCACCACGCCTACCCAAGTCTTCAATTAGCGCATTTTCAACCAATGGTTTAAGCAATACCACATCCAATGCTGGCTCTTTTTCAATTGTCATCTTTAACCCTTATGTAGGCATGATATTGATAGAAACGTCTCAATATTTAAACTCAAAATGAGCATAAATATAGCGCAAAGTTAGCGACCCTGCAAGGAAAGGTGACAAGTTTTTCGTTTTACAAACCACTTTAGAGATAAAACGGACTGGCTTGAAATGACTATTTGCGCTTGGGAAGTTTGCTGTCCATCAATAAACTCTGTAGCTCGATATCATGGCGAAAACGATACAGCTTGGCAGGGCGACCGCGCTGAGCACTGCTACTCTCCCCAGTCTCCATCACTAGATTCTGTGAATCAAGCAAGCGACGAAAGTTTTGTTTATGCAAGCGCACCCCTGATAATGCCTCAACACTCTGCTGCAACTGCGATAAGGTAAAGACATCTGGCATCAAACCAAAAATAAGCGGCCTGTATTCAATCTTTGCGCGCAGTCTTGAGATAGCCGTGGCAATCACGCGACGGTGATCGTAATACATCGGTACACCTATGCGCTGTGACCAGTCCTCTGGTAAAACAACGGCCTGATGGTTGGGTGGATAATTGGGCGCTTCGGGTATCAGTCCTGCTTCATAGAGCATCTCATAACGTAGCAATACATGCTCTGCGATCCATTCTCTGCTTTCATTATCCTGCTCGCTAACTGATTGGCTGTCTGGCAGTTGACCATTTGCCAAAAATGCTTCACTGAGTCCCCAACACAAACCAATACGCTGACGTCGGCGCTGTTGAACAATCGAATCCTCTGCGGTATTGGCCCATTCCAACAGTACAGGCACAATGAAGTCCATGATGATACTGGGCATACCATCCAAGTGATTTTCCCATGGGAAATAATCATACCAATCTCGCCATAGCGCTTTGCTTTGGAGTGCCCGTGTTTGCGTCTCTTGCACCAAGCCCAAATAACTCACATACACCAACGCATGACCGTCGATGTTACGTCTATTGGTGTCAACAAAGGTATATAGCTGCTCCAAATATCCGAGCGGTTGCTGTGTTTGTTCTTCTACCCACTGACGCACGCCTGCCTGTAGCGAGCGATGTAGCGGCATAAGTGGTCCATTTGGCAACAGCTTGCCTTGGTCAACGGTTAGGACACGCGCGATATGATCTGTGATAGCGACCAACACGGCGACCACTTCTGTCGTGCCGCTACCTTGCTGGTGCGCATGTGAATAAGACAACGTCATGGCTTTGGGGATTATCCTTTTTCTCTGAAAAACAAAAGGCTATCAAGGTTAATAGCTACCGTACGGCTTAGTATAGCTTGAATCTAAAACTATCATAGTCTGTCGTTGTAAGTATAAAAAATCAATATCGATATACCGTTTTGAAAGGCTAAAACCGAATGTATTGAATAGATCAGTATAAAAAAATACTTGTAATTATGCTCAAAATGAGCATAATTAAGACAACTTATAAATTGACTATGTTCAATTCCCACATTTTTAGCACACACATTTATCGTTATCGCACCAACAAAGGCTGCCATTATGAAAAACTATCCTTACGACGCACCCATCATGAGTACGGACAATCGCATCGCCACTCAGATGAATATCGAATATGCCAAAGCTAAGATGCCAGTGGATCTGCCGCGTTCAGAGCGTATCGTGGTTGAAGAAAATATTAAACAATTATTGAAAGACAATAATGCTGTATTGGTCGCGCATTATTATGTCGATCCTTTTATACAGGATTTGGCATTGGCAACGGGTGGCTGTGTCGGCGATTCGCTTGAGATGGCACGCTTTGGTCAAGCACATAGTGCACAGACATTAGTGGTAGCAGGTGTACGCTTCATGGGTGAATCGGCAAAGATATTGAGCATGGAAAAGACCGTACTGATGCCAGATTTGGAAGCCGAGTGTTCACTTGATTTGGGCTGCCCTGCTGATGAATTTTCAGCGTTCTGCGATGCCCATCCTGAACGTACCGTTGTAGTCTATGCCAATACCAGCGCCGCGGTAAAAGCACGCGCAGACTGGGTAGTAACTTCATCCGTTGGTATCGACATCGTCCGTCACTTACATGCTCAAGGCGAGCCTATCATTTGGGGGCCTGATCGCCATTTGGGTAAATACATCGCTGGTGAGACTGGCGCAGATATGCTGCTTTGGCAAGGATCTTGCCTTGTACATAATGAGTTTAAGGCAACTGAACTCCTGCAACTAAAAGAGGAATACCCAGATGCCAAAGTCTTGGTGCATCCTGAGTCACCTGATAGCGTCGTTGAGCTAGCGGATGTGGTCGGCTCTACTAGCAAGCTATTGCAATCAACCTATGAGATGGATGCCGATACCTTTATCGTTGCTACCGATTTGGGCATATTGCACGAGATGCAAAAACGCTCGCCAAACAAACGCTTTTTGGCAGCGCCAACCGCTGGTGAAAGTGCAAGCTGTAAGAGCTGTGCGTTTTGCCCTTGGATGGCAATGAACGGCTTAAAAGGTATCGAGCAATGCTTGACCAATCAAAGCGGTGAGGTTCTGATGACACCTGAGCTGGCCGTAGCAGCCAAAAAACCTTTACAACGGATGCTCGATTTTGCCGAATCACAAAAGCAACGCGTGGCCGCCAGTGGCGATATTGTCAAAGACCGTGTGCTGTTTGCTAATGTTGGGGCTGCCTAGTATGAGCGCGGATAATGTCAGGCAAACAGACGTACTTATTATCGGTGCAGGATTGGCGGGTTTAAGTACTGCGCTATCATTACCAAAATCGCTAAGTATCATGGTACTGAGCAAAGCCGCTTTGGAGGTTTGCTCAAGCCATTACGCGCAAGGTGGTATCGCTGCAAGTTTGGACCAAAATGACTCCGTGACCGACCATGTCGCTGACACCTTAATCGCAGGCGCAGGGTTATGCGATGCTGATAATACGACGGAGATACTAAGTGAAGGACAGCAGGCCATACAGTGGCTATGCGAACAAGGTGTCCCTTTTACTCAGAACTCACAACAAGATACGAAGCAAAGAACTTTAACTGATTTAAATAGTACTGATTTGAATACTAGTAACTTAGAAATTAACAGCTTACACCTTACCAAAGAAGGTGGTCATGGCTGCAGGCGAGTGGCTCATGCTGATGACGCAACGGGTCGGCACGTTATGGAAGCTTTAATTATAAAGGCACATGCTGCAAGTAATATCACGATATTACCGTATCATGAAGCGTTAAGTCTGCTGAAAGACAATAGAGATAACCACTGCCAAGGTGCACGCGTTTTTGACCACAATAGTCATCGTCAACTCACTGTTTATAGTCGCGCAGTCGTACTGGCCAGTGGCGGCCTAGGGCAGCTGTTTCAACGTGCTAGCGCGCCCAATGTTTGTGTCGGTGACGGCGTCATGATGGCTTGGCAAGCGGGTTGCCGTTTGGCAAATTTAGAATTCATTCAATTTCATCCCACGGGCTTAGCATTAGATGACAGCAGTTTCTTAATCTCTGAAGCGTTACGCGGTGAAGGTGGACGGCTGTACTGTCCGCAGACAGGTCGACGATTTATGCTAGACGTTGATGAGCGTGCTGAATTGGCACCCAGAGACATCGTTGCACGAGCGATCGCTGAGCAGATTAATGTAAATGGTCTTGGCTACGTACATCTTGATGTCAGTCATCTACCAGCGCCATTTTTACAAGAGCATTTTCCGCAAATTTATCAGACGTTGCTAACGCTTGGCATTGATATCACGACGGATCCAATACCAGTCGCTCCTACCGCCCACTATAGTTGCGGGGGTGTCGTCACATCTGTGAACGGTATGACCGATGTCGCAGGGCTGTATGCAGCAGGTGAAGTTGCTCATACCGGCTTGCATGGAGCAAATCGCTTAGCAAGTAATTCATTATTGGAGTGTGTGGTCGTAGGACGAAATATCGCTGCTGACTTGCCTCGTTATTTGACAGAAATTGAAGTATTAGATGCAGAGCTACATACATCGGCGTATCGTCATAATTTGAATGTAAGCGCTGATGATATTTGGAAAACACCCATACTGAAAAACACCCAAACTATTACTCTGCCATATTTTGCATCATCGACATCAAATTTATACGATTATCATGAAGCTAATAAGCACTGCCGTTCTGATGCTGATATGACAGACATCATTGCAAAACTAAAAGCGCTGATGACCGCCAATATGGGTATCACACGTAGTGCTAAAGAGTTAGAGGAAGCGCTTGAACAGATACAACAATGGCAGCAATGGTTGACAAAACCTGAGTTAAGTTCGCTCAATAGTAATGATAGTGATAGCAATATCAATCGCAAAAAGAGCAATATCAGCATTGATGAGCTTACACATTTACAGTTAGCAAGACAATTACAATTAGCGACATTGATTGTACAGTCTGCCTCTCAGCGCATTGAAAGTCGTGGTGGGCATTATCGAGAGGATTATCCAAATCTAGCCGTCACACCTCAGACGAGTGTGATTAATCCATTATTAAACACGAGAGAAGGTAGTATTGACTGGCTCATTCAGCCTATAATTGTTCATTCAGGAGCTAGAACAATAAAAGCGACGACTGCCACCTAAAAGCAGTAGTCAATTGGCATTCTAGTCATTCTTAAAGTGGTTGATGACTGCTTTTTATATCTCTCAAAGTGTTAAAAACATGTCTACTGATACGTTGTTTGTGATTGCCCTGATGACGGTGGTCAGTTTGGTTTGGGGCATACTGGCTATCCCTCGTCTACGTACTCGCTTGCCTAAGATTTATCTGATTGCTCGCTCTTGGTGGCTCATGTTAGTGGCTCTGTGCGCATGCTACGTTATCGCCAAAATAGATAATAGTCAGCATGGCCACCCTTATCAATGGGTACTCATTGCGTTTTTTATGTTAATCGGGCTACGTGGCTGCTATGAGATTAAACGCGTATGGAGCATATATGACAAAGCGGGGCTGATTAGCAAACTCCAAGCACGCGGGCTACAACCAAAAATAATACCTGATAAACCAAAATCAGTACTGATACACGCCTATACGCGTCTCAATCTATTGGACATCATATTTAGTAGCGCCTTTATCTCTCTGATTCTGAGCCTTATCGTATTGCAGCAATTGACATGGCAGCGTGAGCAATATGGCATCTTACTTTTTGTATTTTTTGCCAGCCAGTTCAACGATATTGCCCAATATTTATGTGGGCGATTACTGGGACGCAAACTGTTTAAGCGAGGTCTCGCTCCTACTGTTAGCCCAAATAAAAGCATTGAAGGGGCGATTTTTGGCAGTTTGTGTGCTGCTATATTGGCTTCATCGTTAGGATTATGGCTCACGCCTTTTAGCGGGTGGCTTTGTTTATTAGCAGCCTACGGTTTGGCAGTTAGTGGTATCGCGGGAGATTTATTAGAGTCAGCATTTAAGCGTCAACATGGCGTAAAAGACACTGGAACGATGCTCGCTGGACATGGCGGCGTATTAGATCGGATAGACAGCTTACTGATTGGAGTGCCCGTATTTACCTTGCTTTATTGGCTGTTTGGATGAGCAGCCCATTTTTGATTAGGACAGTGCTTGATTAAGACAATGCTTGATTAAGACAATGCTTGATTAAGACAATGCTTGGTTAAGAAGACTTATCTAGCTTACTGCGCAATATCCAATTGAGTAATGGCTTGGGTAAGTGGTTTAACGCCCGAGTAATATAGCGCATTGAGCGTGGGAATATTGCCAATGCAACATCATTATAAATCGCCTGCATAACCTCATCAACCGCTGTTGGCGTGCTCATGATAAAGGGTTTATGACTGGCATCACCGTCATTTAAATCGCGCAATGCTTGGGTATCGATATAGCCTGAGGCAATACAATTCACTTGGATATTATAAGGCGCAAGTGCTGCTCGATAAGCGCTAGCAGCCGCAATCATCGCGCGCTTACTCTTTGCATAAAGACTGGCATAAGGATAATCCATCGTGCCAGCGATAGAGGCAATACAAATTAGGCTTGGTCTATCGCTTTTGCTAACGCCCAATGACTGATGTTGCTGCTTTGACTGCGCGCTTGCCCATCTAAAAACCTGCGCAAATGCCTGCAAGTTAATCGCTAGCATTTTATCACTGTCTGCTTGGTTTAGATGATGAACACGCTCATTGGTATAACTGCCAGCACTATAGACAAGCCTTTGAAAGCTTGTAGCTGACAATTTATCTAACAAACTCTGTGTTTGGATAACATCCGTTAAGTCGCAAGCATAAGTCACGATGGTAGGATGCTGGTTATTAATGTCGGCTATCTTTGCCTCGTTACTACCAACAACGCTCACCTGCCAGCCAAGCTGCAAATGATGCAGAGCCAATGCCAAGCCAAGACCACTCGTACCACCAACGACAATAATATGCGGCGTATGATTTTCAGCGGTATCTTCTACGTGAGTTTTCATAAATTATGCTGCTGTATGTAATCAGCCGTACGCTGGTAGCCATATTGCCATTGCGCCTGCATTTGCTGCACAAAGCCGTCGTAATTACTGTGTATCAGCTCAACAGTCATTTGTTTTATATTAAAACGCTTTTGCACATTTTGGCCCGCTAACTGCTGCGCATTATCGGCAAAGGGTAGCCAGTGTAGCCAATGTTTTTCGCTAGCAGTATTAGTGTGCGACGACACTTCCATCGGTTGATAACCGTGTACTGCTGCCAGTCGCTCATTAGGATCAAAACCAAAAACACGCTGAATCGCGGGAGCAGCCAGCCATGAGTCATACCCTGCCTTAGTCTCTGCAAATACGCTATCACCCAACTGACAGGCTAGCTCAATCGGTGTGAGATTAATCACCCCACCTAAGCACCAGCCAACCGCTGTGATGTGTGTGGGCGGCAAGTAATACATGTCTGCCATAGAAGCACGAACCACTGGGGCAAAATCCCATTGTGTTTCTACCTTTACAGACGGATGTATGCGCTCATTTGCAAATGCCTGCGCTGGTGATCTCAATTTCTCGTCAGTCAGATTTGATGCAGAATGCTCAAAGCGTGGCGGTGCAAATAATAATTCTTGTAGCTTTAATTGTTCATTATATAAACCATCAATAGGCGCTTGATAAAGACGACTGGCAATGATGGCTATCTCAGGGATGCTAGCATTAGACTGACGACTGCCATTTTCGCTAGATGCAAAGCTAGACAGCTCATCAAGCCATCGCGCCTCGTCATCGATACGAAACATAGCCAACTGCTGTAACTCGTCTAATAATTGCCCATAGCTGTCTGCTTGCTGCTGTCTTTGTCCATTGCCTTGTTGCTTTGACAATCGCCAACGGTTGAGCGCACTGGTCATATAACGCATTTTTGCACGCCTGTTGGCTTCATCTGGCGCGACATGCCTAATCGCAGCAATGGTACGAGACAATTCGCGACTGCACATCAGCGCTTGCAAATCTTTGGGGTCAGGCGCAAGTTGCACCAAGTAAGCGGATAAGCTCCCACCGCAAGTACCGACAATAATATCTGGCGTCAAATCATGTGCCACTAGGGCTGCATAACTACCCAGATAGTAACCAAAACGTGAGCCACCTCCGGAAAAAAGTTGGACACGCTCGTACGGCTTGGTACGGTTATTAGTCATTTGTTACTTATCATCGATTGGTGCCGTTTTAATCGCCAATGATACGGTAAAGATACCAAAACGGTCGATACGCATGGCGACTTTCTTGAAGCCAGCACGCTCAACCAATTGATCCATCTCGGCTTGCGAGCGACAACGCATCACCCAACTGCTGCCACGATGATTGTTCAACGTCTTACTGATAAACTCTTGCTCAGGATGCCACGGCTGATTGGTATAAATTAAATAGCCATCCGCTTTTAAACTGTCATAAATCCCCGCCAATGCCGTTTCGGGTAGTGTATTGTCAGAAAACAATTCAAACACGCCTGAGCTGATGGCAATATCAAAGCCTGACGTTTTCAACGGTTTTCCTTTAACGTTTGTGCTTACCTTCTCTACCGACTGATAACTTTTGGCATCAAACGCATCCTTTTGACAAGCAATGACTCGATCAGCAATCGCTAACTGCTCCGCTTTTGCTTGCAGTGCCTGAATATTATGCATCTCATAATCTCGTAGCTCCGCATGCAAATCGGTAAACGCTGTCAACAAATCAAATGCGTAAAAACCATGGCCACTAGCGATATCCAACAGTTTTGGTTGATATGGTTTGGCGTTACTCTGGTTTTTCTCTTCGATATCTGCGAGTGCTAAACGTGCCAGCTCTAATATATGCTCACGGCGAATACGAATACCTTGCCAGCCGATATTGTTCAAATAAAATTTATCGATTGCGTGACCAAATTTATTCTGACCACTGGGCTGATTATAATAAACATGATCCAGCGAATGACCCGAGTCAAATCCATGCTCAAGCCCTGTCGCAATCGCATCGCTGACATGACCGAACTTCTGCATCGCAAAACGCGTAATGGCAAAACTCGGATTAAACGGCTTAATCGCTAAGCGGTCTACCTTGTCTTTACTGGCGCTATTCAAATGAGCGGTACTCAAATCAGGTGCTTGGACGTGTGTGCTAAATACTTGCTCAGCGAAATCAATGCAGTCGGAAAAGACATCTGCTTTATTGGTCTCATGAAAAATCGCATGATAGCTGTCTGGGTACAACTGCCAGCGTTTGGTAGGTGTATTAATCGCTTCATAAAACGTGCGTTCAGCCTGCTTATCGACCACATAGTCCTTGCCTGCACACAATACAAACGTCGGTACAGTGATAGCCCCTGCATCGTCTAGCAAGCGCTGACCCGTCGCATGGGTATCGATGAGTAAGTCGGTTGAAATGCTATTCGATATCAATGGATCAGCATTATAAGCTTGCTGCGCGTCTTTATCATGAGTCAATACTTGCGCTTTGACATAGCTACTAACACGCGACATCAAACCCAATGTCCGTGCTACCTTTAATGACGGTATCGCAAAAGGCATATATAAGCGAATGCTTAGCGCAGGTGTGCCGAGTATCATCCCGCGAATACTGGGCGCATAGTCATGTACCCATGCTGCTGCAAGCACCGCACCGATACTGCTGGCGACGATTAAGGTATCCTCGATAGCAATACCCGTTTGCCCGATGACCAACTGCACAAAACCGTCTAAATCGCGCTCAAGCTCAGTGACGCTCTCGGCATGGTCTTTGATACCACCCGAGCGCCCATTGCCGCGCGCATCCCAAGCAAAGACTTGATAGCCAGCTGTTGCAAACTGCTCTCCTAACTCTGCTAATCGACCCGAATGCTCGTGTCCACGATGCAATAGAATAACTTGACGCAGAGGCTGACTGGCTTTGTTTATGTGCGATTTTTTTATATCGGCTAAAGGCATCGTTAACCAATAGCGATAATAAATAGCAGTGCCGTCATAAGCGTTGTAGCAACTTTCACCATTTATGATTTTGATTACAGGCGAGTCAAAACCAATGTCATCTTGTGCGAGTGTTGATTGGCTCTTGAGCTGATTTTGGTTATTGAGTTGATCGTTGCTAGGTGTAACGGGCATCGTGTTGGACTCCAAAAAGGAAGTTTGAGTAGCAGAATTTGACATAGAAAGGGTTGCTGTAGAACCATCAACAGATAACGTATCAGCTTGACCAAACTCAGTATGACGACTCATGAGAGAAATGGAGTTATCTGACGCTTCTTTGGTCAATTTAAAACTGTCTGAATTCACAGACCGAAGCAAAGGTGGGTCACGCATCAAGTACAACGCTGCCATATAACGCATGCGGTTGAGGCAAGTCTTTAGTAGCATTACCTCTGTCAGTATAAATAATCGACCCTTTCTGATATGAGGCAATGACATCGGTGCTTTAATACATACTGGTGCTTTAGCTTTAACACCCATAAAAGCACCAAGCACGCCTAGCACCAAAGCACGATCACTTTTGCCCAATGGCCCTTGGTTAGCCCGCATGCCTAACATCGTATGGCTAGCGATACCAAGTAGCTCGGTGCCAATACTAAGCGCGATGAGACTGGCAATATGGTGCTGATGGGTTGGTACATTAGTTAATACATTAGCCGATGAATTAGTCGGTGAATCAACTACTGCGCTTGAGCATTTTTTATTACTAACATGAGGGGTCAGGCTCGCCAATAATGCCGTATCGGCAATAATATCGCCCATTTCATTCAGCATGGCTCCTAGCGTTGACGCCTGACCATGCTCACGCGCCATCATACCGTCGATGGCATTGAGCGCCATACGCACGAACAATGATGATGGCAGTAAAAGCCATAGCGCTTGCTGCTCAGCTGCTGGCTTGGCAATCACATACGCTGTACCCACACTCAATAATACTGCGGATACGGTTACTTGATTGGCCGTAAAATTTTTCTCAACTAAGGTATCGCTTATCGGGCGCAATTGATCTTGAAATTGAGATTTGAGCTGATATAGCGACATGATGCTAGCCAAATATTTTTGATGCCATAATGTAACAACAAAAGTTTGTTAGGTAAAGCATTACCAATCATTCAAAATTGCTCAAATATGTTTAAAAAGACAACTATTATCATGACTATAGTTTAGAAGAGAGTCCAGGCAACCGAGTGCAGCTGTATGTGTGATACCTCAAGCGAGGTTAACGCTGTCATACTTTCATAGTGGATTGACTATATAACCGTCTAAGCCTTCACTTCTGCATCAATAAAGACCCTGATTTACCATGAATATCAGTTGCTCATGTCAGTATTGCTAGCCTGATATGATACAATCTTCAGCTTCTTAAAAACGCCTTGTTAAAAACGCTGCGAGCCTATCATCATGCAAAGCCTCATTACCCTTGTTCTGGTCCTAATGCCAATGTTTATTGGCTTTGCCATTCCTTCTAATCCCACCATGACGAAGTTGGCTGACAAAGGCTTATCTTATTTGGTTTACGTCATCTTGGCACTGATCGGTATTGAGCTGTCACAGGTAGAAGGGCTAGGTAATCAGCTGGGTGAAATTGCGCTGTATGTCACTGTATTATCGATACTGACAATTGGCATGGGTTTATTTGGGCTGATGTTGTTCGATCACCTGCGCCCATGGCATGCCAAAAAACCCAGCGTAAAATCCAAAGAGCATCGCGTCAGTATTCGAGGCAGCCTCGCCCAAGTCGTTTGCGTAGTAATCGGCATGGCAATTGGCTATTTCCTACCCGCTGATTATATGCCGCACGAAAACTCTATGACCGTCATGCTGATGATCTTGATTTTATTGGTCGGTATCGGTTTAAAAGGTTCAGGAATTACCTTAAAGGAAGTGCTCCTCAATAAACGCGGCGTAGAAATGAGCATCATTTTTACGCTATCAGTATTGGTCGGTGGGCTTGTTTTTGCGCTATTGTTTACGGATGTATCGTGGACGAAAGGCTTGGCACTGTCATCAGGATTTGGTTGGTACTCCCTATCCGCCATTGTGATGACAGACGCTTATGGCGCGGTCTGGGGTAGTGTCGCCTTATTCAATGACTTGGTACGTGAGTTCTTTGCGTTACTATTTATTCCCGTATTTATGCGCAAATACCCATCAGCAGCGGTAGGGCTTGGTGGCGCGACCAGCCTAGATTTTACCTTGCCAATCATTCAACAATCAGGCGGTCTAAAGGTCGTGCCATTGGCGATTAGTTTTGGCTTTTTGATTAATATTGTCTCGCCCGTACTAATGGTGTTGTTCTCGTCTTTGGGGTAACGTTAAGTTTTGACTCACATATAGGGCGTGTCATTATGATTAGTGATTAGGGCGCGTTGAACACGCCCTAAGCCATCTCCAGCTCTTTATCCACCTGACAGGCATCGTCATGCCACTTGATAAAAGCATCAATGGCTTGCGTAGAGGCTGTATTTCTATCAATACCTTCTTTACCAGTAAAGCGCTCCACATAGCGACAGGCTCTATAGTTTTTAGCATACTTATCGTAATTGTTAATCCACTCTTTCCGAGCCTTTAACTCTTTTTGACGTTGCTCAATACTACTATCTACGTTCATACTCTCGACATCAAACCAAAAGTTTTTGGCAGGGATCTCTTTAGTCAGTTTTTTATCCTCAACCTCAGCCATACGCCACGGCTTAGCAGTTAGCCGCGCTCGAAAGCACTGCTGCGCTTGACAGAGACGCACGTAATTAGTGTCTGCATGAAAATACTCAAACCAGTCCGCAACTAATGCATCACTTGACGAGATAGTATCGTGGGTAGCAATAATACGAAAGCCTGCAGGTGTCTCATATAAACGAAAGGACTCCTGTGGATGGCTGATAATGCGTTGTTGAATCAAGTCCATTATATAGGTCTGCAATGAGGCAATATGACCCATATATCTTTGATGCTGTTCCTGATCATACTTACTGGCTTGCTGCCATAGTATTGCCGTCGCTACTCCTAAAAATAAAAGCAGCCATAGCCATGATAATGATTTCATCGCGATAAAAGTTGCTAAAATAATTGCCGCAATCACGACAGTCCATACAAATGATTTCATCGATACTGGTTTATCATAGTTATTTAGTGATGACTGATCCGGGTCGTTTGCCTTAGATTTATTTGAGACATTATTCGACTTCCTAACTACCCCTATAAAGCCATGACTGTCATACTCATCAGGATATTTTTGATGCAATAAGTCGTTATTATCAACATCGATAATCGCAATATCATTGACATTGGCAACCTGTGCACCGTAACTGTTACGCGTGACAATCAACTGCGTATTATAGGCCTTATTCTCTAAACCAGTTGTAGTTAAGCCATTCTCTGAAAAATTCTGTTCAGAAATAATCTGCTCACGAATGGGAATGCCATTACTTTCGTTATACTCTTCCCTACGCTCACGTCTGACAATATCCTCACCATCTAGCCAGCGTTGATGAGCTTCTTTCACTCGAGCCTTAGCATGAGCCAAGGCATCTGCTTGACTGATATCTGACCAACCATAGCGCTTAATAGTTGCTTGCTTAGAATTAAAGTCATCGGATGCGTTATCAGCTGTTTCTGACAATTCAAAGCGCTGCTTATATTGCGCCCAGTATTTAGGGATGAGCATAAGGGGTTACCTTAGGGTATTTGGTTTAAGATAGACGGTGGTTAAGCTTTAGGCGCTTAGACCCCACTCGCCTGCTTAGCAAACAAGCGCATCAATGGCTTCATTTTGCCAACACGGTACATGCCTTCGCTACGTATCTGCTGTACGGGACGTAATTGCGCCAGCGACCCTGCAAACAACCAGTTAAGGGCAGAAAAGCTGTGCATCATCAGGCTATTATGCGGACGACGCAGACGCTCATAACGACGCAACGTTTGATTACTGCCCCAAATCGTACCGCCACTACGAGTAAAATCATGCGCTAATTGCTCGCTCAATACTTGCACATCAAGCATGCCCAGATTCAGCCCTTGACCCGCCAGCGGATGCACACCATGTGCCGCATCACCGATTAATACCAAGTTATCAGCGACATAGCTTTTCGCTTGTTGCGCGGTTAGCGGAAAGCTAGCAATGGATTCAATCTGACTGATAGCGCCTAGCTCATAATGACAGGCAGCAGCCAGTTTATCAGCGATAACGCGGCCATCTTCCTCTATCAACGCCAATGCTTGATTGCGTGGCAATGTCCATACAATCGATTGCCAATGCTGTGGATTGGCTTTATCGTCATCGGTAATATCCGCTAATGGCAATAACGCCAGTGTACCCGTGGGCAACATCGCCTGACGCGCGGTTGCTTGATGCGGTTTTTCGGTATGAATCGCACAACAAATCGCGGTTTGATTATAATCGAGTGTGTCTAGACCAATCGCTGCCTGTTTACGCACAAATGAACCCCGACCATCAGCACCGACCAGTAGTGCTGCGTCAATAGTCGTATGATTGTCTAAAGTCACACGATAGCCTTGCTGCGCACCCAGCCAATCCATGTTTGTGACTTTTTTCCCCGCGATAATGGTTAGATAATCACTGACGTCATCCTCACACAAGCGCTGCCATAATGCATGCTCGATGACGGCTGGCTCAACCATACTGCCTAATAATTTAGACTCACGATTTTCAGTACTATTATCCTCAGCACCACTACTGTCTTCACTTTCCCCAAATAACAGCTCACCCATGCCATTCAATTGCCAGACCTGCATTTGTGAGTAGTCAGCCTTACGCTCAGAGCTAGCAATCTTTTGCCACGCGCCAATATCTTTAAGCAAATTAATACTGGCCATACTGAGCGCATAAACTCGAGCATCACGCTTACTGAGCACAGTTTGCCAAGCTGAGGCATCACGATCCGGACGAGCATCAATCAATGTCACAGGCATTTTTGCTTGTGCCAGTTTTAGCGCAAGCGTTGCACCAACGATACCGCTACCGATAATCAGCGTATGGTTGTTTTTCATAAGGTGTCTCTCAATACTGGTCAATATTAGAATGCTTATTATCAATCTTACTTATATATAGTTGATTCAGTTTAAAAGAGAGCCAAGGCAACCAAGTGTAGATGTATATGTAATACTTCAATCGAGGTTAACGCTGTCACTCTTTTAAAGAGGATTGGCTATAGCACTACGATTTTAAGCCCATCGCGTAAGTGGCAACCAATGGCTTGATGTTTGGCAGTTTATCAAAGGCCACCAATGCCACATTCCGTGCCAGCTTAATCGCTGGGTTAGGATGAGTAAAGCCATGTACGACGGCATCGCAGAAGCGAATGACCCGTTTTTGATCGCTTAGACGCGCTTTCTCATAGCGCTTGAGTAGCGTTGGATCACCCATGTCTGCGCCTTTGAGCACTTGTGCATTCAGCATTTGCGCCAATACATGGGCATCACGCATACAGAGATTGAATCCTTGTCCAGCGACAGGGTGTAAGGTGTGAGCAGCGTTGCCCATAATGACGCAGCGGCCCTCTACTTGCTTGTCGGCTAGCACGCGTGTCAGTGGATAAGCCCCGCGGCGACCAGCCGCGACAAACGTGCCAGCACGTTGACCAAAAGCTTGCTGTAGCGTCTGTAAAAAATGCGCATCATCTTCTAGATAGCGTTTTTCTTCACCCGTCGGGCACACCCACACGACAGAGCGTCTAAAGCCCTGTTGATACTCATCATTGCCATCACCTTCTGGATCGGTCAGTGGTAACACGGCAAGCGGGCCAGCTGGACTAAAACGCTCAATCGCCACATGCTCATGCGCTTTGTCTGTCTCCACCACCCCAACGATAGCCGTTTGCTGATAGTCATATGTTGTCGTACCGATATCCAATAGCTGACGCACGGTAGAGTCGCGGCCATCACAAGCAACCAGTACGCTGGCTTGCAGCTGCTGCTCATGTGCCACGTTACCGTTATAACTAAAGCTCAGCGTTACCCCATCCGCTTTTTGTGTCACTGCGCTGACATTGGCATTATCAATCAAGGTAATCAATGGCGCCTGTTGCGCGGCTAATAAAAGCTTACGCCCCAGCCAAGCATTTTCAATGACTTGACCAAATGACTCTACCTTTTCTTCAGCTTTATTGAGCTTTGCACGGCCAAAACTACCCTGTTCGCTAATCTGTACGGCATCGATACGGCAAGCATGGCTTTGTAGTTCATCCCACAGTCCAATCTCTTGGTAAATTTGTACCGTACGCCGTGATAGTGCGGTGTTACGACTGTCCAAATAATGACTGCGATTGTTGTCATACTTTGGACTGATACTTGGGTAAATATTTTTTTCTAATAACGTGCTCGCAATACCATGATTCGCGAGCAATAGTGCAAAGGATAAACCAACGTGACCACCACCCGCGATAAGCACTTGCTGGTCGGTTACTGTGTCTGTTTTTTGAGATAGGTTTTTAGCATTCGATAAATGTGAATCAGTATTTTGCATCATTATTTTTCCTATTATAATTTTTGAATATACGCTTTATTAGTGATGAATAACCGCTCGTCACTGACGTTATTTTATAATCTCAATCAGGTGGCGGTCATTTTTTGCGTACTCGAAAAGCGCTATGATATCGCTCATAGATTACCACAAATTGTCTATCATACCGTGCTCTTAACGGTAGACGAATCGTTTATCTACTCTCATTGTCAGCAAGGTTTATAGTCGGACGTGCTGAGCCGACCGCAAAATGACAGCCATGAATAATACGTGATTGATAGATACCGTGATTCAATCCAAAGACAGCCTGCATAGAGATTGCAATCCGCATACAAAAACAGTGTCATCTATCCAATATATGGCTTGAAATTTAAAAATTCTCTACCATAATGAAGGCAAGACTTTTATTTATCATCCACCACAAAACCAATAATAATATTACCGTTATCTTTATCATCCAAACCCAATATAACGCTACCGACCACTTTATCTCTTAAGCCCGCCACGCCATTAAAATCAGATCATAGCGTCGGGCACACAATAAAAGGATAATCGCTTGACTGACTCCATGAGCCGCCGTATAAAGTTTGAATCTTTGACGCCAGCACAGCTAAAGACCGTGCTAGGTGAATACAACAATCACATGAAATATATCCAAAAACGCCTCGATATCAAAATCATGCAACGTCAAGGTGACTTTTGCCTGAGTGGCGACGTGACAGGTGTTGAGCGTGGTGAACGTATTATTTATAAGATGGTGGATGAAGCTCAAAACAAAAAAGACATCAGTGCCGAAGAGCTGCATCTCATTATCCAATCGAGTATCTCACGCGATGAAGATATGGCCGCCGATGAGCAAGAGGCAGATGATGATGCAGACATTGAAGCATTAGAAGCAGCTCACGAGTTTACGCCGGTTAGCTTGCGCACGCGTAAAGGTCGCATCATTCCTCGCGGTGGCAATCAGCAAAGCTACGTCCAAAATGTATTGAACTCTGACGTGTCATTCGGTATTGGGCCTGCTGGTACAGGTAAGACTTACCTAGCCGTTGCTTGTGCGGTTGATATGCTAGAGCGTAATGAAATCGAGCGGATTTTACTCGTGCGTCCAGCCGTAGAAGCTGGTGAAAAACTGGGATTTTTACCAGGTGATTTAACACAAAAAATTGATCCTTACTTGCGCCCATTGTACGATGCGCTATATGAGATGATTGGTGTTGAAAAAGTGGGCAAACTGATTGAAAAGCAAGTCATCGAAATCGCACCTCTTGCCTATATGCGTGGTCGTACATTAAACAATTCATTTGTCATCTTGGATGAAGCGCAAAACACCACGCCTGAGCAGATGAAAATGTTTTTGACGCGTTTGGGTTTTGGCTCAAGAGCCGTGATTACTGGTGACGTGACCCAAGTAGATTTGCCACGGGGTCATAAGTCTGGCTTGGCCCAAGCGATGGAAATCTTAAGCGGTATCGAAGAGATTCATATCACTAAGTTTGACTCAAAAGATGTGGTACGCCATCAACTGGTGCAAAAAATTGTCGAAGCGTATGATGTGTTTGATGAAGAACAAATCATATTAGAAGAAAAACGTAAGTTTGAGCGCATCAAAGAGCAAGAGCGTAGACAAGCCATTGCTAATGCCGCAGCCAAACTATAGAGTGGCAGGCTTGATATTTGCCACCTTAGAAACGCAAATATAGAAATACAAAACCGGATTACTGATTAGTAGTCCGGTTTTTTACTGTTAGACTGATAGTTAGCGTCGTAGATTAGAGTTAGTAAGTTAGCCTTGAGCAGTTTTGGCAAATTAAACAAACGACAACACAATAAAATAAGGGGAGAACCATATGAGCCAGTATAATGACGATGACAATTTTAACCAAAATGACGCTACTGACATCACTAGCAATCATGCCAGCTTAGCCGCACTCGATATCAATGCGACCGACAGTATCGACGACGCATTGCTGGACATGTTCTATCATCGCGATCACCTATTGCCTATCATGATGGCAACTTTGGATTATATTGATGAGTGTATCAAAGACAGTCTAACGCTACCCTACTTTGCAGATATTGAGCCTGAGCTATGGCAAGATAAATCTAAAGCGCTTGATATATACATTACAGATGACACTGAGGGCCGTGCATTAAATCTAGAAGCCCGTGGTAAGGATTATGCGACCAATATTTTGTCTTATCCAAGTGACCTGCCAGCCGCTGTCATCGAGCTGATGCCAACGCTACCACTAGGCGAGCTGATTATCTGTCATGATGTAATCGTGCGCGAAGCCGCAGAACAAGAAAAGACCGTCGCACAGCACATCAGCCATTTACTGGTACATGGCGTGCTGCATCTACTGGGTTTCGATCATGAGCTCGGACAAGCTGAACAAGATGAGATGGAACAGTTGGAGATTGATATTTTGGCAGGCCTAAACCTACCAAACCCCTATATTTAACTCGGTTCTTTATTCAACAGTCTTTTATGAACCAGCTTTTTATGAAACAGCCTTCTATCAACTAGTCTTTAGCGAGTGGTAGCTTTTGCGCTTGACCCATTTGATTGATCATATGATCCAGACCCTTTACATGGACACTACGCTGCGGGAATGGAATTTCGATTTTCTCATCGTCCAACGCTTGTTTGAATTGCTCCAGTAAGTCGCACTGCATCGTCCACCAGTCCGCATTGGTTGTCCAAACATTCAAAGTGAGATCCACTGAGTTGTCACCCAGATTGGTCACTCGAACGATAGGCTCGGGATCAGCGAAAGCCAACGGGTTGTTTTTTGCCAAACTTAACATCACATCTTTGGCAGTTTTGATATTGGCATCATAACCAATACCAACCGTAATATCGACACGGCGATTGGGTAGCGCGGTATAATTGACCACAGCTGAGGTAGTGATATCGCTGTTGGGAATGATGATATCGTGATTATTAATAGTCGTCAGATGGGTGTTGACCAACGTAATCTCAGTCACCGTACCTGTATAGCTGCTGATCTGTACATAATCGCCGCGCACAAATGGCCGAAATGTCACAATCATGATACCAGCGGCGAAGTTTGACAGCTGATCCTTTAATGACAGACCGATGGCAACAGCTGCACCACCCAATATGGCGACGACCGAGGTGGTCTGGACGCCGACTTTGCTAAGGGCGGCTAAAGCAACCACTACTAATAGCACACCGTATAATAGACGGCTTAAAAAGCTGGCGACTGTCTCATCCAAATGACTACGTGCCATAAGACGATCAGAAAGAGCAACGGCCTTTTTGGCAAGCCAACGTCCGATGATAAATATAAGTATTGCTAAAGCGACTTTAATGACAAGATCTAAAGCGTTGCTGGTGAGTGTGGCGACATCTACTGTAAAACCTAAAAATTCCATACTGACTCTTTATTCTATAGCGGTGTGTTATAAACTTGAACATCCATCATTCAAAAAACGACGCAGCCATCATTTTTTGAATGATGGCTGCGTCGTTTCCCAACTTTAATAAGTGACCTCGACCTTATCACTATAACGATAGGTACGTATCAAACGTAGCTCCACGATATCGTTCATGTCTTTAGTGAATTTTCCAAAAGGCGCAGCTTGGCGTACCGACTGCTTGGCCGCTTCATCTAGTAGCGTTGAGCTGGAGCTTTCCAGCAAGCGGATGGCTTTAATATTACCATCACTGCTAATGATCACCATCAGACGTACTTCGCCAGTGATACCTTGCGCCCGCGCTTGCATGGGATAATGCAAGTTACCCACACGCTCGACATGTTCACGAAACGTATTGATATAGTCTGCTGCCGCACCGCGCGTGGTCGAATTACTATCGACCGTCACTACTTTCGATTTGGTCGCATAGACTTGCTGGCGCTGAGACAGCTGCGTCTCTAAAGTAGCAATTTGTTTGCGCAGACGCTCTTCTTGCGCCATCATATCATCTTGTGCTTGCTTGCTATCATTGTCAGATTCCACGCTCGCTTGACGCCAGCTTAAGGTGGTACGCAGATAGCTCTCTTGGTAATTCTGTTGGCGAACTTGACGCTGTAAGCTAATCACATCTTGCGTTTCACTCATTTGCTCAGCAGGCAATGGGCTCAACTGATCATTCTCTTGTCTCAGCCGCTCCTCTACTGTGCCGCCCCCTTCTTGTGAGGCGTTGGCAATAAAGTGCGCATCCTCATTTGGCTGCATGTTATCGGTTAGTGCTTTTGCCACATCTTGCATCATGGCAGCAGGGCCTTTTCCGATAGAGAAGCTGATACCAAAAATAATCAGCACATGAACAGCTATTGCAATAACAATAGCGACAGGCAGGCTCACATCACGCTTGGGAGCTTGCGCAGAAAAATGATAGCTTTGTGAGTCTTTTATATAGGCCACAATGGATCTCAGCTTATGGGTATGAGCATATCAGTACAAGGCATTGAATAATGAGCATTATATCGATATGCATGGTTTATGCTGGCGCTATCATAACATGACATAGAATTATGTCGCTAGCACAACCACTGATGCGGCATTTTGACATTTACCATGCAGTATTGATAACCTTTACCCGTTGCTTGCACAGCAGGTGCTTGAGACTATCATAAGACAGACGAGACATTGACGATACCAAATGAATTACGATAAAACGCATGTGTCCATTTTGAAGCCACTGCATTTGTTATATACTGCTTTAGCACAACAGACCCTAGGCCGTGTCTTCATTTCAAAAATGGTGATAAAAATGAGATAAATTGCCGTCAAACGAGAAAAATAGCGTCGATAATACTGGGATATTGACCAGCTATTTGACGATGTTTGGCAAAATTTAGCTATTTTTAGCCCATTTAGATAACTATCGAGTAAATTAAAGACACGCCCTAGTATCAGAGGCAAGCTTTTCGCTTTTGCTACCTATCAGTATAAAAATTACTAACGGTTCGTAGATATTGAGACGTTATAGATAATTGGCTTTCATGTAAATCAACGATAGCCTGCAGATATTGTTTAGCCATTTTTACGTCATCTATTGAATGACGCGCCCTATAAGGATAATAAGTTTGAGTGACTTTGATAACATGGATACTTCAGACAATTTTGATGAATTTTTCGAAAATATTGGCTATCGTTTTGACGAGTCATTCGGCAATGGTTGGGATCGTATCGCCCAATCGGTTAAAGATATCTATAACAAAACGACGGACAAGTTTGAAGACGAGCTGTCATTGCCAGTGGCACAAACCTACGTCAATGATGCACTGCAAAAATTCGTCACCGACAATGTAAAAGCCATTTTAGAGCTGCGTGTCGAGATGCATGATGATTGGTTTCGCTTGTACTGTACGGTCAATGTGGGCGGGGTTTACGCCGAAGTAGCCAGTAACTTTAGCCTAGTTCATGTCCAGCTCGATCGCAATGTCCAGCGCTTTGTGTTTGGCCAGCAGACTTATACCGACATATTAAATCTGCGCTGCGAATCATTTATCAAGCGCCAAGGCATCAAACTCGGCATTTGGTTTTATCATCGCGTACTCAAAAAAGACCCACTAGGATTTCTGCTCTCTTATATCAATATTGCTCGTGCAAAAGACGAAGTCATCTATATTGATATTCATCGTTGGCTAAAAAAGAACAAAAAAATCATGAGTACCTTACATAAGGTACAAATAAATTATGGCGAACTTGAAGAAGAGCAAATGATTTTGAAAGCTCAAGTCAATTATCGTGATTTATTGGCCGCTAGTAGTAATGAAGATATCATCAGCGATGATGATGAGCCCGAGCTGATGCAAGGCCCAGTCAATCCTGTAGATGATGCGACTGAACCAAGCCAAGCTTAACCCTCTTACCCTATAAAAAAGCGCTGACTTTCAAAAACAATCGTCTTTGAAGGTCAGCGCTTTTTATTTTGTCAAAGCAGATCTATAGAATACTCAAATCAGTTATATAACTACCAATAGTTTTCTACAGCGATATTACCCTCACCGCGACGATTCATCACCAACCCTAACGTCTTCAATGCTTCTTTGGTGTCTTCGACCATATCCGGGTTGCCACATAGCATGACATGAGTCGTATCGATATCCAAAGTGATACCTGCGCGCGCTTGTAACGTGCCATCTAGCAGTAGCTTGGGCAGACGTTCTGACAACGCACCTTCGACAGGCTCACGAGTGACGATTGGGATAAAGATAAGTTTCGCTGGATTGTCAACCAACGAGCCAAATTCTGCTTGCAAACCTTCGATCTTTTCGACGTAGGCTAGTTCTTCTATCGAGCGCGCGCTATAAGCCAATACAATATGTTCGTAATCTTCCCATGTCTTCAAATCTTGTAGCATGGATAAAAACGGTGCTAATCCCGTACCTGTCGCCAGTAGCCATAAGTCCTTGGGCAATGGTTTTTGGTAACGTGCCAACGTTAAAAATCCAAATGGTAAGGTGTTAAGTAGCAATTCATCGCCCACTTGCAGATGCTGTAATTGTGAGGTAAATGCACCATCAGGGATGACGATAGAGAAAAACTCTAGCACCTCATCGAAGGGCGACGAGATAATCGAATACGCGCGAAAAATATCCTCATCCAAGGCCTTATCAGATATATCAGCATCAGACATGCCACTCTGCTCTGTATAGTACTTCAGTCGACTGGGGTTGACACCCAAGCGTACAAACTGACCAGCCGTAAATTTAAAACTATCAGGACGACTGACGGTAAAACTGAATAAACTTGGCGTCCATGTGGTTTTACTGAGTACCGTCACCGTTTGAATATTGTCACTCATAACTATTCATCACTTATACTTGTATGAAACTGTATTTTTATAAGATACCTTTGATAGGCAAAAAAGAGATTGACATCAAAAAGGTAAGCATAAAAAAGATGCGCCAAGCTTATCATAAAGCTGGCGCATCTTGGTTTTTTAACCGTAACAACAGATACGTCACAGCGACTTATCTGTTGTATTAACTTGGTAGCATTACCAAATACGAGCCAAACTTGCCCACTCAATCATACTGTTTGGCAAGATACCAAAGAATAGAATCATGGCCGTCACAGCAATGATCATAATACCACCGGTACGAATACCCCATTGCCCAGACACGTCAAACTCGATGAATTGCTTAGGACGTTTGAACAGCGTGAGTAAAACGCGTAAGTAGTAGAATAGACCAATCGCACTGCCCAAGATAATCATGGCAGCTAAGAACCAGTTGGTGCCTTGTACCGCAGCCAATATCGCAAATAGCTTGGTGATAAAGCCTGCCGTCAACGGAATACCAGCCAATGATAGCATCATGATGGTCATTACAGCGGTCAGCACAGGACGACGCCAGAATAGCCCTTGATAATGGGTCAGCTCATCGGCTTCTCCAGATAAGCGATATGGACTCGACATGAGAGTCACTACCCCAAAAGCACCGATAGAGGTAAAGGCATAAACCGCCATATACATACTAGAGATACTGTCAGCGGCTGTTCCGATACTGACGATAACAATCAGCACATAGCCCATGTGGGCAATAGAAGAATAACCGAGTAGACGTTTGAGGCTGGTTTGACGTACTGCCAATAAGTTACCCAACAGAATAGATAAAGTCGCCATGACCATCAATAGCATTTGCACAGATGGCAGTGCTAGCAAAGCGGTATCAATTAAGAAACGAACGGCCAGTGCCATCATCGCCACTTTTGATACGGATGCTAAGAAGGTCGCGATAGGTGCTGGTGCACCCTCGTACACATCTGGTGTCCACATATGGAAAGGCGCAGCTGAGAGTTTAAAGGCGATACCAAACATCATCATCGCCGCGCCCAATATCAACAGTGGCGATTCAAAAACATTGCCTAGCACCATGCTGATAGGCTTAAATGCCAGCGAGCCTACTTCTGCATAAATAAAGGCCATACCCATCAATAAGGTGGCCGAGGCCGTTGCAGATAGCACTAAGTACTTTAGACCAGACTCTAGCGAGTTTTTGCGCATATAGGTGTATGACAGCATACCGTACAGTGGTATAGACAGCATCTCTAAGCTCATAAAGAATGACGCTAAATGCTGAGCACTGACCATCAGCAAAGCACCAATCGTCGATAGCAACATGAGCAAATACAGCTCTTCTTTATTATCTTTAAGATTTGCTAAGTACGCATAAGACAGCGTACAACAAGCCAATGCACAGATAAAAATAATCACCATATTAAACTGCGCAAAGTTATCAATCACAAATAACTGTTCAGCACTTGGTATCATGGTTCCACTATTCACGATGCCAGTCATTTGACCAAGCAAAGTAAATAAACCAATGTTTAAACCAACGACGGTAACTGTACCCGTCACCATATGTGAGCGTTTAACTGCGATGGCAATCATGACCACCAGTACCGTAATCACGACGGTAATGATTGGCGCATAAGGCAACAATCCTATCAAATCATTCATCGTAATATCATTCATGACTTAACGTGCCTCCATTGCATCAAGCAGGTGCGACGCATCTACTTGTGTTACTTGACTATATATATACGCGTTATTAATCCACTGCATCGCATGACTGGAGGTATCAAGGAACGGCTGTGGATACAGTCCGAGCCATACCAAACCAGCGGCCAACATCAGTAGTAATGACAGCTCACGCTTGCCTAAGTCTTTTAATTTACGTGCAGGCAAACCATGTGACTTGGTTTCTTGCATGGCCACCGCTTCAATATTATTTTCACCAAATAATGCGCGATGAATCAAAATCAGCGAGTACAGTCCTGCTAGCACCAAACTGAATGTCGCAAAAACCACAAACACAGGATACTGAGCAAATGAGCCAAATAAAATCATGAATTCGCCAATGAAGTTACCCGTCCCTGGAATACCAAGCAACGCCGCACAGAAGAACATCAGTATCGGTGCGTAGTAACGGAACTGTCCCCACATACCGCCCATCAAGGTCAAATCTCGTGTGTGCAAACGCTCATACAGCTGACCTGCCATAATGAATAATGCCGCCGAGCTCAAACCATGAGCAAGCATTTGAATCATTAGACCTTGTAAGCTGAGCAATGTTCCCGCATAAATTGCTAGTACCACAAAACCCATGTGCGAGATACTGGTATACGCCAGCAGACGCTTCATGTCGGTCTGCATAAACGCGAGCCATGCACCGTAGAAGATACCAATCGTACCTAAGGTAATCGCTATCGGCGCAAACTCTTGTGAGGCTGCTGGAAATAGCGGCAACACAAAACGAATCAGACCATATGCCGCCGTTTTAATCAAAACACCTGCCAAATCTACCGAACCTGCTGTTGGTGCCTGCGCATGCGCATCTGGCAACCAACCATGGAAAGGAATGATTGGCAACTTCACCGCAAAACCAATAAAGAAGCACAGCATGACTGGATATTCCCAGCCGCCAAGTGGCGTACCAAGCAAGTCATTATAGTTAAAGCTCACCACGCCTTTTTGAGCGTAGCTGATAATGACCAATACCAAAATACCGACGAGCATGATAAGCCCAGAGGCTTGGGTATAAATAAAGAATTTGGTTGCTGCGTATTCTTTGGTCTTACCGACCACATCATGACCCCAGATCGCGATCAAGAAGTAGATAGGAACCAGCATCATCTCCCAAAAGAAGAAGAATAAGAACAAATCAATGGCTAAGAAAACGCCGATGACGCCGCCTAAGCTCCATAGCAAGTTCAAATGGAAGAAGCCAACACGGCGCTGAATTTCGTTCCACGAACAAGCAACAGCTGCCACACCAAGCAGGCCTGTTAATGCCACCATCATCAGTGACAAACCATCTAGCGCCAAGTGAAAGCTGATACCAAAGCTTGGTATCCATGGCACACTAAACTCTGCGACCCAAGGAACGTTTGCGCCTGGCGCAATCACTTGCTTACTCATACCACTAAAATCGCCGTACTGCCAAAGTACCAATGACAATACAAAGGTCAACGTCATGCCGATTAAGGCAATCCAGCGCGGTAGACGTTTATTAAACCGTTCGACCAACCAACATAGCAATCCTGCAATAAAAGGAATTGCGATTAATGCTGGCAGCATCCACGTTTGTTGTAACTCAATCATCTTATACCACCGTCATCATTACCAGCACCAGCAATACAGCCATACCCAAGCCAAAGCTTGCAGCATAACCTCGAAGTGACCCTGTTTGCGTCGCAGACAACACCTTATTACCTGCTGAAGCCAGCTTAGGTAGGATGAGCCACGTTTTATCAATAGGGTCGGCTTTAAGTAAGCGGCCGATGAACAAAAAGGGTTTTACAAAAATTACATCGTATAGCGCATCAAAACCTAGGCCGTGATAGCACCAGTGATATAGCGCCCCGCCAATACGTGAGCGCTTAAAGCTGGTAAGCATTCTACCTTTATCTACGACGTATAATAATGCTGCCAATATCAAGCCCGCGCCCATTGCACCCATCGCGATATACTCTGCAGTATGCTTAGCATGTGCTTGACCCGCGACTTCTAATAAGTGACCGACACTCTCTGGTAAGACACCATCTAATGGCGGTGTAATCCATGCACCAACGGCGGTAGATAGTACTAGCAATACCGTCAAAGGCAACCAATACGACATACCTGTTAGCTTATGTGCAGGCGTTTTTTCTTCACCAAAGAAAATAATCCAAATCATACGGAACGTATAAATCGCGGTTAAGAAAGCCCCGAATACACCCATATAGAACAATACTAGATGACCTGTGGCATAAGTCTCCCAAAGAATTGCTTCTTTAGAATAAAAACCAACGGTAACCCAAGGTATCGCAGCAAGTGCGCCGCCACCGACGATATAACACCAAAATACCAATGGTATCTTTTTGCGTAAGCCGCCCATCTTAAAGATGTCTTGCTCATGGTGTACGGCAAGGATGACCGCACCTGACGATAAAAACAGCAATGCTTTAAAGAAAGCATGCGTCATCAGATGGAAGATAGCCCCTTGCCATGCGCCCACACCGAGTGCTAGGAACATATAACCGATCTGACTCATGGTCGAATAAGCAAGAATACGCTTGATGTCTGTCTGTGCTAGTGCACAGAAACCTGCAACGATAAGCGTCAATGCACCGACACCACCGACCCAATACAATAAGATACCTGGGGTCAGCTCAAACAATGGATGTAGTCGGGCGATTAAATAAACACCCGCTGTTACCATCGTCGCGGCATGAATCAATGCCGACACTGGCGTTGGACCTGCCATCGCATCAGCAAGCCACGTATGTAGTGGTAGCTGGGCTGATTTACCCATCGCGCCGCCAACCAACATCATCGTAGTCAGCATCATCGTCGGGTTGTTGATATCGAATACTTCTGGCGCGCGCGTAATAATCTCTTGAATATTAAGCGTACCGAATTCACGGAATAATAAAAACAAACCAAACGCTAGGAACACATCACCCACACGCGTGACGGTAAAGGCTTTCATCGCGGCACGGCCGTTGGCTCTGTCATGGTAATAAAAACCAATCAACAGGTAAGAACAGATACCGACGCCTTCCCAACCGAGATATAGCAAGAACAAGTTATCTGCCAATACCAGTAATAGCATGCTAGCAACGAACAAATTCATATAGCTAAAGAAACGGGCAAATCCAGTGTCGCCTTTCATGTACCAAGCGGCAAACAAATGGATTAAAAAGCCAATACCTGTAATGACGCCCGTCATCGTTAGAGCCAAGCCGTCAAAACTAAGACCAAAGCTTGGCGCAAAATCACCGACTTGGAACCATGTCCAAAGTGGAATCTCGACCACCGTACCTGCTGGGTTACTGGTTAAAAAAGTATAGCTAACGAATAGCGTACATAGTGCTGATAACAGCATGCTACCCACACCGACAATCGCTGCCACCTGCTCTGTTAGCTTGTCGCGCATAAAGGCTAAAATCAAAAAGCCAACGAGCGGGAATATAAAGGTTAATGGTAATAAACTCATGACATCATCCTTTCATCTCATTGGCGCTATCGACATCTAGATGCCCACGCTGATGATAAAACCGCAATAATATTGCCAAACCAATGGCGGCCTCTGCTGCTGCTAACGTCAAAATAAAGATAAACATAATTTGTCCATCTGGATCGACCCAACGGCTACCTGCCACCACAAATGCTAGTGCTGCCGCGTTCATCATGATCTCAAGGCTCATAAGCATAAAGAGAAAATTGCGACGTACCATGACACCGCATAGACCGATAGCAAATAAAATACCTGCCAAAATCAATCCATGGCTCATGGGTATCAGGCCCAATACCTGTTGCACCTCAACAGCTGGCTGTACTAAGCCTGCTACTTCATGGGCAAACGGCACATTCGCGACCTCTTGTGCCACGCTCGCTGCTAGTACCATTAGTCTGACTCCTTGCGCGTGACTTTCTTCGTACTCATCTGCGTGCCTACATTCATACTTACGTAGTCATGCGGATCTACTTCTTTATATTCGTAGGGCTCAGCTGTTTTCACGGCATCGTTATCTGTGTGTGTGCTGTCTGGATGAATGTTATCGTATTGCTTAACACGACTGTTCGAGCGTGCTGTTTGGCTATCATGACTGATAACCTCATCATCTACAGACTCTTTGCCCAGATGATAAGCGGCGACCAGAGCAGCTAGTAATAATAATGCAGCCACTTCTATCAGCATCACATATTTAGTAAATAATACCGTACCAACTTCTTTCGCCGAAATTGACGTCACACCAATCATTGCTGCTTCGTCATGATTGAGACCAATCATCGCATATAGCACAACCGCGATAATAATCGTCAATCCTGTCGGTATCGCCCAAGTGCCCGCATCAAGCCAACGTTCTTCACGCTCATCATTGCTCATGCCCAAGTTCAGCATCATAATGACAAAGACAAACAGCACCATAATGGCACCAGCGTAAACAACGATTTCTAGTGCCCCTGCAAATGGCGCACCGAGCACAAAAAATATGCCAGCAATCGCTAACAATGACACAATCATCGACAAAATAGCATGCACCGGATTGGCTTGGGTCACCACACGCAAACTGGCAAATACTGCCACTGCTGCGAGTGAATAAAACCCTGCCAACTCAGGATGGTTCAAAATATTCATCATGGCAGCAAACTCCTTAGATCAATAGGTGCAGCTTCATTTTGCGCCGCCCCTTTTGGTTTGTCCGCTACCGCCATACCCGTCACACGATAATAGTTATAATCGGGATATTTACCTGGTCCTGAAATAAGCAAATGCTCTTTTTCATAAACCAAATCTTGGCGCTTATATTCACCCAACTCAAAGTCAGGTGTCATTTGAATGGCTGTCGTTGGACACGCCTCTTCACACAATCCGCAAAAAATACAGCGCGAAAAGTTAATTCTAAAAAACTCTGGATACCAGCGGCCGTCTTCACGTTCAGCTTTCTGTAATGAGATACAGCCAACGGGACATGCCACAGCACATAAGTTACACGCAACACAGCGCTCATCACCATCAGGGTCACGCGTCAGCACAATGCGCCCACGAAAACGCGGCGGTACTGGTACGGGCTCTTCAGGATAAAGAATGGTGTCGCGTGGCCTGAGCGCATGACTATTGACCATCCACATACTGCGAACAATGGTAAATATACCAATGACGGTCTTTTTTATGGTAGTAAACATGGGATTATTATCCTTATCAGCTTTACCCTAGTTCATCAATGATGGCTAGTAATGATTATAACGTTGGGGAAAAGATCAAAATGACTGCAGCAGTAACCAACAGATTAATCAGTGTTACTGGCAGACAGACTTTCCAACCAAAATTCATTACCTGATCATAGCGCGGACGCATAAGTGAGCCACGAGCCAAAACAAACATCGTCATAAAAAACAGTGTTTTAATCATGAACCAAAAAGCTGGTGGAATAAATGGAATATCTAAATTGAAAGGCGCAAGCCAACCGCCAAAGAACAAGCAAGTCATCAATGCAGAAATCAAGACAACGTTGACATACTCTCCGATAAAGAACATACCAAACTTCATGCCAGAATATTCAACATGATACCCTTCGGCCAGCTCTTGCTCTGCTTCTGGTTGATCAAATGGATGTCTATGCGTAACAGCAACACCAGCAACCACAAAAGTCAAAAAGCCAAAAAACTGCGGGATGATATACCAACCGTCTGCTTGTGCTTCAACAATAGCACGTAAGTTAAATGAACCTGTCAGTGCGACCACACCCATCAAAGATAAGCCTAAAAAGACTTCGTAACTGATGGTTTGTGCCGCTGAACGTAAGCCACCCAATAACGAGAACTTGTTGGCAGAAGCCCAACCACCGAACATCACTGCATAGACAGCAATACCTGCCATAGCAAAGAAGAACAGAATACCGATATCCCAATCAGCCACGCCAAGCGTTGGCGAGATGGGAATAATGGCAAATGAGGCCAATGCGGTAAACATGGCGACCGCAGGTGCCAACGTAAACATAAACTTATCGGTAAAGTTCGGCGTCCAATCTTCTTTAAAGAAGATTTTGAGCATATCAGCGACCAGCTGCAACGAACCAAATGGACCCACACGGTTTGGACCATAACGATCTTGCCATAAGGCCAACATACGGCGCTCATAGATAATCATCATTGCCGCAACCAATACCACGACTAAGAAGATAACCAGTGATTGCCCAACCAGAAATAAGATAGACCAAGCATCAAAGCTCAGGCTACCAGTCAAAAAGCTTGGCACATCAGGGATAATACGGGTAACTTGCATATTACACCTCCTGTGTGGTGATCGGCGCTGTGTTCATTTGCGCAGTATCGTTATCGTTAATCATGTCATTATTGTTCATCATATCGTTAGCCATACTGCCCATCATCGTCACTGGTGCATCCACTTTACGTACCGACGCTGGCATCGATGGGTGAATGATACTCACCTGCCCAACTGGGTAACCGATACAACCTTCTGCTAAGTAACCAACAATCTGTACTGGCAAAGTGATTTGTTGCTTATCAATCTCTATCGCCAAGTAATCACCAGCAGCAATATTCCAGTCCTTAGCATCATCCATACCGATACGCCATGCGGCAACAGGTAATTGCTCAGCGACGATTGGGCTGCGAGAAGCCATCATTGAACTGGCATAGATATTATAGATAGGCACTAGCTTCGCTTGGCCTTGCTGCATATCAGTCGTCGTCGCAGACATCGCTTCCGGCGCAACATATTGGCGTGTCTCTAAACGTGCTAGCTGATCGAACAAACGTACACCTGGATCACCGTTTTTCAGGCTACCACCGACCTTGTCTTGGTATTTGTTCCACGCTTGCGGTGAGTTCCAACCTGCCGCATTGGCAAAAGGAATCATCGAGCTTGGCGTTTCTTTACCGCTATAGCCTTCCATTGAGAAGGTCAAGCCGGTGTCTAAATCTTTTGGTTGCATCGGCTCATGGACGGATATCGGTGCACGCATAGCGGTACGACCTGAATAACGACGTGGCTGACGCGCAATCTTAAGACCAGTCATACGGTAAGCAGCATCAGGTGCAGCGCCTTTGATACCCGCAAGCTTAGGATGGGTTGCGATCAATGCATTGATGACATCATCTAGCTGTGTCCAATCGACATCACGACCTTCGATGCTGCTATGCACTGCATGTAGCCAGCGCCAGCCTTCTTTGATGCTGCTCATTGGATGGTAGTATTCGTTGTCATAGACTTGGAAGAAGCGCTGCGCACGACCCTCAGCCGATATCAATGTGCCGTCTGCTTCTGCAAAGCTAGCCGCTGGCAATACAATATCGACGTCTTTATGCCAATCAAGTAGCTGATGATCTAATGCAATGACCGTTTTATCCGTCAATAGCTGCGTCAATTTATTGGCATCAATGGCATCAGTCAGCTGGTTTTCAGCAACGATAACCACATCGAAATCAGTCGCTAACAACTCTTCTACTGATTGACCGCCGAGCATGCAAACACCCATGCTATTGGCATCGGTAACCGTTAAGTAGATACCTGCTTGTGCCTGATAGCGGTTGTTCACTTCTTTTAATTCGAGCGGTTCGGCAGGAGCGCGTTCTACATCATCTTGCGCTTCTGTATTTACACCCGTTTCAGGCTTGTTTGGCTTAGCAGATAAATCTTGATCTTCTTCAGGCTGGTCATTAGCTGCTTTTACTTTGGCGTTATGCGCTTCAACTTGCTGCTGTTCAGTCGCTTTGATTGCCGCGCGTTTTTGCGTCAATGCTTGAGTAATCTGCGCCGCTGCTTCTATCAATGCGGTAGACGATAAGCTACTACCCGAGATGACCAATGGCTTATCGGCCTGAATCAAGTCATAAGCGATTTGCTGAGCCAACACTTGCATGCCGTCAGTCTCAGTACTGGCATCAGCATCTTGTTCAGCCGCTTGTGGATCTGCTATTTCCGCTAAATCATCAGCGAAACTAGCAATCTCATCAGCGACTTTAAAGCCAAGCTTAGTGATGTCTTCAGGGGTCGCCACTACGCTCACTTTACTGATATCTTCTAGCTTAGTTTGCGTTACATCGATGACATAGACTGGGCTTAACGCATCTTGAGCAATACGCTTAACAGGCTCTGCAAGCCAAGGTTGCGTTTGCAGCGCCGCCGCCATTTTCAAGCCTTCATTTTTTGCGGCTTGACGTACTGACAGCGCGACACGTGATGAAGTTTGCGTGATATCTTCACCCAACACCAATACCGCATCATGGCTTTCGATATCAGTCATGCTAGGGTTATAAATGCCATCAGTACTTAATACTTCGATGCATTTATTGACCAGTGCTTGCTGCTGATGGTTCAAACCTGTTGAGAACTTATCAAAGCCAACGAGATTTTTTAGCGCAAAGTTAGTCTCTAGACTGGCGCGCGGTGAGCCAATACCGATGACTTTTTTATCTTTGATACGCTTGATGGTTTCATCGAGTGCATAGTCAATATTGATTTTGACATGCTTATCATTGATACGTTCAAGCGCTTGGGTTGGGCGATCGTCACGATTGACATAGCCATAACCAAAGCGACCACGGTCACATAAGAAATAGCGGTTTACTTCACCGTTATAGCGGTTTTCGATACGGCGCAATTCACCATAACGCTCACCTGGTGAGATATTACAACCTGCCGAACAGCCATGACAGATGCTTGGCGCATACTGCATGTCCCATTTACGGTTATAACGTTCAGAATGTGTTTTGTCAGTAAATACACCGGTTGGGCATACTTCAGTTAAGTTGCCTGAGAATTCGCTTTCGAACTGACCATCTTTATCACGGCCAAAGTAAACGCGATTGTTTGAGCCATAAACACCCAAATCTTCGCCGCCCGCATAGTCTTTATAAAAACGTACACAACGATAGCAAGCGATACAGCGGTTCATTTCATGCGCGATGAATGGACCAAGCTCTTGGTTGTGATGCGTGCGTTTGGTAAAGCGGTAGCGACGGCGGCTATGACCTGACATATAGGTCATGTCTTGCAAATGGCAATGTCCGCCCTCTTCACAGGTTGGACAGTCATGTGGATGGTTGGTCATAAGTAACTCAACCATCGACTTGCGAAATGCTTTTGCTTCATCATCAGTGACCGAGATGTACATGTCATCGCCAGGAGCGACCATACATGACATCACGAGACGACCGCGACCTGCTTCCATATCTTCTTTGTTTTGGAATTGCTTGACCGCGCACTGACGGCACGAGCCTACTGAGCCAAGGGCTGGATGATAACAAAAATACGGCACATCAATGCCGAGTGATAAACAAGCTTGTAGCAAGTTATCCGCGCTATCTACTTCGACAGTGGTTCCATCAATATGTATGACTGCCATGCCGCTCTCCTTATTTCACTACTGGCTGTTGATTGGCTGCAGCATCAATGATATCTACACCAACCGCCTGAGTGATTTTTTTATCAAACTCTGGACGGAAATATTTAATCGCACTCATTAGTGGCTCCATCGCACCTGGGGCATGCGCACAGAATGTTTTACCAATCCATAAGTCACGCGTAAGGCCTTCTAATTTTTCCACATCGCCTACTTGCCCTTCACCATCATTGATAGCGGTAAGCAGTTTGACGCCCCACGGTAGACCGTCACGGCATGGTGTGCACCAACCGCAGGATTCGCGTTGGAAGAAAATTTCGAGATTGCGAACGAGTGGCACCATATCTTGAGCTTCATCGACAACCATAATAAGACCAGTACCCATACGGCTACCTGCTTTTTGAATGGTGTCAAAATCTACCACCACATCTAAATGCTCAGTGGTTAAAAAGTCAGTCGATGCGCCGCCCGGTAGCCAAGCTTTGAGGGTTTTACCTGCTTGCATACCACCTGCTAAATCTTCAATGATTTCGCGCGCCGTATAACCAAATGGTAATTCCCATAGACCTGGGTCGTTGACCAAACCTGAACAACCAAACAATTTGGTGCCTGGTGTCTGGCTCTTGCCTTTGATAGTAGATAATGACTGATACCATTCGACGCCATGGTTCAAAATCGCTGGCATGTTGCACAAAGTCTCAACGTTGTTGACTACCGTTGGACGACCCCATGCACCAGAGATTTGCGGAAAAGGCGGTTTGGTACGTGGGTTAGCACGGCGACCTTCTAGACAATTAATCAGTGCGGTTTCTTCACCACATATATAGCGGCCAGCGCCCGTATGCACATGTAGATTAAAACTAAAATCTGAGCCTAAAATATTCTTGCCCATTAGATTGTTGGCCAAGCATTCTTCAATGGCAGCGACCAAACGTTCAGCGGCCAAGATGTACTCACCGCGGATAAAGATATAACCGTCAGTGGCACCAATCGCATGTGCGGTAATCAACATACCTTCAATCAGCTGAAACGGTAGACGCTCCATTAATAGACGATCTTTAAACGTGCCCGGCTCCATCTCATCTGCATTACAAATGAGATAGCGTGGCAAACCATCCGGCGGCGACATAAATGTCCACTTCAAACCAGCATTAAAACCTGCACCGCCGCGGCCTCTGACGTTGGCAGCTTTGATCATATTGCCGACTTCTTTAGGCGATTGACTCAAGGCCTGCTTTAAACCAGTGAAACCTTTTAGAGATTCGTAGGTGGCCAAATCAAGTACTGCATCATGATGTGCTAGACGCCATGTTAACGGCTTGGTTTCGCTAGTCGCTGTGGCTTTATCACCATAAATTGGAATGCGCTGCTCATTAAGCTGGCTTGGTGCTTTGCCTTGGCTACGTTGAGCAATCTGCTCTGAAAGTGTTAATCTCATGCGTATAGCTCCAATAATTGCGTTACTTCTTCAGGCTGGACAGGGCCATAGGTGTCTTCGTCAATCAACACAGCAGGACCCTTATCACAGTTACCTAAACAGCAAATTGGCAATAGCGTAAAACGACCATCAGCCGTCGTCTGACCATATTCAATACCCAGCTGCGATCTGATTTCAGCCGATAACGCCTCATAACCTGTCAAGAAACAAGCCACTGAATCACAAATAAGGATGACGTGGCGACCGACAGGCTGACGATAAATACGGTTAAAGAAAGTAGCGACCCCGTCCATATCTGACATTGGAATGTCTAGAATATTGGCAATGGCATTCACTTGTGCATCGTCGACCCAGCCGTTGCGCTTTTGCACAATTTTTAGCGCATCTAACGAGGCGGCACGCGCCTGTGGGTAATGGTGCATGAACTCATGAATAGCCGCAATTTCCTCGCTAGTGAGGATGCTTGCCACATCTACTTTTGGCATTTTGTCGGAAACAATTTTCATAGTCTTCTATCTGTCCTCACTCATCACGCTTTATCAGCTAATAGCGACAGTTTTATGAGTGTCGCTACATGGCAAAATATCAGCATTTTGGTGTGCCATTTGGCAATGATATATTGATAAACGTATTTCTTTAATAACGATAATTTTCTAATCAAAGCACTAGTCTTAGATCAAAGTATTAGCGATCACAATCAGCCATCACAATATCAATCGATGCCAGATACATAATGGCATCAGAGACGAGCGAACCATTAATCACTGATGGCATCTGCTGCAAATGCGCAAATGTCGGCGTACGGATACGGGTACGATAACTCATCGTCGCCTTATCTGAAGTGATGTAATAGCTGTTCAAACCTTTGGTCGCTTCTACAATCATCGTACATTCGCCCGCTGGCATCACAGGACCCCAAGATACTGAGATAAAGTGGTTAATCAGCGTCTCGATATCATTTAATGTACGGTCTTTCGGCGGTGGCACAGCCAATGGATGATCCGCTTTATAAGGGCCTTGTGGCATGTTATCCATGCACTGACGGATGATACGCAATGACTGACGCATCTCTTCGACTTTTACCATACAACGGTCATAAGCATCACCGTTGTAGCCAACTGGCACTTCAAAGTCGTAATTTTCATAGCCCATGTATGGACGTGCTTTACGCAGATCAAAGTCAACGCCTGTCGCACGCAGACCTGCACCAGTGACGCCCCAAGCCAATGCTTGCTTGGCATTATATTGAGCAACCCCTTGAGTACGGCCTTTGAGCACGCTGTTTTGTAATGCTGCTTTGACATATTCGTCCAAGCGTTTTGGCATCCAATCTAGGAATTCACGAACCAGACGCTGCCAACCACGTGGCAGATCAGCAGCCGTACCACCGATACGGAACCAAGCGGGATGCATACGATAGCCAGTCACGGCTTCGATGACGTCATAGGCTTTTTGGCGATCGGTAAACATATAAAATACAGGGGTCATACCGCCCGCATCCTGAATAAACGTACCAACGAATAGTAGGTTATTGGTAATACGGAAAAACTCGCTCATCATCACGCGGATGGTTTCAGCGCGCGGTGGAATCGTAATCCCTGCAAGCTTTTCGACCGACATGATGTACGGCAGCTCATTCATCACACCACCGAGATAATCAATACGGTCGGTATAAGGAATAAATGAGTGCCATGTTTGACGCTCAGCCATCTTTTCTGCACCGCGATGGTGATAGCCGATATCAGGGATACAGTCGACGACTTCTTCGCCATCAAGCTGTAGCACCAAACGGAAGGCACCATGAGCAGAGGGATGGTTAGGACCGATGTTCAAGAACATAAAGTCTTCATCACGACCTGAACGTTTCATGCCCCATTCTTCTGGGACAAACCGCAGATTTTCTTGCTCATATTGCTGCTTAGCCGTATTCAAGAAGTATGGGGTAAATTCCGTCGCACGCGCATGATACTCTTTACGCAGTGGATGACCTTCCCAATATTTTGGCAATAGGATACGGGTCAAATGCGGATGGCCCGTAAAGACAATACCGAACATGTCCCATACTTCACGCTCATACCAGTTGGCATTTGGCCAAATATTGGTGGCGCTAGGTACATTGACATCGTCTTCGCTCAGCGCGACTTTTATACGTACGTCACTATTGCGCTCAAGCGACATTAGATGATAAAACACCGTAAAGTCACTGTCAGGTAAGCCTTGACGATGTTGGCGTAAACGCTCATCTATCGCTGACAAGTCAAATAGCATGACGTATGGCTGTGGCAATTTACGCAGGAATAAGAGAACATCGAGCAAATCCGCACGCGCAACCCACACTGTTGGAATCTCATCAACAGTATGCTGCACGACAAACTTACCGGCATACTTCTGCTCCAGCTCTTTGATAACCGCTGGGACAGGCTTAATCTTAGGATCTATGTTTTCGACTACCGTGACCATGAATGATGTATTCCTTCATTAATCATAACTGAACTATGTTAGTCATAACCGAACTATGTCAACCATAACTAAGCTATGTTAATCATAACCGAACTATGATGAGGGCATAAAATATTGATGTTGTTGCTATCGCTATAAATCTAAACGCACAAATCTAAATACTGTCTGGACTACGCAAGTTTTTAACAGCGATACGATCTGCTTGCTTACGGTCACGCTCAGGCGTCATTTGTGGCTGATAGATACCTTGCTCATTGACATGAATGCCCAGCGGACGACGCTCTTTAGTAATAGATTCTTGCAATAACATCAAGCCTTGAATCAACGCTTCTGGACGTGGCGGACAGCCTGGCACATAGACATCGACTGGAATGATTTTATCCACGCCTTGTACGACAGAGTAGATATCATACATACCACCAGAGTTGGCACAGGCACCCATTGAGATGACCCATTTTGGCTCAAGCATTTGCTCATAAAGACGTTGAATAACAGGTGCCATTTTGACAAAACAAGTACCAGCGACGATCATGACATCTGCTTGACGAGGCGAGGCACGAATAACCTCAGCACCAAAGCGTGACAAATCATGAACGGCTGTCAGGGTGGTGGCGTATTCTACATAGCAACAAGAAGTACCAAAGTTAAATGGCCATAGTGAGTGCTTGCGCCCCCAGTTTGCTGTCGAATGGACGAGGTCTTCGAGACGACCCATAAAGACGTTTTTATTAACTTCGTCTTCGATAGGGTCATTGACCGTTTGACTGGTCTGTGCAGGATAGGTATCTGCATCGGGGTTGGCTTTTGTTAATGTGTATTTCATAACATACAACCTTCATATTAGGCTTGGCGTGGCAATCATCTTGCGCGCGCTGTCACCATAATTTTATTATTAATAAGTGGCTAATCATCAGCGATCATTAATACAAACAGACTGACGTCTTTATCTCTTGCTACCCGTCTTTACAAACTCTATGAGCCAAAATCATCAACTGGCATTAACGCTCAGTTTTATCTTGTTTAGCAGACGTCGCAAAATCCACAGACGTAACGTTACCCGTGGTATTAATATGATCGATGTTTTGTAGATGACGACGATTGGTCTCAATATTGTTCGAAACATTGATTTGACCAGATGACTGCGCTGGCACTTTACCCGTCGGATCAACCATCAGCTCATGAGCACCATCAAACTTGGTGATGTCTGCTAAGTTAAAACCAGCAGGCGCAGCATAGAGCCGTGCCTTTTTGCGCAGTTTATCAGCAGGTGCCCAGTTCATCGCACCCAAACTCAGCTCATAGATCAAACCGATGATTAAGATGGTGATAAATATGGCAGCAGCGGCAAAACCAAGCCAGCCAGCCTCACGTACTGAAACGGCGTAAGCATACAAATACAGCGCCTCTAGATCGAAGATGACAAAGAAGATTGCCACCAAATAGAATTTGGCAGACAAACGAATACGGGCGTTGCCAGATCCGACAACACCCGCTTCAAATACTTCTTCTTTTTGTGAGCCTTGAGAGCGACCGCCAAGCAAACGCGGCACGACCAGCATAAAGACAACTAGCCCAATGGCGGCTAAGATAAAAGCAATGGCTGACCAATTAAAAGCAGACATGATAATACGTGCTCCTCACCCAATCGAGTGTTAGACACAGCGCAAGCAATGACCCACCAAGGTCATCTTGCGACAGGTATAACGCAGACGAAAACACGATGCAACTGTCACTATATTTAAGTAACTGCCACTGTGTTTAAGTAACTGTCATTGAGTCACATGTTAGGTATTTTGCTAGTAATAACCAATTATCAAGCATATTGACGACGATGTCAGACGTGACCAACTGTAGAGATTCCGGTATGCGCGCGGATAAAGGCTGGTCGCCCAACGCATCTTCTAACAACGTAAGATCAACGTATTAAATCAATATCATATTCGACTGCTTACTTAATTGATTTAATAGCTCATTACACGTGGTCAATAGAGACGAGACAACTGGCATAAATTATTTACGTACTATACGCATATCAGTGCCCAAAAGCTAGTTTTTAACTGTATTGAACGGTCACTTTCTGTGTAAAAAAAATGTGTTTTTTTTACTATGAATTATGATATAGACGTTACCTTATATTAACCCCAAATCCATGCTTTTGATTATGAGCAACCACTGCCACGCTATTTATCAAAAATCAAGTGCCCGAATACCCCTTTTTCATCACCCAAGTCCTCCCCCAAAGTGACTGTTTTTGCTTTATAATGACCCACCTGATTTTTATGGTATTTCACCTTCAAACCTGAAACCCTATTATTCTTATAATAAATATGATTAAGATATCGCTACGATAGCGATTTTGATGATACGCACCGCTTGCAGGTAGCGGTACGGCATCAACACCCCCTTCTCTTCGCTTTTGTCTTACAGGTCACGTTATGAGTCAACTCAATCCCAAACAACAAGAAGCCATGCTCTACGTATCTGGTCCATTACTTGTACTCGCAGGTGCAGGCTCCGGTAAGACCTCTGTGATCACGCGCAAGATTGCTTACTTGATCGAAGAATGCAACATGCCAGCTGAGCGTATCACGGCAGTGACTTTCACCAATAAAGCCGCACGTGAGATGAAAGCCCGTGTCAGCAAACTGCTGCCAAGTGAAAAGATGCGCGGTCTGACCGTGTCGACCTTTCACCAGTTCGGCCTACAGTTTTTGCGCTATGAGCTGATTCATACCCCGCTAAAGGGGAACTTCTCTATCATGGACAGCGACGACAGCAAGCGACTGCTGATGGAGCTGATGATGCGTGACAACCTAAGTGGCGCTGAAAGTCGTGAGTTGGTCGGCAAAGCAATCAAAATGATTTCGGATTGGAAAAACGATCTGATTGAGCCTGACAAGGCAATGGAAACATTAGACGATCCAGAAGATATGATTTTTGCCACGTTGTATGCATTATATGAGCGCAATTTGCGTGCTTATAACGCTGTCGATTTTGATGACTTGATTGTCTTGCCAACGAAAATACTGCGCGAAAATAGAGAGCTACGTGATAAATGGCAAAACCGCATTCGTTACCTCTTAGTCGATGAATATCAAGATACCAATACCGCCCAGTATGAAATGATTAAGTATTTGGTTGGCCCGCAAGGCCGCTTCACCGTGGTAGGTGATGATGACCAATCTATCTATGCGTGGCGCGGGGCAAAGCCTGAAAACATGGCGCTGCTAAAGGAAGATTTTCCTAAGCTCAAAATTGTCATGCTAGAACAAAACTACCGCTCGACCACTCGCATTTTGACCTCAGCCAACGCAGTCATTATGAATAATGAGCATTTATTTGAAAAGAAACTGTGGTCAGATAAAGGTCAAGGCGAAAAAATTCGGATTATCAACTGCCGTAATGATGACGATGAGTCCGAACGCGTAGCAAAAGAGATTGTCACTCATAAACTGCGCTTTGGTAATGAGTGGGAGCAATATGCTGTCCTTTATCGCAGTAACTTTCAGGCGCGGATGTTAGAAGCACAACTGCGTCAGCTACAAGTCCCTTATAAGTTATCGGGTGGTCAGTCGTTCTTTGCACGCAGTGAAATCAAAGACATCATGGGGTATCTGCGTCTGATTTTGAACCCCGAAGATGACAGCGCATTTTTACGCATTATCAATACGCCTAAGCGCGGTATGGGACCTGCCACGCTAGAAAAACTCGGTCTGTTTGCGCAAGAGCACAGCATATCGCTATTGGCCTCTTGTACCCACGCTGGTCTGACTCATGTATTGCCGTCAAAGGCTTATGGTACGATAAGAGAGTTTGGTGAATTTATCGAGCACTATACGCGTGAGTTGGATCAACATCCTGACCCTGTGCCAATCGTACGCCAGATGATCGATGAGACGGGATATATTGACTTTGTGCGCAGTGATGCCAAAACGCCGCAACAAGAAAAAAACCGTATTGATAATATCGATATGCTCTATACCAGTATTCAATCTTTGATTAATCGCGCTGAAGAAGACGAAGATCGGACGATTGATACCATCATTCGTAAGCTGGTATTGCTTGATATGCTGGAGCAGCAGCAAGAAGAAGAGAATACCAACAAGGTCAACTTAATGACTTTGCATGCCGCAAAAGGCTTGGAGTTTGATTTCGTTTATATCATGGGACTTGAGGAAGAGATGCTACCGCATCGTAACTCTATCATGAGCGAGACGGTCGAAGAAGAGCGCCGTCTGATGTACGTGGGCATTACCCGTGCACGCCGTGAGCTCACATTGACGCTAGCCACACAGCGCCGTGCAGGTGGTCAGATGCGTGTTACTTCAGAGTCACGATTTTTAGATGAGTTACCAGAAGATCACATCGACTGGCCAGCCAAAGCGAAAAAGAAAAAAGCCACCAAAGACCCAGAAGCAGTTGCTGATGAGTATTTGGCAAATATTAGAGCGTTATTAGGCAATCGCTAGCCTTAATGAAAATGCCTAAATAAGAATGCTTGAGAACACACGCCTGAGACTGGGCGAAAAATGACTGCTTTAATTGTTATTTATATTTTTTGAAAACCTTGGAAATTTTATGCCTACCCCTATGCCGAATCAAGAACGACCATCTACGCTACAGGGAGATTATAATCCAGCTGAATATAATGCTGAATATAAGCTACTGTATCTACAGGGATTGGTAGCTGACAAGGCATATGAAGCCATTACCGAGTTTTTAACAAAGCAGTCTGAATATGAGATTGCCAACTTACTAGAGTCTTTTCCGACTCAAAACCGGCTTTTAATTTGGGCGCAGGTTCCAGAGAGTATTAAAGGTGAAGTCCTCGCTGAGCTAGATGTCGATACTCGCCAGCCGTTGATGGAGAACATCTCTTCAAAAGAGATTTCTTTATTTACCCAAGACCTCGATGCACAAGACATCTCTGAGATTTTGGATACTGTGACCGAGAGCGTACGTACCTCCGTCATGGCAACGCTAGACGAAGAGACCCGTGTTCAAGTCAACAAACTCGATACTTATGAGGATTGGGAAGTTGGTAGCTATATGGATCCTGATATTATTCAGGTGCGAGAAGACATTACGCTAGAAAAAGTGCAACACTGGCTACGAGAGAACGACGACCTGCTCGATGACGAAAGCCAAGAGCTGCTCGTTGTCGATCAAAGCCAACAATTACTTGGTCTACTGAGTTTGGTTGATTTAATTAAACATCATCAAACTACTTTGGTCTCGGAACTGATTGACACTGCCATTACGATTAATGATCGCTTGGATATTCAAGATGCCGCCGCGATTTTTCGTTCAGAAGACATTCGCTTTGCCCCCGTCATCAATAGCCATGGCGAGCTGGTCGGTCAACTAAACGGTGAAGACATCATGGAAATCATCCAAGATGATGTCGATAGCACCATGAAAAACCTCGCTGGTGTCAGCCAAGATGAAGAGCTGTTTGCGCCGATTCTGACCAGTGCCAAAAGTCGCAGTGTTTGGCTAGGTATTAACTTATGTACCGCCCTATTGGCCGCAGCGGTCATTGGGCAGTTTGAGGAAGTACTAGCACAAGTCGTGGCGCTAGCGATACTCATGCCAGTGGTCGCCAGTATGGGCGGCATTGCTGGCTCTCAGACATTGACGGTCGTTATCCGTGGTATGGCGATGGGCCAAATCGGTGGTTCTAACCGTGTCTGGCTATTAAACAAAGAACTGTGGGTTGGCGCGATAAACGGTATCATTTGGGCGATAATCATGGCATTTATTGCTCAATTATGGTTTCATGATATTAAGATCAGTGCAGTTATCGGCTTTGCCATTGCTATTAACATGACTGCGGCTAATGTCTCGGGTATCAGTATACCGCTGATGCTCAAACGGATGAATATCGATCCTGCGCTATCTGCTTCAGTTATCCTAACGACCGTCACGGATATTGTCGGTTTTATGTCATTTTTAGGCTTAGCCAGCGTATTAATACTATAATCAATTGCTGAATAATTAATTACCCAATCAAAATATAGAATTGTTATTTATATAAAAACTCTGAATACATTTTTTTCAAAGCCCTAGTTCAAAAACATCATTTAAAAACCATCAAATCGTTAAGTGAGTGCGTTATGCAAGCTGTACAAGTTAAAGTGTTAAACCCTAAAATTACTGAAGATGAAGCGTTTTCTCTACCAACTCGTGCCACCGATGGCAGTGCAGGTATTGACTTGCGTGCTTGTATTGACGAGCCGTTAACGATTAAAGCGGGTGAAACACACTTAATCGGCACAGGCCTCGCCGTTTACATTCAAGACCCTAATTATGCAGGTATGATTTTACCGCGCTCAGGTCTTGGTCATAAGCACGGTATCGTCTTGGGTAACTTGGTTGGGCTGATTGATGCCGATTATCAGGGTGAGCTAATGGTCAGTATCTGGAATCGTAGCGGGGACGACTTTGTGCTTAATCCAGCAGAGCGTATGGCACAGTATATCGTCGTACCTGTTGCCCGTCCTGAGTTTGAAATCGTCACAGATTTTAGTGATGAAAGCGAACGCGGTGCGGGCGGATTCGGACATTCAGGTCGCCAGTAATCATTACTGAGTTAGCGTTTTAATTATTTTTTAGCAATTACAACTGTCACAACCATCATAACCACGATTATAAGGAGAGTAAGCGATGCCAACTTTTGCGGCGCAGCAATCCTTATTTCGTGCTTATGATATTCGTGGTTCACGCCAGCATTTTACGACCAACTTTATACAAGCGCTCGGCAATGCTTTTGCTAATCTTTATAGTGGCTTACTATGCATATTAGAAGATAACGATTCGAAAAACAGCCTATTAGCGCAACAGGTCAGCTTTATAAAAATCGTTATTGTGATTGGTTATGATGTGCGTAATGGTAGTAAAGCTATTGCACAGAAACTCGCTGATATATTGGCTCAGCATGGTCTAACTGTTATCCAGCTAGGTCTCGTCACTACACCAATGATGGTATTTTGGGCAGAGCAGTATCAGGGACATGGCATCATTGTAACCGCCAGTCATTCTGCTAAAGAAATTTTAGGCGTTAAGTGGTTAGTCAATCATCAGTCTCCTAGCAGTGCAGAGATTCAATTGCTTTTTCATCAGTTGACTAAAAGCAATTCAAAAAATAATAGCGTCATTCAAGCGAATACTCTCAAGCAAAACACTCAGGATACAGGCTTATCTACTGAGGACATAGCAACGGCTTATATTAAGGCTATCGCTCAAGTTTTTCAGCAGATTTATCAATCCAGTAAGCCACATTCAAAGAGACCACATTCAAAAGTTACTCAACAGCCCTTATCGAAACTTGATTTTCGAGTCGTTATTGACTGTATGCATGGCGCGACCAGCAATATCGCTCAGCGTTTATTTAGTCATTTCTGCCAACAAGTCATCATGCTCAATGACAGCGCTGATGGCAGTTTTCCCTCTGGCAACCCTGATCCCACTGAGCCCCACCGCCTCACACAATTGCAGCAGAGCGTGCTTCATCATAAAGCAGACATCGGCATTGCTTTTGATGGTGATGGCGATCGCTTAATGATTGTCGATGATAGCGGTAAAGTGGTCATGCCTGATCATTTGCTATATTTATTAGCACAAGTGGCTATCGCGGAACGCCCTGCCACTTTACACCCTACAGAACCCCTAGAATCGCGAGTACCATCTCAAGTCCTGTTTGATATCAAATGCTCTCATCACTTACCGACACTCTTGTCTGAGCTAGGCGCTACGCCTGTGATTAGTAAGACGGGGAGCAGCTTTATGCGCCAACAGATCCAGCAGTCTGATAGTCAAATTGTCTTTGCTGGTGAATTATCAGGACATTTTATATTCAATGACAGTCGCTTCATTCCTTATGATGATGCGATGTATGCAGCATTACGCTTGTTGCATTGGTTCTCTCGTACTCGCAACGACCTACATGATAAGAAGACGTTGTCAGATATTATTCAAAGCTTGCCAGCCATGGTCAGTACTGCGGATCATTATTTGCCCATGCCCAAACTGCCTATGCCTCAGCGGCCAGTATCGACATTGCCAACACTGTCAATGCCAAAAACGCTTGAACAAGATTGCTCTATCGTAGAACATTTGGCCACACTCTGTCAGTATTTACGACAACTTGTAGATGCGACTGTAGCAGCAGATACTGGTCATTATTTGGCCACCACTTGCCAGCCATCCCTTTGTCATTTTTCGTATGATGGACAAGACATAACGCTCAAGCAAGCCAAATATTTATTGCCAGTAGGGACAAAACTGAGCTGCATCGATGGTGTTCGGTTGGATTTTGCGCATGGTTTTGGGGTGCTTCGCCAATCAAATACCAGTCACAATCTGACCGTACGCTTTGCTGGCGACAGTATGGAAGATCTAAAAGATATCCAAGGAAAATTCGCCGCTTTATGTCGCCCATTTGATAAAACACTGGCAGAACAGATTGCCGCTATTCCTGCCGAATCGTGACCAGCCAATTAGGGCGTGTTTGATATTCGACCATGGCAGTGCCTATTTATGAATATCAAACACGCCCTAGTAATTACCATCAAATACAACGTGACTTTTTTAACCTCATAACTTAGGAGTTTGTAATGACGCTTGATTTAGATGATGCCAAAAACACCGCTGAAGTTTTAACCACGGCACTGCCTTATATCCAGCGCTTTGTCGATAAGATCATCGTCGTCAAATACGGCGGCAACGCCATGACTGACCCTGCACTTGAAAGCTCATTTGCCCGCGATATTGTCTTGCTAAAAACCGTTGGTATGCATCCAGTCGTCGTACATGGCGGTGGCCCGCAAGTTGACAACCTCCTAAAAGAGCTCGGCCGTCATTCTGACCGTATCGATGGTATGCGCGTCACTGATAAAAGCACCATGGATATCGTCGAGATGGTGTTAGGCGGTGGCGTCAATAAGTCGATCGTCAGCTTAATCAATAAGCACGGTGGACGCGCGATTGGCCTAACTGGTAAAGATGCCAACTTAATCTTAGCCAAAAAGCTAATGATGGAAAAAATCGGCGAAGATGGCATCGCTGTTCCGATAGACCTAGGGTTCGTCGGTGATGTGGTCAGTGTCAATAAAGACGTGATTAACATGCTCATTGCGTCTGACTTTATCCCTGTCATCGCCCCACTTGGCGTCGATGCCGAAGGTAATACCTACAACATCAATGCAGATCTAGTCGCTGGTAAAGTCGCAGAGTTTTTGCAAGCAGAAAAATTAATGCTGCTGACCAACATCAAAGGTGTATTGGGGCGTGATGGCGAAGTAGTCACTGGGCTGACGCCAAAGAAAGTCGATAGCTTAATCGAAGATGGCACGATCTCAGGCGGCATGATTCCTAAAATTCAATGTGCGCTGGATGCCGTACGTAGCGGCGTGAAAAGCGCTGTTATCGTTGATGGCCGCGTGCCCCATGCTACCTTGCTTGAGATTTTCACCAATGAAGGTGTCGGCACATTAATCAGTCGTGAATTGGATTCATAATTGTGCTAGCAGCCTATAATTATTAGCATCAAAAAAGCCCGAGCTTGGTATCCAAGCTCGGGCTTTTTTGATGGTAGCAATATTCTTTTACGAAAAAACTTTATCGAATACAGCCTCATCAAAACCGCAAAGCAATATTGGCTGACCTTGGTTTTTCTCGTCGATCTGACCTTCTACAATCGGACGCTTAATCATGCTGGTATTCTCTACTAGCAGGTCAATCGCGTTATCTATATTGGCATCAGCCGCTTGCTTTTGCTCGTCAGTCAACTTGCGCCATGTCGTACCGCGCTTGTTCAGCACCTTATCGATGCCCAGATCATCTACCCAACGCTGTACGGTTTCTTTATCGATACCTTGTTTTTTATAGTCATGGAAATCGTAACTTATATTCAATTCATCCAACTTGGTAAATGCTTTTTTCATGGTGCTGCATGATTTGATACCGTAAATGGTGATGGTCATTATTGTTCCTTTAAATATAATATGGATTATGTGCGTTTTACTTAAAAAGTAGAAATAGATAAACAGCGAGACAGCTCAGAATCAAGGCTAATATTAGCCACTTCATTCTTGGCGTGAGCAGTTTCATTCTCTCCATTTCTATCGGTTCGTAGTGTATAGCGGATTGGCCTTCAAAGGCGAGTTGCACTAGATGTACAATCTCCATCTCATTCAAGATAGCGTCTTTATATCTCATAGGTTTTATCGGGAGTTGTATGAGCTTGCCTTGCTTGGGCTGAATCACTAGCAACCAAATTTCGTGGTGCTTAACAACCCGACAATCGATGCCTATACATTCAATATCCTGCCATGACAAATATCTTTGTTGTGGTCGTCGAATAACTTGTAGAAGCGTTATACCTGTATCCGTAATTTGCAAGACAGGCTTACCTTTTATTAGCGTGAGTAACACTACAATCACACCAAAAAAAATTAAAACGATGAAAAACCATATGCTCATCAGAAAAAGCCAATCATTTTTTTCTTGTGCCCAAGGTATTCCATAAAAAAACAAGGGGAAAAGCAACATACCTAAAACAAGCATAAGTGCTATATTCTTTTTAGATAAATACAAATCAATAGGATACTTTAATACCTGACCTTTCTTTAGTTTTTGCATGTCTAGCCTTACTATCCATTCATAAGTCGTTATATACTTCTTAATACTGCTCTATTATTACGTTGCCCCATCGCATTTTTTGCCGATTTGCGCTATTCTATCGTATCTAATTTCTTATCAAAATATTCAATCTAGAGCCCACTATGAGTAATACTGTGACATCTGACCAAGCAGAAAACAATTATTATAACCCACAAGCGATAGAAGCCGCGCAGCAGACCAAATGGGCAACTGACAAGCGCTTTGAAGTAAGCAATGAGCCAAGCGACAAGCCAAGTCGTTACATGCTGTCGATGTTTCCTTACCCAAGTGGCAAGCTGCATATGGGCCATGTGCGTAACTATACCATCTCAGACGTACTGAGCCGTTACTATCGCCTAAAAGGTTATGAAGTCATGCAACCAATGGGTTGGGATGGTTTTGGCCTGCCAGCAGAAAACGCTGCGATTGCGAACCAAACCCCACCTGCGGCATGGACGTTTGCCAATATTGACAGCATGCGTGCGCAGCTCAAATTGTTAGGTCTGTCTATTGACTGGTCACGTGAGTTTGCTACTTGCAGCCCTGAGTATTATCAGTGGGAGCAGTGGTTGTTCTTGCAATTGTACAAAAAAGGCTTGGTCTACAAAAAGCTGTCGACGGTCAATTGGGATCCCGTTGACAACACTGTCTTAGCAAACGAGCAAGTCATCGATGGCAAAGGCTGGCGTAGTGGTGCTGCAGTCGAAAAGCGCGATATTCCCATGTATTACTTCAACATCACCGATTATGCCGATGAGCTGTTGGATGATTTGGATCAGCTAGAGGGTCATTGGCCATCTGAAGTATTGACCATGCAGCGCAACTGGATTGGTCGTAGTGCTGGTATGGAAGTACACTTCCCTTATGAGCTTGCTGGTGAAGCAAACACCTTAGATGTGTTCACCACTCGTCCTGATACGTTGATGGGTGTGACTTATGTCGCTGTTGCGGCAGAGCATCCACTTGCACAATATGCTTCTGAGAATGATGAAGCGATTGCGCAATTCTGCGCCCTGTGCAAAAAAGGCTCAGTTGCTGAAGCGGACTTGGCCAAAGCTGAAAAAATCGGTATGGACACAGGTCTCACTGTGACGCATCCTCTGACTGGTGAAGAAGTGCCAGTTTGGGTCGCCAACTATGTATTGATGAGCTATGGCTCAGGCGCCGTCATGGCGGTACCTGCTCATGATGAACGTGATTATGAGTTTGCCAATAAATACAACCTACCAATCAAACAAGTCATCAATGTGCCTGACGGTTATTTTGATGAACTAAAAGCAGAAGCAAAAGCGAACCATACGGAAGTCAATCTTGCTTATACTGAGCGTAATACCTTGGTTAATTCAGGTGAGTTTGACGGTCTAGATTTCGATCAAGCGTTCGAAGCGATGCTTGCTAAGCTTGAGCCACAAGAATTGGCTAAGAAAAAAATTCAATATCGCCTACGTGATTGGGGGGTGTCTCGCCAGCGCTATTGGGGTTGCCCTATCCCAATGATCAACTGTGAGCATTGCGGTACTGTGCCTGTCGAAGAGCAAGATCTACCAGTTGTATTGCCAACCGATGTCGTGCCTGATGGTCGTGGTAATCCACTTAAAAATCTACCAGAGTTTGTCAATACCACTTGTCCTAAATGTGGTAACCCTGCTGAGCGTGAGACCGATACCTTTGACACATTCGTAGAGTCAAGCTGGTATTACGCACGCTTTGCTAGCCCAAATGACACGCAAAACATGGTCAACAAATCAGCGGCCAATAAATGGTTGCCGGTCGATCAATACGTCGGCGGTGTCGAGCATGCGGTGATGCATCTATTGTATGCGCGTTTTTTCCATAAGCTGATGCGTGACGAAAACTTAGTCACAGGTGATGAGCCATTTGCCAACCTAATGACCCAAGGCATGGTGCTCGCTGGTACATTCTACCGCGTCAACGCTGATGGCAGTACGACCTACTATTTTGCAGAAGATATCGATATTGACTTCAACGAACGCGGTCAACCAATCAAAGCAATCTTAAAATCTGATGGGCAGCCAGTGACGATTGGCAAAATCGAAAAAATGTCTAAGTCAAAAAACAACGGTGTCGATCCGCAGCTAACCATTGATAAATATGGTGCTGATACGGTTCGTCTGTATACGCTATTTACCGCGCCTGCTGACCAAACGCTTGAATGGTCAGATGATGCGTTAAAAGGCCCTTATAACTTTGTGAAAAAAGTATGGCGCATTGCCACCGACCATATGCAAGCGCTAACGGTCGCCAATATCAGCATTGAGACGCTCAACAGTGCCACCTTGAGCACGGAAGGCCTGAGCAAAGACGCCAAAAACTTACGCCGTAAAACGCACGAAACGATTGCCAAAATTGACAGTGACTTAGGTGACCGTTTGGCACTGAACACACCTGTATCAAGCCTTATGGAGCTTGCCAACGAGTTGACCAGCTTTAGTGCTAGTAATGAGCAAGAGCTACACGTCAAGCACGAAGCGTTGACCAATCTGCTGATTATGCTGTCTGTATATGCGCCACACGTCGGTGAGCATTTGCTTGAGCAGCTAGGCCTCGACACCTTAACTTTAGACTACCCAACCGTGGATGAAAGTGCACTGGTACAGGACATGATCACCATGGTGGTACAGGTCAATGGTAAGATGCGTGGTAAGATGGATGTGGCACCGAACAGCGATCCTGAGCAGTTAAAAGAGCAAGCTCGGACGATGGAAAGTGTGGCAAAATTCATCACTGGCGAGATCAAAAAAGAAATCGTTGTCCCTAATAAGTTGGTTAATATCGTGGTGGCAGGCTAGGTCATTTAGGCTTAGAGCGTGTCTTCAATTCAAACGATAGTCATCTAACTGGGCTAAAAATGGCTAACTCTTGCCAAACATCGTCAAATAGCTGGTTAATATCCCGATATTATCTGTGCTATTTTTCTGGTTTGACGGCAATTTATCTCATTTTTATCTCTATTTTGAAATGAAGACACGCCCTAGTGTTCTAAGCCTTTTTATCATATGAGGATAGCGTTTATGTCGTACAAGCATCGAGCTGAGCAGTCACAATCAACACCAAACGCACAAAACCCTACTGCAAAAAAGTCCGGCGGACAAAAGCTAGTGACTGCATTACTTACTGCACTGCCAATGTTTGCGGTGATCGGTGCAACGGCGGCGCTTAGTGGCTGCGGCTTTCAATTGCGTGGCTATGACTCCGCGATGCTGCTTGATGTCGAAAAAACAGCGGTGATTATCGAAGACAATCGCACCTCCTTTCCTCTAAAACTGCCACTGACGCGGCGCCTAAAAACGTTAGGTGTCGATATCATTGGCAATATGAGTTCGGCAGAAGTTGCTCGTAATAACCAACAAGCGAATGCTGATTCTATTGCCGCCATTGACATTCATAATGTGCGTTTTAAGCGTTACGAATTGGTCGGGGTATTAACAGAGATTCGCTTAGTACTATCAGCCGATGTCAGCTATCAAACGATGGAAAATGGCAAGCCTGTTAAACTGAGCAATCCTATTCAGGTCGAGCGTAGCTATCAATACAATGAGGCGTCCGTGAACACTGATGATCAGCAAGGCGATCAAATACGTGACTGGCTGTATGACAGCCTAGCACGACGTATCACTGATCAGTACGTGGCTATCTCTCTCCCTAAAGTCACATCTGGGACAAAACAAGCGATGCTACAGAATAAAGGTGTGAAACCAACGGTCGTTGTCGTACCACAACCTTAATATTCAGTCGTTCTTATTATCAAACGATACTATTTCTAGCAAAATGAGTAGACTAAGCGAGTTTTACACCGCTTATCATAACTTTGAGATTGGTATTCCCCCCTCATCAACCTGTGTACCACCACGTTATGCAAGATACTTTTATAAAAGCCTATCCAAAACTACTGCGACCCTCCGTTGTAGTAGCGGGCTTGTGGCTGGCGCACGGTGATGAGCCGTTGCTCAGTCAATGGCTCATCGATGCGCTTCGTCCACATTGGCGCGCGCAAAACTACGCAATCAAGCGCATAGAGCTGATATCAGTCAAGAGCTGGCAAGAAGTGCTATCAGAGCTGGGTAGCCAATCATTGTTTGATGATGCCAGCGCCTTAATCGTGACTGGCAACCATAAACCTGACAAGGCTGTCATTGCTGAGCTCGAACGCTTTGCGGTTGAAGCACAAGCAGGTACACACGGTCATAGTGTATTATGGCTTACGCCTAAGCAAGACAAACGTAGCCAGAGCAGTAAGTGGTTTGCCCCTTTTGCGCAATATGGCAATGTCATTGACTGTAATTTATACAACGAGCAGCAGCGCCAGCAGCTCTTGCAGATTCAGGCTCAAAAGTTTGGATTACGGCTGTCTCAAGAAGCATGGCAACTACTGATGTCACATACTGAGCATCATCTATTAAGTGCTTATCAAACCTTGTGGCGCCTGTCTTATCTGTTTGCGCCGCAGTTAATGGCTCCTCATGAAGATACCGAAACAGCTGGCGATTTTGCACAGCCTACAAATACTGTGGCACTCGATATCACAGATTTACAAGCAGCACTGGTCAGTGACGCTCAATTTAGCGTCTTTGATTTATCGGATGCGATGCTGGCAGGTAATAGCGCACAAGTGGCAAAAATCATCTTTCAACTCAAAGCGACTGATGAGCCGACGACCTTAGTATTATGGGCAATTAGTAAAGACATGCGTCAGATTATACAACTGATGGACGGACAAGATCCGCAAACGCTTGGCATTTGGCGCAGCAAACAAGGGCTATATCAACAAGCCTGCCGTCGCCAATCAAAAACGCAAACGGCTGAATGGCCTGCGCTCTTATACCGTTGTGACCAAGCCATCAAAGGACTGGTTCGTCAGCCAGCGTGGGAGTTATTATTACAAGCTGCGCTAGAACTAGCAGGAAAGCGTCTGTTTACCGTTTGATTATTCAAAGAATTTTAATAACTTATTTAGCCAAGTAAGCTTTTTAATTGAATAAGGAGCATTCTGTAAAGTTTCTGCTATATCAGCTTCTTTCCTTCTACCCCACTCATCTTTTAATTGAGTCATAAGTTCAATTTGTTTATGAAAACGAATTACTCTTTGATCCTCACCGATGACAATATTCTGCTGTTGATACTCACCCGCTATCATAGAAGTTATAGTTTCGAAAAACCTATAGATAAAATCATCTACATCCCTAGAAGACTCTCTAGTGAGTTCACTACCGCATTCATATACCATGTAATGGTAATAGTCATCGCTTATTTCTAAGTGTGGCTCGCCAAATCCAGATGGTTTTTTTCTTAAGAGCACATCATTAGGGCGTGTCTTTATTTCAAAAATGGCGATAAAAATGAGATAAATTGCCGTCAAACAAGAAAAATAGCGCAGATAATATCGGGATATTAGCCAGCTATTTGACGATGTTTGGCAAGATTTAGCCATTTTTAGCCCATTTAGATGACTATCGGGTGAATTGAAGACACACCCTAGTACTCAACCCTATTTTTTTACCATAATCATTGATTATATTTTGAACTTGCTGATGATTTAGCATCATAAAATCCCTATTTCAATATGAGTAATCATACTATCCTAACCTACTTTCAAATTATTATGTTTTTTTACAAAACCACCTTAACCTTTCGTAAACTAATTGCCATTCCCTTTTGCACCTCAAGTCTCTACTATATCTATACTTGATTTAATTGTGATTGGATTGTTGTCATGCGCAAAATGAGCAAAAAGTCTGCTATTAAATGGGGGGTTATCGCCCTAATTGTTGTAGCAGTAGGGGCTTTGGCCTATACTTTTTTAAAACCAAATGAAACCACGCCTAACTACCTAACCGCAACGGTCGAGCTTGGCGATATTGAAAACAATGTCATGGCATCTGGTAAAGTTAAAGCCTTAAATACCGTCGATGTGGGTGCGCAGGTCTCTGGTGAAGTAAAACGCCTATACGTCGAGGTCGGTGACGAAGTACAACAGGGCGATTTGATCGCACAAATTGACCAAGTTACCCAAAAGAATAGTCTGAGCAATGAGCAAGCCAGCCTCGAGCAAAGTGAAGCCGCTCTACAAAGTGCACAAGCAGAATCGTTAAGCAAACAAGCTGGTCTAAAAAGTGCCTATGCCGATCTCGCCAGCCGTCAATCTGAGCTAAAGCAAGCACAGTCTGATTTTGCGCGTCTACAAGATTTAGTCGCTATTAATGCCATCTCTCAACAAGAATATGACACACAAGCGACCAGCGTTGAGACAGCAAAAGCAGCCGTTGCCAATGCACGGGCGGCTATCGATACGGCAAAAGCCGCCATTGCGACGGCAGCGGCCAATATCAATAGTCAGCAAGCGGCACTGCGCAAGTCACGAACCAACGTCAGCACCGCTGAAGAAGATTTGAGCTATACCACCATTCGTGCGCCGATATCAGGCACTGTCGTGTCTATTACGACTGAGCAAGGTACGACCGTCAACGCCAATCAAACCGCGCCAACATTGGTGACGCTAGCCGACTTATCGACCGTACGTATTAACGCGCAAATCTCCGAAGCTGACGTCATCAATGTCAGTGCTGGTATGCCCGCTTATTTCAATATCATTGGCAATCCAGACAAGCAGTATGATGCGACGCTGACCGCCATCGAGCCTGCCCCCGAGCAAATCAGTAATACCAGCTCGACAGATTCCGCTATCTATTATGTCGGCTACGTAGAAGTACCCAACCCTGAGCGCTTATTTCGTATTGATATGACCGCGCAAATCTATATCATCGTTGATGAAGCCAAAAACGCACTACTCGTACCGTCAACGGTGGTACAAGAGCAGCCTTCCAAAGGTAAAGAAAACGGAAAAGCAAAAACGAGCAAGTTTGTACGTGTGTTAAAAGAGGACGGTAGCGTAGAAGAGCGAACCGTAAAAGTCGGTATCGACAACCGAGTAAAAGTACAAATCTTAAGCGGTTTGAAAGAAGGGGAAAAAGTGGTCATCAGTGAAGAAAACAGCGATAAATCAGGCAACGGCCGTGTATCTGGTGGGCCTCGAATGTAACTTGTTCTTTGACTGTGTTGACAAAGGAAGGGCTTGTTGAATGTAGCAGCCCTTCCTTAACGACGCTACAACGCTTATAGTCGATTCAATTTAAAAGCAGTACAAGGCAACCGAGTGTAGACGTATATGAAATACTTCAAGCGAGGTTCACGCTGTAATACTTTTATAGTGGAATGACTATATTAGCCTTTATTTATTAAAGACATTGCTATGACTATATCTCAACCTTCTAAACAGCCGTCTAAAAGTGGTTCTGAAAGTGCTACGGCTCAAGAGTCAGGGCCGCACACGGCTACCGAGCATGCAAACAACACAAACCATTCGGCAAACACCAAGACCACTCACCACACGTCGTCAAGCAAGCCCATTATGGAACTGTCCGGCATTATCCGAGAGTTTCCTGCTGGTGAGCAAACCATTCGAGTCCTGCACGATGTCAATCTAACGATTCATCAAGGTGAAATGGTCGCTATCATTGGCCAGTCAGGCTCTGGCAAATCCACATTGATGAATATCTTAGGCTGTCTAGATCAGGCCTCTGCTGGTGATTATAAAATATATGGCCAATCAGCACGTAAGCTCGATGCCGATGAGCTTGCCGAATTACGTCGTGAGCACTTTGGTTTTATTTTTCAGCGCTATCATTTGCTTGGTGATATCAGTGCCAAAGACAACGTCGCTGTCCCTGCGGTATATGCTGGCATGGATACCGATGCTCGTATCAACCGTGCTGAGAAACTACTAACGGATTTGGGCCTTGGTAATAAAGTCAATAATCGCCCCAATCAGCTCTCAGGTGGACAGCAACAGCGTGTGTCTGTCGCTCGAGCGTTGATGAATGGTGGCGACGTTATCTTGGCAGATGAGCCCACTGGTGCTCTAGACAGCAAGTCTGGCGAAGATGTGATGGCGATATTGCATGACCTAAATGCACAAGGTCATACCATCATCATGGTCACCCATGATCCCAGTCTGGCGGCACAAGCGGAGCGCGTGATTGAGCTAAAAGACGGCTATGTCATCGCTGATTATAAAACTGAGCATTATAAGCAAACGGACAAAAAGCCAGAGCCTATCCTCGGTGAACATCGAAAAAGTGCGTTTGGTAGCTTTGTTGATCGACTGCTTGAAGCTTTTAAGATGTCTTTACTCGCCATGCGCGCGCACAAGATGCGCACCCTATTGACCATGTTAGGTATTATCATCGGTATCGCCGCGGTCGTATCGATCGTAGGCCTTGGACAAGGCTCTCAGCAGCAGATCCTCGCCAATATCAGCTCATTGGGTACTAACACCATCACCGTCAATGATGGCTATCCTAGAGGCGACCCTAGACGCCGTTACAACGATGACAACCTGACGCCAGAAGATGCAGAAGCTGTCGGCAATCAGCCTTATATCATCAGCGTCAGTCCGCAAGTGAATGCCAACTCTAGCGTTCGTTATCGCAATGTACAAGAAGATGCCACCGTCAACGGGGTTGGTGAAGATTATTTAGCAGTCACTGGTGAGGCATTGGCATTGGGCCAAGGGTTCGATACCAAAAGCATTACGCTGCGCAGCCAAGATATTATTATCGATGACAATGCCAAACAAACCTTTTTTGCGGATATTGACAATCCTGTTGGCGAAGTGATATTGATTGGTAGTGTGCCTGGGCGCGTGATTGGCGTGCTTGAAGAAAACGATGGTGGATTTGGGCCAGATATTACGACGCCCACCATCTATATGCCTTATACCACTGTGATGTCGCGGGTCACAGGCAGCACCAATATTGACCGCTTTGTGGCGCTGTTAGACGACAGCATCTCTTCTAGTGCGGCCGAGACGGCCATCTCTGACTTGATAGAGAGTCGCCATGGCAAGGATGACTTTGAAATACGTAATTCAGACTCTATTCGTCAAACCATTGAATCGACAACCGGTGCTTTGACATTACTCATATCCTCTGTTGCTGTGATTTCATTGATAGTCGGCGGTATTGGGGTCATGAACATCATGCTGGTGTCTGTCACCGAGCGTACCAACGAGATTGGTGTACGCATGGCAGTGGGTGCGCGTCAAAGCGATATCATGCAGCAGTTCCTCATTGAAGCCGTTCTGGTCTGTATTTTAGGAGGATTGATTGGCATTGGATTGGCCTTTGCCATTGGTGAATTAATTAATAGTGTGGGCGGTGACAATTTCAAAGTCATCTATTCATCGACCTCTATTATTGCCGCTTTTGTGTGTTCGACACTGATTGGTATTGTATTTGGATTCTTACCAGCGCGTAATGCCGCCAAATTAGATCCCGTGGAAGCCCTGTCTAGGGACTAATAATCGTTATTAAGGCACTTTTGGCAAAATATTGAGCCCTTATTCTCAATATAATGATGAAATTATAAAAAAATAGCGATTTTTACGTTAGATTTGCACTTTTTTCGTCATATGGGGTTGTAATTGTCATAATAGTATATATAATGTGCTCTCACGTTTAGGGATACAAACACTTTAAACGTTAGGGCTGTTAGCTCAGTTGGTAGAGCAGTTGACTTTTAATCAATTGGTCCCGCGTTCGAGTCGCGGACAGCCCACCATATTTAGAAAGCCCAGTTACTATCATAGTGACTGGGCTTTTTTTCGTCTGAGTTTTTTAAACGTCATTTTTTAGTTTTTATTGATACCTACTTATTATGTTTACGCTTAAAGAGTCGAAAGCCATCTCCTTTACGCCATAGCAATTTATGTTTAATGGTATCTTTAATCGTACGTGGATGCTTAGGCGCTTGGCTAATCAACAGATCAAAAGTTGCCTCATCTATTGCCAGCTCACAGCCATGTGCCATCATGACCATTGATGGTTTTAAATCTTTTATTTTTTGGAGTGATTGAATATAGACTTTGGGATCATAGATAGGAAATGGCGCCACAAATTTGTGCCGCAGTTTGATAATCAAATCAGCAGTGTAAACCTGTCGGCTGGGTAGATGAAACAAAGACAAATCACGGTCTGTATGTCCTGGGGTTTCTAATACTTGCCATTCATCAAACCCTGGCACGCAGTCGCCCTCACCAACGGTGATATCGGCTTTGAGATGTGCTGGATAATATAGGTTTTTTGGGGAGCGACCTTGACGTCTCGCCACATAGTGCGCCAGATTCATATCCACGAAATGCATGGTATGCCCAGCGATACGGCTATACCACTGCGTGTCTTTGTCTGCTGAGACAATGAGGCAGCCCGTTTGCCCTCGGAACTTATGCGCGCCGCCTGCATGATCTGGATGCATGTGAGTCACGACGACGACTTTTAGATCCGTTATTGGTCGTTGCAACGTTGTCTTGATATAGTCTAATACCATCGGTACATCAGGTCGACACGCCCCATCTAACAGCATAATCTTATCTGGATATACCGCCAGATACGTGCTTTGAATATATCCCTCTAACCTTATAATCTCACATAAACTCATTGGCATTCCCTGCTACATGATTGGTCACTTTTATAGTATCCCTACTATATGAGACGCTTTTAACGCGCCTTAATAGAATTTAGTATAACCCTCGCCATGTAGATTGTAATGACTTTGAGTGAACGCTTGTGACTATAAACCATTCTTCTTCATAAAACAAAAACTCAGCACATAAGCTGAGTTTTTGGTAAAACATGGCATAGTTCAAATAAAATCCTGATATGATTACAAGGTCTAATGAAATCATAATTAATGAGCTGTCCATGAATAATATTGCAGAGATGATAAAACTGCCTACACACCCTTTTTTAAATCTTATTACGAAGGGTTGTGTTTTAACAATATTCACAACAGGATTACTGGGGTTCTCTATCTCTGTAAAAGCTGGTGGTGGTGGATACTGCGGCTCTAATTTTTCATTGGACAATCGCACCTATAACGAATGTCAGATTAATTTTCCAATCCTAGACACAGGCAATGACACCCAAACCAACCTATATCTACTACTCGCAGATAAAGGCTTAATTCGCTTTGACGAGCCTAATACGCATGACTCAGACTCTTATCAGGCTCATGACTTTCCGTTAAACTTAAGGACTTTAAGACAAACGGCTGTGAATGAAGTCAAAAACCCCAATCAGAATTTTTTAGAGCACTCTGAAAAAAGTCATTACGCCGAATATTGTAATAGTTTTTATACGGGTGAAGAGGCGCTAGAAGGCGCGCTCAAAATTGATACTCAATTGACGTCTAAAGAACGCTTACAACTGATGCAGTTTCGCCAAGCCATTCGCAGCGAATGTACGGACTCGTTCGGTCATGACACCTCATCAGCAGAGGACGCACCTGTTTTTCCATTAAAATGGTCTATCAATGCTCAGCCATACGCAGACTATATTATGGCCACTCAACTGTTTTATTTGGGTGAAAAATCAGACTTTGACAGTGCCCATAATCTCTATAGTGCGTTGATTGATCTTAAAACAGGTAATAATGCAGGGCTTGCTTGGCTAGTCGATACCGCCAACTATATGCTGATTCGTACTGGTATTAATCGTATTTATCAGCATGGCATGGGAGACTACCGCTATAAGAGCGAGACCGTTGATCCAAAACTGTTTGCTAGCACTCAAAAGGCTATCAATACTTACCTTAGCCGCTTTAAAAATGGTCACTATACTGCCTCAGCTCGCGGCTTACAACGCCGACTATATTGGCTGGCAGGTCAACAAGAAAAGCTGGTTGATGAGATCGAATGGCAAATCGATCATACAAACTCTCTACGCTTTAATCTTGATAGTCGCTTATTGCCAGAAGAGATCGAACAAAAAGTCTTCTTTGCAAATTTTGATGAGCCAATCGATATTAACAAGCTTAATGACCCAATCTTGCTCACCAGTTTTGCATTATACCGTTTAAGACCTGCCGACTCTCTCAACGCTCCTACACCGCTAACGCGAACAGAGCTTGAGCGTCTAAAACCTAAGTTTAAAGATCGCATGGATTTGTACCAGTATCTCATAGCGACCTATTATTTCGTGCAGGAGAATAATCCAAAACTTGCCATAAAATATTTACCAACCACGCTACCGACAGGCGAGATGTCATACTCAAAATTTAGCCAATATGTCCTAAAAGCCAAGGCATTGCAGAAAATGGGTAGTATCAATGAGGCAAACACACTATGGAGTCGTCTGCATCAACTGCCCAAACAGCCGTTTCAAAACACGGTAACCGAGCTTGCATTAGCACTTCAAGCAGATCAAACCAATGATTACAGCCAGCTTTTTGGCAATAACGCTACGGTACAATCTCAAACTTTAAAAATGCGAGTGATAAAATATTCTGCCGATCCAGCACGCTTAAAGAAAATTGCTAATAGTCATTCGGCTACGGATAAGATTGGCGCAGAGGCTCGTTACGCGCTACTGACCAAATCGCTAATACAGGGACGCTATGCTGATTATTTAACATACCAGCAGGACTATCTTCCAAAGAACTCACAAAAGTATTTAGGCTTTGATAGTGAAGACGAAACATTGAAATACTTGCCTGTATTCAGTGAATTTAATTGGCAAGGTAAAAAGGTTAGTCCTAGCATAAACTGCCAAGATTTAACAAAAACAGTGACGCGCCTGAGCCAAAACCCAAAAGACAGACTACAAACCCTATGTCTGGCCGAGTTTATGGATGACTCAACGTTAACTTACTATCTCGAAGATTATGATCAGTCTTATCATTTTTCTGATCAAAGCGATTCAGGCTATCGCTATCCTTACTTGGGTGATATGCCCAGTCGTTTTGAAGGTCAAGCACTAAACCGATTGGACATCTATCAATCCATATTTGCCAGCAATCGAGATGACGAGTTATCTGCTTATGCGCTACATCGTGCGATTGGCTGTTTTGCCAGCTCTGGTAGTAACCACTGTAGCGATGAAAATGTGGACATGTCAGTCCGCAAAGCTTGGTTTAAACGTTTAAAATCAGACTTTAGCCATACTACTTGGGCACAAAATCAAAAATATTACTGGTAAATTTAAGGGCTTATTGATTTGATAAAAAATCAGCAGAAATATAAAGGAGTGGTATTAGGGTCTATTGGCTTAATCATATTGGTTTTTGCGGCTTTTATTTATAATCAAATCACTAGTCCTACTTCAATTCATGAGTCTGAGATTTATCAACAAACCCAATCAATGGATAGCTCTCTCAATAGTGTTCCTTTTGCCAATACTGCTACTGGCGATGAGATTGTTCATACTAAGGATTATGAGCAATTTTGGATATGGACACCGCCCGAAGATGATACCAAGCTTAGCCAAGCTCATACCTTATATATTTTACAAGGTGAAATTCGTCCGTCTAATATTCCGTATTATCGTCCCAATACCAATGAGAATGCGGATCATGCTGCACTTGCAACGCTAACCCCGCAAGGTTTAGGCGTTCGGTCTCTAAGTGATAAAAAGATTTGGCTCGTCTATCGTGCGACCAGTCAAGAGTGGTCAGACGAAGTGATGGCACAGCTTATTGAACGCTTAGAAAAATGGCAACGTGCAGGCAATCACGTTATGGGGCTCCAAATAGATTATGATGCTCCCACCTATCAACTAGATAAGTACGCACAATTACTTAGGCATGTTCGTCAGCAGCTGCCAGCGCATTATCAATTGAGTGTGACTGGATTGCTTGATTGGTCAAACCAAGCTGAGGACCCTCAGTTTATGCAGCTCAGTGATGCCGTCGATGAGCTGGTTATCCAAACCTACCAAGGAACGACTACTTTGACCAATTATTCCCGATACCTAAAAAAGTTAGAAAACCTACCCTTTGATTTTAAGGTTGGTATTGTTGAAGGCGGTCAATGGCAAGGCGCAGCGTTTTTGGAAAACAATCCATACTTTAAAGGTTATGTGGTGTTTTTGCGGTAAATGCTGAGATGGTTTAAACACTTCCTCTTACCAAAAAAACCAGCCATATTGCTATGGCTGGTTCTTAGACTAACACTTCTCTTAGACTAACACTTCTCTTAGACTAAAACGTCTATTAGGCCAAATCACGAACCTTTGGCTCACGCTCCCACAGACGAGACTTCGCATTTTCAATGAAGCTATCTAGTTCGGCAAGTGGCGTGACAAAACTGTCTTTTTCAACTGGCAGTTTACTTAGGATAAATTCATCGGTCGCTCCGCAATAAGCGATGGCTTTGCAATGGTTATACGCATCATTAAACCAGTCTAGTGCTGAGCTGTCTTTTGCGAGCTTTTTGGCTTGCTCTGGCATGATGATACTGACAACCGCATCAAACATCACTGACGGCCCGCCAGCTAGACGCTCATCCGCTTGTATGCGTGTGCCATCGTCTAATACCACTTCTTTATTAGGGGCAACGATTTTCACGCTAGCACCCTGTTCCATCGCTGCTGCTTCAAACTTCTTGATTTCGCTACTGTTAGACCCTTCTGCTACCAATATACCGATCATACGACCTTTTAGACTGTCAGGTGTCAGACCGATGGTTTGTACGGCTTTAGACGTTGCCATATCTTGGACAGGTGCAGCGGCATCCGCAGGCTCTGGCAGTTCCATACCGAGCGCGGTTGCCACACGATTGGCCAAGTCTTCATCGATATGAATCAAATGACCAAGCATGCGAGCACGTACATGAGCGGTATCTACTTTACCCAGCTCAAAGGCATACGCCGTTGCAATGTGTGCTTGCTCAGTTGGTGTCTGACTACGATAGAACATACGTGGTTGACTATAGTGATCGGCGAAACTCTCTGCACGTACGCGACCTTTTACACCATCATCCAACTGCTCATGGAATGATTCAAAACCACGTTTGGCACTTTCACGTGGTCTCGTTGGATCTAAGCTCTGCGGCTCATACAGCGTACGAGTTTTAGGCACTTGCATTTGCATATGACCATCTTGCTGATTGTTCGCAAACGGACATTTAGGCGCATTGATTGGAATCTGCGCAAAGTTGGGCGAACCCAAACGCGATAGCTGCGTGTCTAGATAACTGAATAGACGACCTTGTAATAATGGATCGTTACTGAAGTCGATACCCGGTGGCAAGTGTGATGGGCAGAACGCGACTTGCTCCGTTTCCGCAAAGAAATTATCCGGATAACGATTGAGCACCATTTTACCGACTACTTTCACCGGCACCATTTCTTCTGGAATCAGCTTGGTCGCATCTAAATGGTCAAATGGAAACTCATTGGCTTCTTCTTCGGTAAATAACTGAACGCCAAACTCCCATTCAGGATAGTCACCATTATTGATTGATTCAAACAAATCACGACGATGATAATCAGGATCAGCACCTGATATTTTTACTGCTTCATCCCATGTGGTTGACTGCACACCCAATACTGGCTTCCAATGGAAACGTACAAAGGTGCTCTTACCTTCTTCATTGATGAGACGATAACTATGAATACCAAAGCCTTCCATCATACGTAGGCTACGTGGCAGACCGCGATCACTCATCAGCCAAATCAAGTTGTGCATGGTTTCAGGACTCAATGATACAAAGTCCCAAAAGGTATCATGCGCAGATGCTGCTTGCGGGAATCCGCGATCAGGCTCTGGTTTTACCGCATGAATCAAATCCGGAAACTTCATCGCATCTTGAATAAAGAAAATCGGCATGTTGTTACCGACGATATCCCAGTTGCCTTCTTCGGTATAAATCTTCACGGCAAAACCACGGACATCACGTGGCGTATCTTTTGAGCCTTTGTTACCAGCAACGGTAGAAAAACGGGTAAATAAAGGCGTCTGCTTACCCGTCTCGGTCAAAATTTTCGCCGTGGTATATTCTTCTAGTGATTCTGTCAGCTCAAAATAACCATGTGCAGCACTACCGCGCGCATGGACGATACGCTCAGGAATACGCTCATGGTCAAAATGATGAATCTTTTCACGCAGTACAAAATCCTCTAGCAATGTAGGGCCACGACTGCCAGATTTTAGAGAGTTTTGATTATCAGAAATGGCAACGCCTTGTTGCGTCGTCAAAACTTTCGTGTCATCACCGGCACGCTGATGGGTTTCGCCTCCATTTCCACGTTCCGTATTCATATCTTTAGCGGGGTCAGTATGATCAATATTATTTTTCATTATGCATCCTAGCTAGTCATTAAAAGTAGGCTCTATGCTGAGCTGTATTTAATATTAGCCAAAAGATATGACTAATTCATGGCGCTCCTTGTTGATATTTGGTTAAAGTTTGCAGCCGTGATAAATAAGCCGTTTTAGACTATTTAAAGCGGGTATCAACACTGATAATAGATTCTTGTAATGTAGTGATTTTTTAAGGTATGCTTTTATCAAGCACTAAAAACGACTGATAAATACATTGGCATGGTTTTAGGGTGTGTCCTCATTTCAAAATATTTATCTTTTTTATATCGTTGGATTCAAATAATTCCGATACAAGGAAACCGAGCGCAAGCTATACATTAGTATGGTTAGCGAGGATGACGATGTAGCGGGTTTGTATGGATTTGACGATGCGACTATTTTTTATATGACTATAAGGCGACCTACCATGTTACCAATTTTAAATTCCCCATCCAAAAAACCTTACCACTCATTGCTAATGGGTGCTTCAATCGGCCTAATGGCACTGACTTTCAGTCAAACGGCTGCTGCTATCACGACCAAAAACGTTACCTATACAGTGGATGATCAAGCATACGAAGGTTATTACGCCAAAGCGGATAAGCCCAACGCACCTTTTATTTTACTCATTCATGACTGGGATGGTCTCACCGATTATGAGCGCAAACGTGCTGATATGTTAGCGACTGAAGGCTACAACGTATTAGCAGCAGATATGTTCGGTCAAGGCGTTCGCCCTACTTCTATTGAAGAAAACAAACGTCTAACGGGGGAGCTATATGACGACCGTAATAAAATGCGTCGGATATTAGCAGGGGCATTAACGGCAGGACAGCTGCAAGGCAATGATGTGCGAAAAGGCACGACTATGGGATATTGTTTTGGCGGTACGGTTGCGTTAGAGCTAGCACGCTCAGGCTTTGAGCAAAAAGCGTTTGTACCATTCCATGGGGCTTTTGAGGTTCCAACCGGTCAAAGTTATGACAACACCACTGGGGAGATATTAGTCTTTCACGGCTCTGCCGACCAGTCCGTCTCTCTAGAAAGCTTTGCGACACTAGGTAAAACATTAGAAGCGGCCAAGGTACCTCATGAGATGGTTACTTATAGCGGTGCGCCACATGCCTTTAGTGTATTCGGTAGTGATAGATATGATGCACGTGCCGATGAGCGCTCTTGGAAACGTTATTTGGACTTTTTAGCAGAAGAATATAAATAGTCTAACAGCGAAAAAAATAAGAAAGCCCAACTAAAAAGCCACTTCAATCGATCATCTTCTGATCTTAATTGAGGTGGCTTTTCTGTTCTAAGAGTTTGGTGCTTTATATTTTTTGAAATACCAATAGTTGATTATTAGCAGGCATCGTATATGTTTTTCTGAGTTGTAAATGATGAACCTTTGCTAGACTAACAATATCTTCTTTATGGCGAATCCCGCTGTCAGGATTGCCTGCTCTCAACATCGCATCAAATCGCTGATTGCCCTCACTGGTATAGTCACCATGCTCATTAAAAGGGCCATATACAATCAGCTTATCATCTGTTTGCAAAGTATCACCTGCCAATGCAAATAACTTTTTGACCAAATCCCAACCAATAATATGTAAGGTATTGGCTGTAAACATTGCATCATATGGTAAGTTTAACTGGCTATTGACAGGTACGGCATCCGTACTCAAATCAAATGCTAAAGGGGCATATAAATTGGGCGCAGGATAAGCATCATGCCAAGCGATTATGTGGCGATGATTACTAGTGACATCGCTAGTTTGCCATTTTAAATGTGCTAAATGAGGCGCAAAATAAACACTATGCTGACCAGTTCCAGAACCAATCTCCAATACATGATTAGAGCCTTGTAGCTCGCTTTGAAGCACTTCTAAGATAGGCTGTTTATTATTCTCACACGCTTGGGAAAATGGCAACGCAGAAACATCCACTTTATTATTCAAATCATCATTGTGCATTACGGCTCTCTCCAAACTGTCTATGGTACTTTTGGCAGTAGTTGCATATATCAACAAGCATTATCAGACATCTCACTATTAATAAATACCTGCCTCGACCCCAGCGGCTAGCGTCATGGCTAGCGCTTCTACTTGCTCAGTGAAGCTCTCTTGCCAATCGCCTTGTAGTATCAGCGCCTCTTGGCTCCATGACCAACGTAGCCCTGTCGTAATCGTCTTGATAGCAAGCTTCGTACCTGTGCCATCATGCCCTGCTCGTATATATACCGCAAATGGCATGCCTTGCTTCTCTTCTAGCACAGGATAGTAGCAACGATCAAAGAAGTCCTTGGTCAGCCCTGCCATATACGCCAGATTTTCAGTCGTGCCTAACAGTAACGCATCAGCAGCCAACACATCTTCAGGCTGCGTCTCCTGCGGTGACTTCAAGATGACGTTAATATCTATATCAGAATGATTAGCACCGTCATAAGCTGCCTGCGCCAATTTTTTAGTATTGGGCGATGGTGCATGAGCGACGATCAGTAGCGTTTTAGCGGCCATAATCATTATCTTATCAAAGCGATGTTATACATTTAAGAGTAACATCCTGAATGATATCAGGGTGTAGGCTTTTCGCCACAGGACAAGTGAGTGCTGTGTTGTAGAATATCGTTTTCGTTCTGTCATCAAGTGCTTTGTTAAACGTTACGATAATATTTATTTCACTCACGCGTCTTGGGTCAGCAGCCATGACTTTGGTCACTTCGGCAGTGGTTCCTGTGATATCGATACCCATGTCATGGGCCTTGATACCCATAATCGTCAACATACAACTGGCCAAACTGGTCGCTATCAAATCAGTCGGTGAAAACGCCTCGCCTTTGCCCAGATTGTCTGTAGGAGCATCGGTCATGATTTGGTTGTTTGACTGTAGGTGAATGGCGGTGGTACGTAAATCGCCTTGATAGGTTACTTTTGAGGTTGTCATGGGGGTTTCTCTTTGGTAGTTGTTGTTTTTGGATTACTTCTTTTTAAATAGTATAGCGCTGTTAGACAATAGTAACTTATGTTCCATTAGTTGCAATGTGGAATATTAAGCTCTGGAATGTCCAAAGAAAGCCTTTATATATAAACTCTCATTAAATAACTTAGAATAGTTAGATAAACCTATAGTGGAACCTAATTTGTGAGATTGATTCAATTTAAAAATATTATGATATCTAACTTGTAATTCCAGCTATATATTTTCCCATGTATCTACATAATTTTTTCTAACTTCCTCTTCGCAGCGATGACAAGCAAAATATCTAATAGCTTCCACATCTCCTGTAACGAAACTATCACAATTTTCACAATCTAAAGCAGCCCAACCACGATCTTCGCATTCAACACAAACCCACATACCTTCCAAGTTTAATACTGTTTGTTTTTCGATTTGACATTTGTGACAATAAGCCAATGGATCAGCCTCATCATCATAACGGGTCTCAGGATCTTGCTCTTGATATATTTCAGTATATTTCTCCAGAGCATATTCAGAAGCTAACTCTGTCTGGCACTCAGTGCATTTATGATCTTTAACCATAAAATACTTAACTTCTTTATTGCAGTTTGAACATGGTATTGAAATTTCGATTGCTTTTAACTTTAAATCTTTCACATCACAGACTAAGCACTCGATATCTTCTCCACCCCAGCTATGTGATTTAAGCACTTTAGCTGACTCTAATCCGCATGATGTACAAGAGACGATACGATTCCCTCTATTCTTTTCTATCTCAACTTCATCTTGAATCAAATCAAACTTGGCTTTAAGAAAATTATGGTTCAATTTAACTTTTACATCTATTTCATCTATTGAGCCTATATAGTTAGTAAAAATATCAGCCCAATTATTAGTTAATAGTTTATGCAAATGAAACCATGATACCCAATGCTCGATAACCACCTCTGTTTCTTTACCTGAAAACCCTGTATGAGCAAAATGAACAATTTGATTTCGATGCTCACCCAAGGCTTTAAAATTATTCATAGCTTCTTTTTTAATATTTTCTCCACAGATATTTTTCAAACGAATATGTGCTTGCTCCAGATAAACAGAATGAAAGTCACCACTTTCAAATTTTTGTTTATCTGCTGATTCTGGCTTTGAAATAATGAGTGATCAATGCTCTTTCATTAGTCGAGCTTTAAAAAATAGCTCTATTGCAGTGTATAAATCAATCAGTGAGCTTTTAGGAGACTTTGATAAATTACTAACTGAAGAGTCAAGAAAAATAATTCCATTATTAACTACCGCATCAAACCATCCATCAACGTCGTTTTTATTTTGCTTAATATGATTTGCCACTAATTTCTCCAAAAGAAATATAAAGCGTTGCTAAAAGACGAAAAAATTTAGGTTCTAAATTTTATCCTCACGTTAATTTAAAAAAATATTTTTCTCTTCCAAATTTAGCATTAATATTAAAGGCCAACAATATGAATATCGAAACACAGTCCACTTTAGTTAATTTATATTGCTTGAACAATAGAGCTCTTGCAAAAGTATCAAGTCATTGATTTCTACTGATGGAGGGCTAGAAATAACTTGTGCAAGAGCTCTAATGAAGCTAACTGATAGATGATTTGAAAAGGATTATAATTTAATAAAAGCTGGAAAATAGTCCCTTAACAAATCAACTTTGGAAAATCATCTGGAATAAAAAGCTCACAGTTAACGTTTCCATACCAAAGAATACTCTACAACCACTTAATCCAATCTCACTAATCTGCCAAATACTCTTAAATAATTTTTTATCTAAATCACACTGAAATATATGTCCAATAACCTAACAGCAGTATGAGCAAGCCCCAAGATAACGAAAAGCATAAATAGTATGACTCGCTATCAAGTGCCACATAAAAGTAAATAGCCAGTCCAATACTCACTAGCAGAGAGACTGAATATGCGATGAGTAAAGTAAACAGAGCCATATTTTCAAATTTGGATAAAACTGGGCTATTTTCTGCACAGATATAAAAGAGAAAACCCAGTGAAAAAGCCCCACCAATCGTAATATGCAAAAATGATATTAGAACCAGTGACCAAATTGACATGAATTATCCTTTATTAGCTTAATGCTTTCCTACTAGATCTATAGTCAAAGAACTCTAAAATGAGTACAAGACAGCCGACTGCAGATTGTACAAGTAGTACATCTAAGGAGGGTAACGCCGTAGCAGTTTAGTAGTTCACCGACTATATATAAGCAGTGTGTTGTAAACCTAGTTAAAGACAAGACTACCATCTGCCTTGTCTTTAAGCGTATTAGCGAACAGCAATGCCTATTTGTGAGTAATCAATACACCTTAGTTGTTAAATCTACTTTCAATAATAGGTTGATCATTATTAATACTTTCTAGGGTCTCGAATCCTTTCTTAGTACCAAAGTATAGAGCGTCTGTTTTTTCCTCTCTATAAAAACGCATTTCATCGCCTTTATTATCAGTCAACGTAAATTCATTAAACACTTTTTCCCAGTGTGCTTTCTTTTCAGACTCGTTATGATCAGCTTTAAACGTTGGCTTCAAAATATAAGAAATATCCTTACATTCTTCAGGTGTTATCAAAGGCAATAACTCTTTGTGCGTTGTTAAATATAGACATACTTTCTCAATGTCATCTAGAGTTTCTCTGCTATCAGTCAGTTTGATAATTAACATCGGTTTATATCCTAATTTGCTTTCTAGCTTGGTTTTATTGATTGTTTTACTCATCTACTTTAAACCGATATCACAGATAATACTACACTGCATTTTTACTATACTGCATTCTTAAAACGCCAGGCAAAAGAAAACCCCCTTTGACTTATGTCAGAGGGGGTTTTCTAGGAATAGAGAGCTGACGAACGAGAAGAGCGCTATAAAAGCAAAGCATGCTAATTGCGAGCACAGCTCTTGTCTTGCGTCGGGCGAAACTGTGTTTTGCTTCTTACTCCCTAATGCAGCGCAAGAGCTATCTACAGGCATAGCCTTTCGTCTTGCGCTACGGACGACTGTCTCCCAGACAGTCGTTACTCCTTGCTCACCTTTAAATAGGATGTGCTGCGCTAGTCACTAGAAATAAAAGATAAAAAAAAAGCCACCCAGTTAAGGGTGACTCTTTTTAAATATAGAGAGCTGACGATGACCTACTCTCACATGGACGAATCCACACTACCATTGGCGCTATGATGTTTCACTTCTGAGTTCGGGAAGGGATCAGGTGGTGCCATCATGCTATTGTCG